>DBRC01000061.1:22306-40386 GCA_002305505.1 Prevotella sp. UBA1378 | reverse complement strand
AAAGTTCTTGTATTCCAACGGCTTTCGGTCATCAACGTCTCCCGGCGTAATCATGAAATTGAGCAGTTCCCCTTTCTCGTTGCAGATCAGATGAAGCTTGAAACCGAAGAACCAACCCATCGAGCACTTCCCCCTTTGGGCTATGCCCTTGAATACCTTGTGAATATGAATGCGTTGGTTCCTGCAAACGCGCAAAGGGGTGCTGTCCACAAAACTGATGCCGGTACATTTGCCTAAAAGAACCTTCTTGATGAACAATGCCAAAGGAAGAGCCACCTCTCTCTCAAGCTCAACAAATCGATTGTAAGAGACAACCTGTGGAAACAGATGGCGAAGGTGCCTGCAGACTTTATCCAAATAGAAATGCTTTAGGCAACGGTAGCCTGAATCGTGGAAAAGAATCATAATGAGCATCACCTCTGCCTTCGACATCGTAGAATCGCGGTGATATTTTCTCTTATTAACCGGTTTTAGCGTGTATTTTGCCATCATTGCATCAAAAAACTTGCAGAAGTCATCTGCCATACAAAATATTTCAAGAGTTCCTTGAGCTTGCGAAAAACTTTGCCCTTGGTGATCATAGCGATTTTTTTTGTAATTCTTTGTATCTCAACACAATAAAGTTATAACAAATTTTACTGATCACCAAATTTATAGGCACTTATAATTCATCGAACCCCACGTTTCTTATATGGTATGTCGTTTGTTTGGGCATACATTGCTTTGGGGATAGTTAAGTGTTAAGCGCCCCCCACTCCCCATCATTGTCCTTACCTTCACGCTTCAGCATACCCTTATTCATGTATAAAATGAGTTTGATGTATCATATAACAGATTGTTGAATCTGTTAATTTGTTAACCTGTTAATCCGTTCATCTGTATTTGCTTGGTACCACTCCATAGGCAGCTTTAAAACATTTGTTGAAGTAAGAGGCATCCTGTATGCCTACGCGGTAGCTCACTTCGGCTACCGTCAGTTCGCCATCACGTAGCAGTTCGGCAGCCAAACGCATGCGCTCGGTTTGCAAGTACTTGTTGGGCGACATGCCCGTGAGCTCCTTTGTTTTGTTGAAGAACTTGGTTCGGCCCATGTTTGCGGTGGCAGCCAGCTGGTCGACGGTGAAGTTCGGGTCGCTGATGCGCTGGGCGATGATTGTCTGGATCTTTTCGAGGAAATGCTTGTCGGCCTGCGAGGTGATGATTGTTCCCTGCGGCAGGCTTTCCGCCGTTTTGGCTTTCGTGGCATTCTTTGCTTCAGCTGTTTCGATGCTCTGTTGCGCCTGCGCTGCTGCTTTGCGCTTGCTGATGAGCTGTATCGACCGTGCAATCAGCAGGCGGAAGTTGCAAGGCTTCACCATGTAGTCGTCGGCCCCGGCCTTATAGCTTCTTATCTGGTGGTTTTCGTCGTCGAGCGCAGTAAGCATGATCACCGGGATGTCCGTCCCGGCCTTTATCTGTTGCGTAATGTCGTAGCCGTTCATGTCGGGCAGCATTACGTCGCAGATTACCAGTTCCGGCTGCTCGTCCATGATGCCTTTGAGCGCGCTTCCGCCTGTAGTGTAGCCCTTGATGCGGAAGTAGACGCCAATCTCTTCCTTCAGTTGTTCCATCATGTCGGCATCGTCTTCGATGAGGGCGATGGTGATGTCGTTGAATGCCTCCGGCTTCAGTTCGCGGATGATTTCCTGCGTACCCCCATCCTTTTCCCTCAATTCAGTCGTATTGATGGCCGTTGCCTTGCGGTAGTCCCCTTTAGTGTAAGCTGCAGCGCCGGCCGGCAGCAGTAGCGTAAAGCGCGAGCCCCCTTCTTCCGCTACCCGCTCGTATTGCAGCTGCCCCTTGTGTATCGCGGCCATCCGGTGGGCTGTATACAGTCCGATACCCATGCCTCCCCTGCTGGTGTATCCGTTCATGAACGGCTGGAAGAGCTGCTTCATCTGTTCGTCGCTGATGCCTTTCCCATTGTCTTCCACGCTGATGCTGAGACGGCTGTTGGTAAGTGTTACCCGTACGGCTATACTTCCGCGTTCGGGGGCATATTTCACGGCGTTGCTCAGCAGGTTGTACACCATTGTCTCTACCAGTTGCTTGTCGAAAGGCACGTTATAGCTCTTTGCGAACGGCGTAAAAGTCATCTGCACCTCCTTTTGCTTGGCGATGCTCCAGAAGTCCTGGTAGATGTCGCGCACGAACTCGATGATGTTCCCCTCCTCCACGTTCAACCGCATGTTGCCCGTATTCACCTTGCGGAACTCCATCAGCTGGTTTACCAGCCGGAGCAGCCGTTTCGTGCCCCTGCGGGCGGTTTGTACCGCCGCCCTGTTGGGCGTGCTCCCTTGGTCTATCTTGTCTACGGCCCCTTGTATGATAGCCAGTGGCGTGCGGAACTCGTGCGTGATATTAGTGAAGAAGCCCAACTTAAATTCCGTCAGCTGTTTTTCCAGCCGCATTTGCTGGTGCAGCTCGAACTTATCGCGCCAGTTACGGTATATATAGTAGACGACGGATACCGTCAGCAGCAGGTAGATGCACCATGCCCAGCCCGTATTGTACCATGGCTGCCGGATGATGATGGCCAGCGTTTTCTCCGCGCTCCATTGGTTGTTGCTCAGCGAGCGGAGGTGGAAAACGTATTTTCCCGGCCGCAGGTTGCCATACTCCACGTGGTTGACGCTCGTCAGCGGTTTCCAGTCTTTGTCATATCCCTCTAAATAGTACTGGTACAATGCCGATTCGATGTTGGCATAGTCGAAATTGGAAAACGTGATGGATATTGTGTTCTCGTTATATGCCAAGGCCACCTCGTCGGAGCAGTCGGGGGCAAGCGCGAACAGGCTGCTGTCGCTGGCCGATATGCCGTTGACGCGGATGTCGGTGATGCAGATGGCCGGCTGTTTCTTTTCGGTATGCTCGTTGCGTTTCGGCGTTACGATGGCAAGGCCGTACCGTGTGCCCAGCATCAAGCGCCCGTCGGCCATTTTCGAGGCGCATCCTTCTGAATAGATATTGCGTTCGAACAGTTTCCTTGCGCGGTATGTCTTCACCTTGAAATCTTTATCGTATATGTGCGACAGTCCGTTTTCCGTAGCCGCCCATATATTGCCGTAGCGGTCTTCCGTGATGCTGCAGATATTGTTGTTGGCCAGTCCCTGCTTATTAGTTATTTCCGTGTATTCCAGTTCCTTGTAATCGCCGGAGAAAGAACACTTTACGATGCCACTTCCCTTTCCGCCCGTCCACAGGTGCCCGTCGGAAGCCATGGCGACATATCTCACCTCGTCGTACGGGAATTTGCTGTTGCTGGTGTTGAAGCACGTGAAGTCATCGTTCGTTATGCCGTGCTTATTGATGTCGGCCGTATACAGTCCGTTGTTGGATGCAATCCAGATGCGCCCGCCCTTGTCGATGGCGATATGGTGGAGCCTTCCCTCGTTGATGCTTCTGGTGAGCAGTTGCTTGAACTTCAGCGGTTTCCCCTCCTCGTATTTTGTCATGAGCAGTCCGTCCTCGTACGTGGCAATCCATATGCGGCCGTATTTATCCTGGGCGATGTTGTACAGGTCGTTGCTCGGAATCCTTCGCCCACTCTCCATCTTGGTATAGTTCACGCCGTCTACATACAGGCCGGCTCCGCGGGTGGCTATCCATGTGTGTCCGTCGTTGTCTTCGAGGTAAGAGTAGGCCGTCGCCTTCATCTCTTGCAGCAGTCTGATGGCGTTGGTATGCGGGTTGAGTTCGTAGAGTTTGTTGTCTTTCGTGCTGAACACCACGTTGCCGTCGCGCTTTTGCACCGCCATGCGCACGTAGTTGGCCCAGTCGCCCTTACGGCCGGGCATAGGCATGATATATTCCGCCAGCGACTCGTTTGCCATCGTGATGAACGCCACGCCCATCGATTCCTGCGCTATCCAAATGCCCCCATTGCTGTCTACCATGATGTTCAGCAGGAAGTTGGTGTCGATGACCGGTTGCGGGTCGTTGGCCGAGAAGTGGCGCAGGTTGCCGTTGGGGTGGTCGTACAAGAAGAATCCGTTGCCATAGGAGGCGATATAGAACAGTCCGTTCTTCCCTCTTGTAATGTTGTATTTCCTGTTCCGTTCGGCTGTGAATTTCACGTCGGGTATCAAGTTGAGCATCCGCATCTCTCCCTCCGGGGGGAATATCCACAGTTTCCCGGTCTTGTTCGATTCGAAGTAGTAGCCGTCGATACTGTCCAGCAGCAGTCCGTTGCTTACCTGGTATTTTTCCGGCTTGCTCACGGTATTCGTTTTCAGGTCTATGCAATAGGTATCCCCGCTGAAGATGAGCCATTTGTCCTGCCATACAATGTTGCTCCGTATGGTTTTCAGCGTGCCCAGCGGCGACGGGATTTTTATCTGCCTGTGTTTCCGCTGGCCTTCATAGATGCCGATGATATTGTTCTCGCGCAGGCAGAGGATGCGGTTGCCGTAGACATTTCCTTCATAAAAATGCCCTTTGTCCAGGGGTCGTATCCCCCCTCCGGGCCCGATGGCGAACAGCCCCACGTCCGTAAGCACCCACACATCCTTGCTTCCCGGCCGTTCTATTACCCGGTTGATGCAGTTGGTGGGCAGCTTCCCATTATCCTTATTATAATCGGTGCATACGAACAGCCCGTCCCGGTAGGTGATATGGCGCAAGCCCGAGCGCGGGTCGTACAGCCACAGTTCGCCGTCGTTGCGCAGCATCCGCCTGAACGGGCGGTTCTCGTCGTTGTTGCCCGTGTAGTCTACGAAGCGCCCGCGCTTCAGGTCGTAGCAGGCAAAGGTAAACGTGGCTGTGTGTATCCATAATATGCTGTGGGTCTTGTCGAGATACAGGTTGCCCACGTTTGCGTCGATTTTCTTCCCTTGGTTGCTGCTCAGCGAGTAGTAGTTGGCAAACGAGTACCCGTCGTACCGGCTCAGTCCGTAGCTGGCCCCGATCCAAATGAAGCCGTTCGGGTCTTGTACCATATCGTACGCATAGTCGTTGGCCATTCCGTCGGCCGTAGATATTCGTTTCCCAGTAAGTACGTATTTGTTCAGGTCGGCAGCCTGCGCGGCCATCGGGCACAGCAGCAGTAGTAAAAAGATGTATATCTTGTCCATGATGAGTAGCCGTTTTTGTTTTAGATTGTAAGATAATGCAAGCGGGCGGCATGAAAGTTTGCTTTCAAAATGCCCAGGCACAGCTTATCTGTGGCAAAGATAAGTAATAATCTTGAGAATAGGCGCGGAAATATGTACAAATTTCCCGAAAAGCGTACGATTGTCCTGTTTCTGTTCTGCAGAATATGCGTTTCTTTGCAGCTGAAACAATAAAGCAAATGAAAAGACTACTGTTTATATGCACCTGTATGCTGGTGCTTCGTGCCTTTGCGTCGGGTACATACAACATTAAAGACCATGGCGCGCGAGGCGACGGGAAAACGCTCGACCATACGGCCGTAAATCAGGCGATAGCGGTGGCGGCAGCTGCCGGCGGCGGCAAGGTGGTGGTGCCGCCCGGCAAATACCTGTGCGGCAGCATCCGCCTGAAGAGCAACATCGAGCTGCACCTCATGGCCGGGGCAACCATCCTGGCCGCGCCCCCGTCGATGAAGGCATACGACGAATCGGAGGTGTTCGGGTTTCCCGAGTATCAGGACGGAGGTCATACCTATTTCCATAACAGTTTGATATATGCCGTAGGCGAGCGCAACGTGTCGGTTACGGGGCGCGGGATGATAGACGGGAAAGGGCTGACGAAGGAGGATACGGAAAAAGGCGGGAACCTCTCGGGCGGCAGTATCGGCACGGGCGACAAGGCCATAGCCATGAAGAACTGCCGCAATGTGCTTATCCGCGATGTCACCATCTACCGTGGCGGGCATTTCGCCATCATCACCACGGGTTGCGACTTGGTGAATATCGACAATGTAGTGATAGACACTAACCGCGACGGCATTGATATCGACTGCTGCAAATACATGACCGTGACCAACTGTAAAATCAACACTCCGAGCGATGATGCCTTGGTGTTGAAAAGCTCTTATGCATTGAACAAACCGGTGGCATGCGAGCATATCGCCATCAGTAATTGCGTGATAACGGGCTATAAGTTGGGTACGCTGCTCGACGGCACGTATATACCCGAAACAGTAAACTGGGTGTGCGGGCGGTTCAAACTGGGCACGGAGTCGAATGGCGGATACCGCAATATCGCGCTGGCCAACTGCACTTTCATGTACAGCAGCGGACTGGCTTTCGAGGAGGTAGACCAAGGAGTAATGGAAAATATCGTGGTGGATAACATCACGATGAGCCACGTGCACCATTATCCCATATACATCACTACCGGCTGCCGCAACCGCGGGCCGAAGGAGGTGGCCCGCCCGTCGGCGGGAGCCGATATACAAATCAGCAACCTCATCGCTACCGATGTCGACTCGCTGGCCGGCATCATCATTACCGGAATGCCGGGCGTGCCGCTGCGGAACATTGCCCTGAACAATATCAGGATACAGTACCGGGGCGGGGGAGCAAAGCAGTGGGGCGACCGCGAATACCGGGAACAGGGCACCCACTATCCCGAACCTAAGTTTGCAGGCCCCACACCGGCCTACGGACTGTTCGCCCGCCACGTCGACGGCCTCGACGCGAACCATGTAACGTTCCGTACGGCGAAGCCCGATTATCGGCCGGCCGTGGTGCTCGATGACGTGAAGAACGCGTTCATCTCCGACCTCAAGGCTCCCGTGGAGCAAGGTGTGGAGCGCATCAAGGCACAACGTTCGGAGAACATTCAAATCCAGTGATACACATTAATAGTATTCGTACTGGGAACAAGTAAGGAATAACACTAAACAAATGAGGACCTTTAATTGGAAACTGTGCTGCGAGTCGTGATGACTGCAGCACAGTGTTTTTTATCCCTTTTCCTCCCATGTTGCTTTAAAATCCCGCACAGATAATAAAAAATCGAAAATTATCTGTATTTCTATCCTGAATATAGAAATTATTGGCTAACTTTGAACATTTATTTCTGGATAGAACGCATTATGACGAAAGGGAAGGATATGAAATGGGAGACGCTGAAAAGCGAGTACATCATCCGGCGGCCATGGCTCACGGCCCGGTGCGATACAGTGAAATTACCCACAGGAGTGGTCAACGACGAGTATTACGTATTGGAGTATCCCGATTGGATTAATGTCATTGCCGTTACCGTCGACGGCCGCTTCGTCTTTGTGCGGCAGTACCGTTACGCCCTCGGTCAAACCTGTTATGAGATTACAGCCGGTGTGACGGAGAACGGGGAAGCACCCGAGGCCGCTGCCCGCCGCGAGTTGCTCGAAGAAACGGGGTATGGCGGGGGCCGGTGGCGCAAGCTGATGACGCTTTCGGCCAATCCGAGCACGATGGACAATCTTACCCATTGCTTCTTGGCAGAAGGCGTAGAGAAAATAGCCGGGCAGCATCTTGATGAGACGGAGGATATAGAAGTGTGCCTGTTTACATACGAAGAAGTAAAGGCTATGCTTGAGTGCGGCGACATCAAGCAGGCACTGATGGCTGCACCTTTGTGGCGTTATTTTGCAGAAGAAAAGTTTTAAATAATATACCATACATCAATGAACCAAAGAATTTCCTTATTGACACTGGCTATGGCTATCGCATTCCCGGCCGCAGCCCAAACAAACGACGGCGGTATCTCCGCACAGATGCTAAGGGAGATAGAGCAGTCGCAGAAAAGCTCGCCGGCAGACCGTGCGTTAGTGAATGCCATTGCGAGTAACTCTATAGACAATCTGGCCATGAACCGTGCCAATGCCGGCGAGCTGGATACCTATTTCAGCGATGAAACCAAAAGCCAGACGATTACCGACCAGCAAAGTTCGGGGCGGTGCTGGATGTTCACAGGATTCAATGTGTTGCGTGGCAATTTCGCCCAGAAAACCGATTCGCTCCGCATTGAGCTTTCCCACGGCTACCTCTTCTTTTGGGATCAGCTCGAAAAAGCCAACCTCTTTCTGCAAGGCGTAGTGGACAATGCAAAGAAACCGATGGACGACCAGCGTGTGCAGTTCTTCTTTAAAAACCCCATCAGCGACGGCGGCACATTCTGCGGCGTGGCCGACCTGACAGAGAAATACGGGCTTGTGCCGAAAGCTGTGATGGCTGAAACGTTTTCGAGCGAAAATACCTCAAGGATGTCGCGGCTGGTATCTTCGAAATTGCGCGAGTTCGGTTTGCAGCTGCGACAAATGGTGGCCGACGGCAAGAAGCCTGTAGCTGTCAGGACAGAGAAGACCCGCATGCTCGGCGAAGTATACCGTATGCTTGCATTGACACTGGGCGAGCCGGTAAAGCAGTTCACTTATGCCTTCAAAGACAAAAACGGAAAGCAAATAGGCCCCCCGAAAACTTATACCCCACAGGAGTTTTATAAGGAAGTGGCGGGAGCACCGCTCAACGGTACGTTTATCATGGTGATGAACGACCCGCGCCGCCCTTACTACAAGACTTACGAGGTGGAATACGACCGCCATACCTACGACGGGCACAACTGGAAATACGTAAACCTGCCGATGGACGACATCGAGAAAATGGCCATCGCTTCGATAAAAGACGGGCGCAAGCTATACAGTTCGTACGATGTGGGGAAGATGCTCGACCGCAAACGCGGCTATGCCGATACCGAAAACTTCGATTACGGCGCGCTCTTCGGCACCACTTTCGGCATGGACAAGGCGCAGCGCATCGCCACTTTCGACAGCGGTTCCACGCATGCCATGACGCTCTCGGCCGTCGATCTGGATGCCGACGGAAAAGCAAAGAAATGGAAAGTGGAAAACTCGTGGGGAGGCGAATGGGGCCAAAAAGGCAGTATGATCATGACCGACCGCTGGTTCCGTGAATACATGTTCCGCTTGGTGGTCGACAAGAAGTATGTGCCCGAGGATATACTGAAGGCTTACAATCAAAAGCCAATTATGGTAGCACCCGAAGACCCGCTCTTTCAGGCAGATGAGTGAAAACATGTGCTGGATGGTGCGCAGGCGGTGCCTGTTGCCGCCACCTTAACGGCCGTTAAGGTGGCGGTTCCCAAGGCATCAGGCAAAGCGCAGCCTCAGAGAGTTCAGCACAACGCTTACCGAACTCATCGCCATCAGTGCGCTTGCCCACATCGGCGTTATCTGGAAGTCGGACACTCCGTACAGTGCGCCTGCTGCCAGTGGGATGCATACCACATTATATATAAATGCCCAAAACAGGTTCTGATGTATCATGCCGACGGTTTTGTGCGATAAGCGGATGGCATCGGGGATGCGCCGCAGGTCGTTGCCCATCAGCGTTACCTGTGCTACTTCCATGGCGATGTCTGTGCCTTTCCCCATGGCGATGCTTACGTCAGCGGCAGCCAAGGCTTGGCTGTCGTTGATGCCGTCGCCCACCATGGCCACGTGTCTGCCCTCGCGCTGCAGCTTCCGTACGAGGTCTTCTTTGTCTTGCGGCATCACCTTACTTTGATAGTGTTTTATACCGGCTTGCCCGGCCCAGTATCTCACGTGCTCCTCCTTGTCGCCGCTCATCATGTATATTTCTATTCCCATCTGTTGCAGTTCTTCCATCGCTTCGCGTGCATGCGGCTTAAGGGTTTCTTGTGGAGGTGCAGGGGCTGCGGCGGGGGATGAAGGCCGGGAGCCGGCGGCCGGCGTATGCGGGGCGAAGGTGATAGTTCCGGTCTTATCCACCACCACGGCATTCACTTTCCGTATGCTTTCCAGTGCCTTTGCGTCTTTTATGAGGATGTTCTTCTGCGCCGCCTTTCCTATGCCCACCATCAGGGCCGTAGGTGTGGCCAGTCCCATGGCACACGGACAGGAGATAACCAGTACCGAGACAGCCGAAAGGACGGCACGGGGCAACAGAGCCGTACCACCGATGAAGAGCCACAGGAGAAACGTAAGCACGGAGATACCCACCACTGCGGGCACGAATATCCTTGCAGCCTTGTCTGTCACCCGCTGTACCGGGGCTTTCGAGCCTTGGGCTGCCTGTACCATGCGTATCATGTTGGCCAATACGGTTTTTTGCCCCACTTCTTCGGCCTTGAACCTGAATGTGCCTTCGTGGGTGATGGTGCCTGTGAGCACCTTGTCGCCTTTCCGCTTGACTACCGGGAGCGCCTCGCCCGAAATCATCGACTCGTCGATGCGCGGTTCGCCCGACACGACGCTTCCGTCTACGGGAATCTTCTCGCCAACTTTCACCTCAATGATGTCGCCGGGCTGTAAGGCGGAGATAGGCACGTCGACAACAGTGCCGCTATCTACCAGGTGTGCCGTTTTCGGAGCCATGCCCATCAGTGCGCGGATGGCCGATGCCGTACCGTTCTTGGCCCGTTCCTCTATCAACCGGCCGGTGAGCACGAAGGTGATAATCATTACCGAGGCGTCATAGTAAGTATGCCATTCAATGTTGCGGGCACCCCATGTCTGTTCGCCCCAAAAGGTGTTGAACACGCTGAAAAGGAATGATATGCCCGTACTTAAAGCCACCAGTGTGTCCATACTTGCCGAGCCGTGTATCAGTTGGCGCCAGGCAGTGTCATAAAACTGCCTGCCGCAGTAAATCAGGTTGGCGAGTGCCAGCAACAGCATTGTCTGGTTGGCCGTATCCATGCTGCCCACCTGGAGCCAGCCCATCGAAAGTGCCATCGTAATGGCGGCAATCAGCCACGAAGCCGCCACCTTATTGCGCAGCGCGGCATAAGCCCGCCGCTCGATGGCTTCCACGTTGCGGTCTTCTTCCACCACGAGGTCGTAGCCTATTTTGCTCAATTCCTCTTTCATTTGTCCGGGCGTAACCCTTTGTTTGTCGTATTCTATGAGTACTGTCCGTGCAGGCAGGTTGACGGATGCCGCCCCCACGCCGTCGAGCGATTGCAGTTTCCGCTCCACATGCGCAGCGCATCCGGTGCACATCATTCCAAGTACAGCTAATGTTTTCTTTTCCATTTGTTATTATCCGTATATTAATCTTTCCGGTTAGCAAAGTTACATAATATTTTAATTCTTCATGCAAAAAATTTTGCGTTTAAGAATAAAAAACGTATTTTTGCTGTTCGAATTTTTAAATTAAATGTTACGGATATGAATTTCTTTAAGGCGTTGTTCGGGGGCAAGGAAGAGACACCCGAAGAGAAACGGCAGGCCGATGAGGCGAAGAACTTTGAACTGTTCAAGTTTGACGGGGTAAGAGCAGCCAAGATGGGGCAGTGGGGGTATGCCGTGAAGTGTTACCAGGAGGCGCTGAAGATAAAAGACGATTTGGAAGTGCGTGATTACCTGGCTACAGCCCTGATGCACAACAACGAGCTGCCGCTTGCCTTGGAACAGTTGGGGAAGCTGGCCGCGGCCGAGCCTGAGAATGCGGCCATATTCATGCAAATGGCTCGGGTGGCCTACCTGATGGAAGACTACGGCAGGATGATGCAGGCATGCGGGAAAGCGATGGAGCTGGACAAAGAGAATCCGGATGCGCTCTACCTGTATGCACAAGCGCACATCGGGTGTGGTGAAGTGATAAATGCCATTGCATTGCTTACCAAGGCTATAACGCTGAGGGATGATTTCGGCGATGCGTATCTGTTGCGCGGTAAGACGCTGCTGAAGATGGGTGATGCCGATAGTGCCGATGAGGATGCCAGTCATTTGCTGTCCGTGTTTTCCGATAACGAGGATGTGTTGCTGCTGAAAGCGCGCATTGAGCATGCAAGGGGCGATGACGCTGCCGCCATCGGATATTATAATAAGGTGATAGAGGTGAATCCTTTCTGCACCGACGCCTTTAAGGAACGGGGGCAAATACATTACGAGCGCGGTGAAAGCAAACAGGCCGGGGAAGATATGCAAAAGGTACTGGAACTGGATCCCGGGCAATTGGCCGATGTAAGCGGGGAGTACAGTGCCGAGGGGGTAGAGCAGAAAGTGAGGCAGGCATACAGCAATATAAACCCACTGGGGCTGTAGTTTTTTTGATTATGGATTGTGGAATACGTAATCTGAAATAAAAGTTTTTTGCAATTTATTTGCGTAGTTCGTAGAAAAGTTATACTTTTGCAAGCGAAATAAATAAAAGAACAAGGCAATGAAGAAATTGAACGCATCTTTTTATTACTTTTACTTTTACTTTGCAGAGCACTGTGAAGCGGGAAGTTGCGTGTAAATTTCAACTTATGACAAGACATATCTTAAAAAGAAGATACAATCAAGTCCCGCTTCATTCGGAATGAGGCGGGATTTTTTGTCGGACCAACAAATTAACGGATAGGGATGAAGAGAATAGCAATACAGGGACTGATAGGGTCGTTTCACGACATCGCGGCGCATCAGTATTTCGAGGGCGAACAGATACAGCTTATTTGTTGCTCGACATTCGAACAAGTGTTCGAGAACATCAAACGCGACCCGACGGTCATTGGTATGATGGCTATCGAAAATACCATTGCAGGCAGCCTGCTTCACAACTACGAGTTGCTTCGCGACAGTGGAACAACGGTGGTAGGCGAGCACAAGTTGCACATCAGCCATTGTATCTGCTGCCTGCCCGGCGACGACTGGACAACCATACGCGAGGTGCATTCGCATCCGGTAGCACTGATGCAATGCCGTGCCTTCCTGGCTAATCATCCTGACATGAAGCATGTGGAAAGCGAAGATACGGCAGGGAGTGCCAAACTGATAGCCGACCACCAGTGCCTGGGATGGGCGGCCATCTGCAGTGCTGAGGCGGCCCGGCTTTACGGGTTGAAGATATTGGAAGACCATATTGAGGACAATAAGCACAACTTTACCCGCTTCCTCGTGTGCTGCGACCCCCGTAAGGCCGACTTCCTCCGCCCGTTGGAGAATACCGACAAGGCCAGTCTTGTCTTCTCGCTGCCCCACGAGGAGGGGTCGCTCTCGCAGGTGCTGAGCATCCTTTCGTTCTATAAAATCAATCTCACGAAAATCCAGAGCCTGCCCATTATCGGCAAGGAGTGGCAATACCTTTTCTATGTAGACGTGACGTATGACAATCTGACGCGTTACCGCCAGAGCATCGATGCAATCATGCCGTTAACCAAGGAACTAAAAGTGATAGGAGAGTATCAAGATGGTAAACAGTCAATGTAAAAGTATCCAGCCTGCCGACCGGTTAGGGCTGGTCAGCGAATATTATTTCAGCCGTAAACTGAAGGAAGTGGCCCAGTTGAATGCCGAAGGCCGCGACATCATCAGTCTGGCCATCGGCAGCCCGGACATGCCGCCGTCGGAGAAAACAATCGACAAGCTGTGCGAGGTAGCCCGCCAGCCCGGGGCTCATGGCTACCAGCCTACATCGGGCACACCGGAGCTGCGCGAGGCCATGGCCGCGTTCTACAAGCGCTGGTATGGTGTAGACCTCGACCCTAAAGCGGAGATACAGCCGCTCATCGGCTCGAAAGAAGGCATCCTGCACGTTACGCTGGCCTTTGTCAATCCCGGCGACAAAGTGCTCGTGCCCAATCCGGGATACCCCACCTATACCTCATTGAGCAAGTTGCTGGGTGCCGGCATCGTCAACTACAACCTGCGCGAGGACAACGGATGGCAACCCGATTTCGATGAACTGGAACGGATGGACCTCTCGCAAGTGAGGCTGATGTGGACCAACTATCCGAACATGCCTACCGGCGGCAATGCCCGCATGGACACATACGAGCGGCTGGTGCGCTTTGCCCGCGAACATGCTATCGTCGTGGTGAACGACAATCCTTATTCGTTCATCCTTAACGAGAAGCCCCTGTCGCTGTTGCAAGTGCCGGGCGCAAAGGACTGCTGCATCGAGTTCAACTCGATGTCGAAGAGCCACAACATGCCGGGGTGGCGCGTGGGGATGTGCGCGACGAACGCCGAGTTCATCAGTTGGATATTGAAGGTGAAAAGCAACATCGACAGCGGCACGTTCCGCGGCTTGCAGCTGGCTGCGGCCGAGGCTTATAATAACGATGCAGCGTGGCACCATGCAGCCAATATCGACACATACAGCCGCCGCCGCAAGTGGGCCGGGCGGATAATGGATGCGCTCGGCTGTACGTACGACCCCGGTCAGGTAGGCATGTTCCTGTGGGGGAAGATTCCCGACCGGTATGCCGACGTGGAAGAACTGACCGAGCGCGCCTTGCACGAAGCCCGCGTGTTCATCACCCCCGGCTTCATCTTCGGCAGTAACGGCAAGCGGTATATCCGCATCTCGCTCTGTGCCAAAGAAGAAGAAATAGAGAAAGCGCTCGGCAGAATCAGCGCGGTAGAGTGGTAGAAACAAGTAATATGGATAAAAACAAAACGAAATAAAAATGATGGAATTAGAATTAGAACCGTTGCGGCTCCCGAGCGACAACGAACGCCCGTTTGTGATAGCAGGCCCCTGTTCGGCCGAAACCGAAGAGCAAGTGATGGAAACAGCCCTGCAGCTGGCTGCCAAAGGCTGCCACAACTTCCGTGCCGGCGTGTGGAAACCGCGCACAAAGCCGGGAGGTTTCGAAGGTAACGGCGAGAAAGCCCTGCCGTGGATGAAGCGGGTGAAAGACGAGACGGGCATGCTCGTCTCGATAGAGGTGGCCACCCCCGAACACGTGGAGCTGGCATTGAAGTATGGCATAGACATCCTCTGGGTGGGGGCGCGCACGTCGGCTAACCCGTTTGCGATGCAGGCTTTGGCCGATGCGCTGAAGGGCATTGATGTGCCGGTGTTTGTCAAGAATCCCGTGAATCCCGACCTTGAACTGTGGATTGGCGCCATGGAGCGCCTTAACCAGGCCGGCGTAAAGCGTCTGGCTGCCATCCACCGCGGTTTCTCGAGCTATGATAAGAAGATATACCGCAACACGCCGATGTGGCAGATACCAATAGAGATGCACCGCCGCATTCCCGACCTGCCCATCATCTGCGACCCCAGCCATATCGGCGGCCGCCGCGAGTTGATAGCACCGTTGTGCCAGCAGGCGATGGATCTCGGTTTCGACGGT
Source organism: Prevotella sp. UBA1378 (assembly GCA_002305505.1). Lineage (GTDB taxonomy): Bacteria > Bacteroidota > Bacteroidia > Bacteroidales > Bacteroidaceae > Prevotella. Next base: position 25,347 of record DBRC01000061.1, on the reverse strand, counting down.
CTGATTGTCGAGAGCCATTGCGACCCGGATAAGGCTTGGAGCGATGCTAAGCAGCAGGTAACCCCCGATGTGCTCGACTATATCCTCTCGCTGCTCGTGGTGCGCAACGAGAAGGTGACCACCGAGGGCATCACCACGCTGCGCAAGCAGATAGACGAGCTCGACAACCAACTGATGGAGTTGCTGTCGAAGCGCATGCGTATCAGCCGCGAGATAGGGCAGTACAAGAAAGAACATAATATGACGGTGCTTCAGGCCGCCCGCTACAACGAGATTCTGGATAAGCGCGGCGCGCAGGGTGCCCTCTGCGGCATGTCGCCCGATTTCGTCGCTAAGGTGTTCGAGAGCATCCATGAAGAGAGCGTACGCCAGCAGATAGAGATTATTAATCAGTGATACGCAGCGTGTTATGAGAATATTAGTATTAGGAGCGGGTAAGATGGGCAGTTTCTTCATCGACCTGCTCAGTTTCGAGCACGAGGTGGCTGTATACGAGAAAGACCCTAAGCGCATGCGGTTTACTTACAACTGCCAGCGTTTCACGTCGCTCGATAAGATAAAGGATTTCAAGCCCGGACTGGTAATCAATGCCGTCACCTTAAAATATACGATACAGGCATTCAAGGAAGTGATGCCTGTGTTGCCTGCCGACTGCATCATCAGCGACATATCGTCGGTGAAGACCAATCTGAAGGAATTCTATGAACAATGCGGCCATCCGTATGTATCCACCCACCCGATGTTCGGCCCCACTTTTGCCAATCTCCAGCAGCTCAGCGAAGAGAATGCCATCATCATCAGCGAAGGCGATTACATGGGGCGCATATTCTTTAAGGAGCTTTACCGCCAGCTCGACCTGAATATCTACGAGTATACATTCGAAGAGCACGACCGTACGGTGGCCTATTCGCTGAGCATCCCTTTCGTATCGACGTTCGTCTTTGCGGCGGTCATGAAGCATCAGGACGCGCCGGGCACCACCTTCAAACGCCACATGCGCATCGCCAAGGGCGTGCTCAACGAGGACGACTACCTGTTGCAGGAAATCCTGTTCAACCCTTATACAAGCGGGCAGGTGGCACAGATACGCACCGAACTGAAGGAGCTTTTGGAAATCATCGATAACAAGGACGCTGAAGGCATGAAAGCCTATCTTGCCAAGATACGCAACAATGTGAAGCGGGACATCGAGATACGTGGGGAGGGCGCATGAGGCCGGTTTAGCCAACCATCCACCGGAATCTCAAAAAAGGGTTCGTGTGGGACAGCGACCAGTTCTCCACCAACCTCCTCGCACATCCTTATCACGGCAGTCATTATCTGGCCGATAATGGCGAACTGTTCCGGGGCGCATCTGTTGGGCCGCATCTGGAGCAGGCCTTTGCTTGAGGGGGATGATGTGAAGATGGAACTGGGCATCTACCAGCATTTCAGCTATTACGACTCAAAACCCGTGAAGGACGGCACCACCCTGACGCCTTACCGCATCAGCGAGGCAGCGGCCATAGGCCCGGGAGCCGTCTTTTCGTTTCCTGCGGTGGGTGCCCTCTCGCGCTTAGAGCAGCGCGTGTTCCTCAGCGGTATCCTGCTGGGCGGGACGAAGAGCGATTATTACAGCTTTATCGACCGCGACTACAACATGGGAAGCGGTTTCAGCATCAAGTCGAAGACGCATTTAGAGATGCGCAATTTCGGCCGTTTCATACTCCATGCCAAATACTTCCGGATTTTTACATGGAAGGGATACGAGCAAAAAGACCTTAGCGGCATCAATCCGTTATACCTTAACTCGCAGGGCGACAAAGGCAATGCCCACCTGTTCGTTGTAAATCCGATACTTGAAATCGACCTGCATAGGGAATGGAGCTTGCTCGTGGCCGGCTCTTACTTTGCCCGCACTACGCATTATAAGTATTACGACGACGTGAGTGCCAAGACGTTTGAGTTGAGGGTGGGGCTGGCGTGCCATCTTTGATTCTTGTACGCCGGCCGGCAAAAAAATCAGGTTGTATCATTGTGCAACCGGATTTTTTACCTACTTTTGCACCATGCAAAGAAATTCAGCATTACTCTACCACTCCGTCGCATTCCTCACCGTGGCCGTTTGGGGTACAACGTTCGTGTGGACGAAACTGCTCATCATGAACGGGCTTTCGCCGGCACAGATTTTTACCTTGCGCTTCGGCATCGCCTATGTGTTGCTGCTGGCCTTCTCGCTGCTGAACTGGGCGTGGAAGCGGCGGCCGATGAGCACCTTCAGATGGAAGAGCGGCTCGTGGCGCGACGAGCTGATGATGGCTGCCCTCGGCATTACGGGCGGTTCGGTATATTTCCTTACCGAGAACGCGGCACTGCTGTATACTACTGCCACCAACGTGTCGCTCATCGTTTGTTCCTGTCCGCTCTTTGCCACGCTGCTCATCTCGCTGTTCTATCGCAGCGAGCGTTTCAAGGCCATGCAGGTGGCAGGCTCCGTGCTCGCTTTCCTGGGTATGGCAGTCGTGGTGCTGAACGGGCATTTCGTGCTCCACCTTTCCCCGCTGGGCGATTCGCTGGCTTTCGGCGCCTGCATCAGCTGGGCTGTTTATTCGCTGCTGATGAAGCCGGCTGCCGAACGCTATCCGGCCATGTTCATTACGCGTAAGGTATTCTTCTACGGTGTGCTTACCATCCTGCCTTGCTATCTCGTAGAACCGGCTTTCCCGCCATTGGAGGTGATGCTCAGTCCGCGGATATTGGCCAACCTGCTGTTTCTCGGCTGCGTGGCCTCCATGGCTTGTTACCTTACGTGGAACTGGGTGATGGCGCGCCTCGGGGCCGTTAAGGCTACTAACTGGGTTTACTTCAACCCCATCACCACCATCATCTTCGCATGGCTTGTCCTCGACGAACAAATCACGGTCTACTTCCTCGCCGGTTCCTCCTTGATTCTCTTCGGTATGTATCTTTGCAACAGGCGCTGAAATCTTCCCGCGGGACGGTGCCGGATGGCCGGCCCTTATCCGCCTGCTGCCCTGAAGGCAAGCGGTGGGCAGCAGGCG
>DBRC01000061.1:0-22241 GCA_002305505.1 Prevotella sp. UBA1378 | reverse complement strand
CTATCGGTTTTGATTTTTGGCCAAAAATCTCAGAAAATTGGCCAAAAATCTCAGAAAAATGGCCAAAAATCAAAACAGGGGTAAATGCTTTGAGCTGCAGCGGTATTGCTATATTCTGCCCGGGGCTCATGCCTTGCTCTTGTTTTGGCACGGTCTTTGCTTGATACAGCATAGCATTTTCAATACAACATGATATGGCAGCAGGTAAATGGATAGGCGGATTCTTAGGCTGGATGACCGGCGGCGCACTGGGCGCACTGGCCGGCATTGTGCTCGGTTCGCTGTTTGATGTGGCGATGGACGCCGTAAATACCCCCGGGACACAAGGCACTTTCGACGGGAAAGACCCGTTCGGGCGTCAGCAGGAGCAACAGCAGCGCATGTACGAAGGACAGCGCAACAGCTTTATGTTCTCGCTTTTGGTTCTGGCATCTTATATCATCCGTTCCGACGGGCGCGTGATGCACTCGGAGATGGAGCTGGTACGCCGTTTCCTTGGGCAGAACTTCGGTGCGGCTGCTGCCGTGCAAGGCGACGGCATATTGCGGAAGCTTTTCGAGGAACAAAAGCGCGAGGGGCAACAGCGGTTCCGCCAGACGGTGATGCAATGTTGCCGGCAGATAGCACAGAATATGGACTATTCGCAACGCTTGCAGCTGCTCAATTTCCTCGTGCTGACGGCACAAGCCGACGGCAGCGTGACGCGCGACGAGGTGGAAGCCCTCAGGGAAACGGCATCGTGGATGCAGATGTCGGCTGCCGATGTCGACTCGATGCTGAACCTGCGCGGCGGCTCGCTGGACGATGCTTATAAGGTGCTGGGCGTTAGTGCCTCGGCTACCGATGACGAGCTGCGCAAGGCCTACCGCAAACTGGCTCTTGAGCATCATCCCGACCGCGTAGCCGCGTTGGGGGAGGACGTGAGGCGGGCTGCCGAGAAAAAGTTCCAGGAAATCAACCATGCCAAGGAGCGCATCTGGAAGGCCCGGGGCCTGTAACCGTCCGTCAGCAGTTGCCGGTGTATATGGAGCTGATGCCCTCTTCCTTGGCAACGGTGCATGCCCGCCGGATGGTGGCGATGGGGGTGGGGTAGGAGTTGCTTAACCGGTATGCCGGGAAGAAACGGCTGAAGTGGAGCGGTGCATCGTGCAGCCCGTTGCTTGCCAGCCATTTACACATCTTACGGATCATCTGCATGTCGTCGGTTATCTGCGGAATCAGCAGGCAGGTGATTTCTATCCATACGCCGGCCTGCTTCATCGCCGTTATCGTGTCGAGCACCGGTTGGAGCCGGCCCCCGCTTAGCTTCCTGTAAATCCCGTCGTCGAATGCTTTCAAGTCTACGTTGGCCGCGTCTATCAGTGGCAGCAACCGGCTTAACGGCGCGGGATTAACGTATCCTGCCGTTACGAGAACGTTCCATAACTGCTGCCTGCGGGCCAGCAGGGCCGTGTCGTATACATACTCATAATAAGTGAGCGGTTCGGTATAGGTGTAGGCGATGCCCGGGCACCCATGGTACAGGCAGGCATCCACCACGTCGCCGGGCAGCAGCGCCTGTGTAGGCACGCCGGAGGGCAGGGCTTGCGAGATGGTATGGTTCTGACAGTTCAGGCAGTTGAAGTTGCAGCCGGTACAGGCCAGCGACAGGCAGCGGGTGCCGGGATGGAATCCGTTAAGCGGTTTTTTCTCGATGGGGTCGATGGCCAATGCGCAGGGCCGTCCGTAAACCTCGCTTACCAGTATGCCTCCTTTGTTCCTCCGGCTTTTGCAGCGGCCCCTCTGCCCCTCGGCCATTGTGCAGCCGTGCGGGCAAAGCTCGCACCTCACGGCATTGTTTGCCAGCCGTGTGTAATAGAGGCATTCTTTTTCCATGTCAGAACACGATGGCTTCGTACGTATACAGTTCGGCTTCCTTCCATCCGTCGCGCCCCAGTCCGGCCTTGTATTGCGAGCAGTGCCCTACATACTCTTCCTTCGTCCAGTTTACCTCGCCGGCCACTTGCGGCAGGTATGTCCCGCTTTGGTGGCCCTTCTTGATAAGTATGCCGTGGCGTCCCAGTTCGAACTCGTCGAGGCTGTGGATGCGTTTCATCGGCGTGAGTACGGAGATTTCGATGCGTATGTCCTTCAGCTCCTCTCTCTGCAATTGCGGGAAGCGTGGATCTTCGAATGCGGCAGCCTTTGCCATCTCGCTCACGGTTACATGGAGCGGCATGTCTTCGCCGATATGCCCGATGCACCCCCTGAGCCGTCCGTTGGCTTTCAGCGTGACGAAAGCACCGCACCGCTTTTTCAGCGTCTCCGTCAGTTCGCCGGTGCTGTACGACTTGCCCTCGAAAGCCAGTTCGATGCTTTTGCGCGCAATGGTGTGCAGCGCCTGTTTCTCGTCTTCCGTCAGGTAGAACGCCTTTTCCCTTGTTACGGCAAACGCATGGTAGCCCACCACGCGGCCGCGGTCGTAATGCCCCTTGTCGCCCGAGTTGCGGTACATCAGGTGGTGCAGGCGGTAATGGGGGTCGAGCAGGAGCAGCAGTGTGGCAATGGCCGATTCGCCGCATGCGCTCGTGGCCAGTGCCCTGATTCCCATCTGCCTGTTGCTTTCGAGCGTATCGACGAATACCCCCAACTTGCCGCTCATGATGGCGTCGCGTGTGCGGCGGTCTACCATACAGGCATCCTCGTACGACGGATAGTGCGAGAAGTCGCTGCTGATGACGAACAAGTTCTCCTCCGTGAAGTAAGGTTTGAGTATGGCGGCAATCTTCCGCAGCTGCGTGATGTCGTCGGTGCCGATGATAATCGGCACCACAGGGGGCATCTCTCCGAGCCGCATTTGGAGGAATGGCAGTTGCACCTCCAGGCAGTGTTCCCCTTCGTGGGCTTCCGGCCGGTAGTCGAAAACACTGCCCGAAGCTATCAGGTCGCGGCACAGGGCCGTGTCGACCTTCACCTTTCCTAAAGGCGTCGTATAATACGCATACTCCGTCTCTGCCGAAGCGCCGCCTGTCCATACGCGGTGGCTGGGGCCGATGAGGAAGATATGCCCGTACTTGTGCCCGGGGTTGAGCTGCGAATATGCCGATGCGGCCACCTCGCCCGAGAAGTAGTATCCTGCGTGCGGCACAATCAGGGCTGCCACGTCGTCGCGCCCGTCCTGCTGCCCGCCATTCCCGAAACAGCCGGCCACCTCTTTCCTGAGCGCAGCAGCGCCTTGCTCGTAGAATCTGCCCGCCTGTGCGGCAGGCCTTACCTGTCCATGAATGTTGTCCGTTGCCATAGCCATACAGAATAGGGTTGTTAATAGAAGAGAAATCCTCATCTTTCGCATTGTTATGTCTGTTGCAAATATAATAAGAATTTGCGGTACGGCAATGGCTTGCGGCCGGTTTTTATGGGCTTCGTACCGCGATAAGCCCCGTTGGCGCATGGCGCTGATGCCACATGGGCGGTAAATTCTGCATCCGGCGTTTTAAAATACATTAAAACGCGGCGGGTTTATTCGTTTTTTCTGTTTTATTGAAGTAACTTTGCATCCGGAAAAAATATATAGCTATATTATAATGTTTGAGAATTTAAGTGACAGGCTTGAACGGTCGTTCAAGATACTGAAAGGTGAGGGGAAAATCACCGAAATCAACGTTGCCGAAACTCTGAAAGACGTGCGCCGCGCATTGCTCGACGCCGACGTCAACTACAAGGTGGCCAAGACGTTTACGGACGTCGTGAAGCAGAAAGCCCTGGGCATGAATGTGCTGACAGCCGTGAAGCCCGGCCAGCTGATGGTGAAAATCGTACACGACGAGCTGGCCGAACTGATGGGAGGCAAGGCCGAAGAGCTGAAGCTGGAAGGCAGGCCTGCCGTCATCCTGATGTCGGGACTGCAAGGTTCGGGCAAGACGACGTTCAGCGGCAAACTGGCCAATATGCTGAAAACCAAGCGGCACAAGAACCCACTGCTCGTGGCCTGCGACGTTTACCGGCCTGCAGCCATCGAACAGCTGAAGGTGGTAGGTGCTGCTGTAGGCGTGCCCGTGTACACCGAGGAGGGCAATAAGGACGTGGTGGAGATAGCTGCCCATGCCATTCAGGAGGCCAAGGCAAGGAATTACAATGTCGTCATCGTGGATACCGCCGGCCGCTTGGCTGTCGATGAGGAGATGATGGACGAGATAGAAGCGCTGAAGAAGGCCGTCAATCCCGACGAAACCCTGTTCGTGGTCGACTCGATGACGGGTCAGGATGCCGTGAACACCGCAAAGGAATTTAACGACCGGCTCGATTTCGACGGCGTGGTGCTCACCAAGCTCGACGGAGATACCCGCGGCGGTGCAGCCCTTTCCATCCGTACGGTGGTGACGAAGCCGATAAAGTTTGTGGGTACAGGCGAGAAGATGGAAGCCATCGACGTGTTCCATCCCGAGCGCATGGCCGACCGTATCCTCGGCATGGGCGACATCGTTTCGCTGGTTGAGCGTGCACAGGAGCAGTTCGACGAGAAGCAAGCCAAGGAACTGGAGAAGAAGATACGCAAGAACAAGTTCGACTTCAACGACTTCATGGCCCAGATACAGCAAATCAAGAAGATGGGTAACATCAAGGATCTGGCGGCCATGATACCGGGCGTGGGCAAGGCCATCAAGGATATCGACCTCGACGACGACGCTTTCAAGGGCGTGGAGGCAATCATCAACAGCATGACTCCCAAGGAGCGCGCCAACCCGGACATCATCAACCAGAGCCGCCGCATGCGTATTGCCAAGGGGTCGGGCTCGAAACTGGACGACGTGAACCGGCTGATGAAGCAGTTCGACCAGACGCGCAAGATGATGAAGATGATGACCGGCGTGAGCAACTCGAAAATGGCGCAAATGGCCAACGCCATGAAGCACATGAAGGGCGGAATGCCGAAACTATAAACACGAAAATAAACAAAAGTAATGCAACTGATAGACGGGAAAGCAACAGCTGCGGCCATCAAGGCCGAAATAGCAGAAGAGGTAAAACAGATTGTATCAGCAGGAGGGAAACAGCCGCATCTGGCTGCTGTACTGGTGGGGCACGACGGCGGTTCGGAGACTTACGTGAAGAACAAAGTGCTGGCATGCGAAGCCTGCGGTTTTAAGTCGACGCTGATAAGATATGAAGACGACGTGACCGAAGATGAACTGCTGGCGTGCGTGGACAGGTTGAACAACGACGGCGACGTAGACGGGTTCATCATCCAGCTGCCCCTGCCGGAGCACATCGACGAGCAGCGGATCATCGAAGCCATCGATTACCGTAAGGATGTCGACGGCTTCCATCCCGTCAACGTGGGGCGTATGGCCATCGGCCTACCTTGTTTCATCTCGGCCACGCCTCTTGGTATCCTTACATTGCTGAACCGCTATAACATCGGGACATCGGGCAAGAAATGCGTTATCCTCGGGCGTTCGAACATTGTAGGCAAACCCATGGCGCAGCTGATGATGCAGAAGCAGTATGGAGATGCCACTGTAACGGTATGCCACAGCAGGTCGAAGACGCTGAAAGAGGAATGCCGCGCAGCCGATATCATTATTGCCGCTATCGGGCGTCCCGGATTCGTGACGGCCGACATGGTGAAGGAGGGAGCCGTGGTGGTCGACGTGGGCACGACCCGCGTGCCCGATGCGTCGCGTAAAAGCGGGTTCCGCCTTAGCGGCGACGTCAAGTTCGACGAGGTGGCCCCTAAGTGTTCGTTTATAACGCCCGTCCCCGGCGGCGTCGGCCCGATGACCATTTGCTCGCTGATGAAGAATACGCTGGAGGCCAGCCGCCGCCATACAATATGAGGCGGGGGGCGGAGGGAATACCCGTGAATGTTCGATGGCGATGAATAGGGGCGCAAAGGAAGAAGCGGAGCGCTTGTACCGGCAGGGCAACGGCTACCGCCGGGAAGGCAAGTGGGCAGAGGCCATCAACTGCTATATCGCAGCGGCCGAGCTCGATGCCGGCAGTCCGGCAGTTGAGGCCAAGCGGATGCTCGACGACATCCTCGGTTATTATAATAAGGACATGTATAATCCTTGACGGTGAACATGGACATTTAAACATGGAGCGTAAAACTAAACAGATATGAGTAGAATAAAAGGTGCTATCGTGGTGGATACCGACCGGTGCAAGGGCTGCGCCCTGTGCGTTGAGGCTTGTCCGAAAGATGTTATCGCGATAGTGAAGAAGGTGAACGTACACGGTTATCCCTACGTTGAGGCGGTAGCCCAGGACAATTGTATAGGCTGTGCGTCGTGCGGCATCGTATGCCCCGACGGCTGCATCACCGTGTATCGTAAAAAGATGGAGGAGCAATAACCCATGGCAGAACAAGAAGTAACATTGATGAAAGGCAACGAGGCGATTGCCCGTGCCGCTATTCGTTGTGGCGTTGACGGCTTCTTCGGATACCCGATTACCCCGCAGAGTGAAATCATTGAGACCCTGTCGCTCGATAAGCCTTGGGAGACCACCGGTATGGTGGTACTGCAGGCAGAGAGCGAGGTGGCTTCAATCAATATGGTGCATGGCGCAGCCGGTGCAGGCAAGCGCGCGTTCACATCGTCGTCGTCGCCCGGCGTGGCGCTGATGCAGGAGGGTATCGCCTATATGGCCGGTGCCGAGATTCCCGGCGTCATCGTCAACGTGCAGCGCGGCGGTCCCGGGCTGGGCACTATACAGCCCTCGCAGAGCGACTATTTCCAGGCTACGCGCGGCGGGGGCAACGGCGACTATAATGTCATCGTGCTGGCTCCCAATTCGGTACAGGAGATGGCCGACTTTGTAGAGCTCTCTTTCCAGCTTGCTTTCAAATACCGCAATCCGGCCATGATTCTTTCCGACGGCATTATCGGGCAGATGATGGAGCGCGTGGTGCTGCCGCCTTATAAGCCCCGCCGTACGGAAGAGGAAATCAAGCGTGAATGCCCGTGGGCTACGTTCGGGCGGACGAAGGACCGCAAGCCGAATATCATGACATCGCTCGAGTTGAAGCCCGAGGTGATGGAAGCCCACAACATCCACTTGCAGAAGAAATACAAGGAGATAAAGGAAAACGAAGTGCGCTACGAAACGATGGCGTGCGAGGATGCCGATTATTTGATCGTGGCTTTCGGCAGTGCTGCCCGGTTGGCACAGAAAGCCATCGAGATGGCCTGCGGGGAAGAGGGTATCAAGGTGGGGCTGTTCCGCCCGATAACCCTGTGGCCCTTCCCTACGTGCCAGATACAGGAGTCGGCAAAAGGCAAGAAAGGTATCTTGGTGGTGGAAATCAATGCCGGACAGATGGTGCAGGATGTGCGCCTTGCCATCAATGGCGCGCTGCCGGTAGAACATTTCGGGCGTCTGGGCGGCATTGTTCCGGAGCCGAAAGAAATTGTTGAAGCATTAAAGGAGAAGTTGATATGGAAAACAAAATAATAAGTCGGGAGAATCTGGTCTACAAAAAGCCGGAACTGATGAACGATGTGCCGATGCACTATTGTCCGGGCTGTTCGCACGGAGTGGTGCATAAGCTGATTGCCGAGATTGTAGAGGAGATGGGATTGGAAGACAAGACCGTAGGCATCTGCCCCGTAGGCTGTGCCGTGTTTGCTTACCGCTATCTCGACATCGACTGGCAGGAGGCGGCCCACGGACGGGCACCGGCTGTAGCTACGGGCATCAAGCGCCTTTGGCCCGACCGCTTGGTATTCACTTACCAAGGCGACGGCGACCTGGCGTGTATCGGTACTTGCGAGACCATCCATGCGCTGAACCGCGGCGAAAACATCGTTATCATCTTCATCAACAATGCCATTTACGGTATGACGGGCGGGCAAATGGCCCCTACTACCTTGATGGGGCAGAAGACATCCACCTGCCCGTATGGGCGCGAGCCGGAACTGCACGGCTATCCGCTGAAGATTACGGAGATGGCCGCCCAGTTGGAGGGCACGTGCTACGTTACCCGCCAAAGCGTGGAGACCGTGGCTGCCATCCGCGGTGCCAAGCGTGCCATCCGCAAGGCGTTCGAAGCGTCGATGGCAGGCAAAGGCAGCTCGCTTGTCGAGATAGTATCTACCTGCAGCAGCGGTTGGAAGATGACACCCGTGGATGCCAATAAGTGGATGGGGGAAAATATGTTCAATTACTATCCTAAAGGGGATTTAAAGGATACGATTTAATGAAAAAGGAAATAATAATCAGTGGTTTCGGAGGCCAGGGCGTGCTCTCCATGGGTAAAATCCTTGCCTATTCGGGATTAATGGAAGACAAGGAAGTGACATGGATGCCTGCTTACGGGCCTGAGCAGCGCGGCGGTACGGCCAATGTGACAGTCATCGTGAGCGATGCGAAAATATCGTCTCCCATCTTGAGTTCGTTCGACATTGCCGTCGTGCTCAATCAGCCGTCGCTGGAAAAGTTTGAATCCAAAGTGAAACCGGGCGGCGTGCTGATATACGACAGCTACGGCATTATCAATCCGCCCACGCGCAAGGATATCACCGTCTACCGCATCGATGCCATGGACAAGGCTGCCGGAATGAAAGACGGTAAGGTGTTCAACATGATTGTCCTCGGCGGACTGTTGCAAGTGGCTCCGGTGGTAAGCGACGAGGGCGTAGAGAAAGCTCTTTACAAAACATTGCCGGAGCGCCATCATGCCTTGATTCCCTTGAACATGGAAGCCGTGAAAGCCGGCCGGGAGATTATCCGGAAGGAAGAATAAGAAAACATATATGGCCAGCAGCCACCCGGCACACGTTGTAGCAGGGTGGCTGTTTTTTTGTTCCTGCTAACTGCCTGTATTTCTTAAATAAGGTCTTAAAATATTTACTTTAGTTAATCTTCTTGTTTTATTACATTTCAAGCAGGCTCCATTTGTGGAATTTTTATTAAATTTGCGGATGTCTAAACTTAAAACAAAATCATTAATAGTGTATTAGCCTATGAACATTCCTGTAGTATTTTGGATTGTACCGGTCGCTTCGGTCTGTGCCTTGCTGATGGCATGGCTTTTCTTCCGTTCGATGATGAAAGAAGAAGAGGGGATTCCCCGGATGGTGGAAATAGCCCAGTACGTGCGGAAGGGGGCGATGGCCTACCTCAAGCAGCAGTATAAGGTGGTCGGAATCGTTTTTGTAATCCTCGCCTTAGTCTTTGCTTTCATGGCATATGTGCTGAAAGTGCAGAACCCCTGGGTTCCCTTCGCGTTCCTTACGGGCGGTTTCTTCTCCGGACTGGCCGGCTTCTTCGGGATGAAAACGGCCACGTATGCTTCGGCCCGCACAGCCAATGCCGCCCGGAAAGGGCTGGATAAAGGCCTGAAGGTGGCGTTCCGCAGCGGTGCGGTGATGGGGCTTGTCGTCGTGGGGTTAGGCTTGATAGACATAGCCTTGTGGTTCCTGGTTCTCAGCTATTTTTATCATGGCGAACAGACCTCCCTGATAACGATAACTACCACGATGCTTACCTTCGGTATGGGCGCATCCACGCAAGCCCTTTTTGCCCGTGTAGGCGGGGGCATTTACACCAAGGCGGCCGATGTGGGTGCCGACTTGGTGGGAAAGGTGGAAGCGGATATACCGGAGGACGACCCGCGCAATCCTGCCACCATTGCTGATAACGTGGGTGATAACGTGGGCGACGTGGCCGGTATGGGGGCCGACTTGTACGAGAGCTATTGCGGCAGTATCCTCTCTACGGCGGCATTGGGTGCCACGGCCTTTGCCATGAACGGCGATATGCAGCTGCGTGCAGTCATTGCCCCGATGCTCATCGCTGCTGTCGGCGTGTTCTTGTCGATTCTGGGTATCTATTTAGTAAGAACCAAGGAGGGGGCTTCGATGAAAGACCTCCTTCACTCGCTGGGCTTAGGTACCAATGTGTCGGCACTGCTTATTGCCGTCTCCACGTTTGTGATACTCTATCTGCTCGGTATCCAGAATTGGGTGGGCGTGTCGTTCTCGGTTGTCAGCGGCTTGATAGCCGGTGTGATTATCGGGCAGGCGACGGAATACTACACCAGTCAGAGTTTCCGTCCGACACAGAAGATTGCCGAGGCTTCGCAGACAGGCTCGGCCACGGTGATTATCAAGGGTATCGGTACGGGCATGATTTCCACTTGCGTGCCCGTGGTCACCATCTCCGTGGCCATCATGATGAGTTATCTCTGTGCCAACGGTTTTGATATGAGCATGGATTCCGGCAGCATCTCGCGCGGACTTTACGGTATCGGCATCGCTGCGGTGGGCATGCTGTCCACCTTGGGCATCACGCTGGCTACCGACGCCTATGGGCCTATTGCCGATAATGCTGGTGGGAATGCGGAGATGAGCGAGCTGGGCAAGGAAGTGCGCCAGCGCACCGATGCACTGGATGCGCTCGGAAACACAACGGCAGCTACCGGGAAGGGTTTTGCCATCGGTTCGGCTGCGCTGACGGCCTTGGCGCTCCTGGCCTCTTATGTAGAGGAAGTGAAGATAGCCATGGCGCGTGCCGTTGAGGAGGGTGCGCGCTATGTCGATGCAGCGGGAAACGTGTTTAATCCGGCTACAGCGTCGATGCCCGATTTCATGAACTTCTTCCAAGTGAACCTGATGAACCCCAAGGTGCTGGTGGGCGCCTTCATCGGTGCCATGGCCGCTTTCCTGTTCTGCGGCCTTACCATGGGTGCCGTGGGCCGTGCTGCCCAGTCGATGGTGGAGGAGGTGCGCCGCCAGTTCCGCGATATAGCCGGAATCCTTGAGGGGAAGGCCACGCCCGACTATGGGCGTTGTGTGGAGATTTCCACCCGCAGTGCGCAGCGCGAGATGATATTCCCCTCGCTGCTGGCCATTGCTATTCCCATCGCCGTGGGGCTCCTGCTCGGCGTTGCCGGTGTGCTCGGCCTGTTGGTCGGCGGTTTGGCGGCCGGTTTCACGCTGGCCGTATTCATGGCCAATGCCGGCGGTGCGTGGGACAATGCGAAGAAGATGGTGGAAGAGGGCAGTTTCGGCGGCAAGGGCAGTGCCTGCCATAAGGCCACCATCGTGGGCGATACCGTGGGCGACCCGTTTAAGGACACGTCGGGCCCGTCGCTTAACATTCTCATCAAGCTGATGTCGATGGTGAGCATCGTGATGGCCGGCCTTACGATAGCATTTGTATGATATTTAGGTGTGGGTTACGCGGATTAACGCGGTTATTAATCGGCTGAAACCGTGAAGTCCGCGCAACCCATGCCTAAAAAAATATCCCGTTGTTTATTCCTTATCCGTTTTCTCCTTTTCCCAAGCCTCCCATTCCTTCATCGCCTCTTTCCAGTCGGTGGCGCCGTTGGCTATGGCCTCCTGTTCCTGCTGCGCAGCGTCGCGTGCCTTATCGCGTGCGCGTTTCTCCTTCATGGCAGTGATGGTGGCATCGTCTAATATCTGGATGGCGCCGCGGGCAATGGCTTGGTGCAGTTCCTCGTCGCCGAAGGCCTTGCCCGGCTCATTGAAGTCGGAGATATTAAACCCGTAGTCTACGCGCAGCACATGCCTAACCTGTTTCTGCTGGCCGCGGTTGCCGGCATTCTTCTGGCGCAGCAGTTTGGCTATTTCTGTAATTTCGCCGTGCGAAAATTTGTTTCTTCCCATTCTCTTATATTAATTATATCGTATGCGGCATCAGCAGCCGGTGCCGTCGATGCTGCACGACTGGCCGTCAGCCGGTCTTGATTTTAATCCGGCATCCTCTGCCGATAGGGTTACTGTGCCGTCTTCCAGTACAAAGCAGGGTATGCCGGCATATCCCATCTGCTTGGCTTCGTCGAACACCCGACTGCTGTCGCGGAGCCGCAGAAACTCCTTTAGATAGCACACGTGGTGACCGATGTCAATCAGTTCGAAGCGTTCGTCGCCTGCTACTTGTTCCTCTATGTATGTGCAGTCGGGACAGGTAGCCATTCCATAAATTTTTATCATGATTTATATCTTTTTGGGTGTTGGTTTTAGCCAGCGCATATGCGGCATAGCCCAGTTTTACAATTCTATCCGCTGTATGCCGCCGCATTCCACGAGATGGCTGAACGCCTCTTCTTCGGGAAACAGCCCGGCATAGATGCCGGAGCAAATCAGCACGCCGCCATGAGCGAAGACAGCCGTGCGGCGATAGGGTTCCCGCTTCAGTTCATCGAGAAAGTCGGCCACGCGGCGGTACAGCATGGGGAAGCTCTCGCCGTTTGTGGCGGCCAAGTGCATGTAGTCGTTGTACCAGCGTTGCAGGGCGTCGTCCTCAATCTCGTCGTACCGCTGCATTTCCCAGTCGCCCATGTTCATCTCCTTTAGCCGGTCGTCGGTATCGGGATGAGGGTATCCGCAGTAAGCCGCCAGTTTCCGGGCACGTGTGAGCGGTGAGGAGTATACTCGGTCGAATGCACCGTATTGTTCGAGGTTCTTTTTCGTTACGGCCGCTTCCGCTTCGAACGTGTCGGCTACTGGCACGTCGCTCCATCCATAGCAAGTGCCCTTGGGCACTCCCACGCGGGTGTGTCTGATAAGTACTACTTCCATTCTGTTCCTAAGTAATCGGCAATACCGGTGTAAGGGTAGCGGCCACGGTAAGGTATACGGATAGTTCCACCAGCAGGAAGAGCGCCCCGCAGCAGTCGCCCGTATATCCGCGCAGCCTGCGCCAAATGAAAAGATAGAGAAAATACAGCACGATGCAGGGGATGAAAATCACGGGTTGCCAGTCGAGCGGATGGCCGCCCACGGGGCCATAAGCCGGCTGGTTGCGCAGGTACAGATATCCGAGCATGGGCAGCAGCCCTTGCAGGGCCAGGGCTGCACCGGTGCGGAGATTGAACTTGCGGTAAACGGTTTGGTTCTTCGATTCCTCTTTTGTCCGGGCGTACGGCATCATCATCACGATTTGCGCTGCCACCATCTTGGCGTACGGGTCGGCCGCCAGCACGGTCAGCGCCGCGAGGACAGGGTCGTTAAGCGAGTAGAGCGCGGCGAAGAGCAACGCTAAATACAGCACGATGCCTGCTACGCCGTATGTGCCGATACGCGAGTCTTTCATGATGTCGAGAATGCGCTGGCGGTCGGTTCCGCCTCCGCCGAACCCGTCGAAGAAGTCGGCCAGCCCGTCTTCATGCAGTGCCCCGGTAATGAGCATGCGCAGGGCGATGGCAAGGAGCAGGGCGACGGCGTAGGGCAGCACCATGCTTCCTAAGTAGATTGTGGCGGCCATGACACCTCCCGTGAGCCACCCTGCAAGGGGCCAGTGTTCAACGACGGCGGCGTACGCATCCTTGTCCGGCTGGTAGATTCGCCAGAAGGGCAGCCGTGTAAAGAAGATGAGCGCTGCCCAGATGCGGTCGTACCATTTAGAAGTATTTAGTGATATTCGCATGTTCAAAGTTGTTCATTTCGTTCATCATCCTCACGGCGCTGTCCACGATGGGGAAAGCGCAGAGCGCGCCGGTGCCCTCGCCCAGCCGCATGCCGAGGTTCAGCAGGGGCTCGGCGTCCATCAGCCGGAGCATGCGGCGGTGCCCGCTTTCGTCGCCGCAGTGGCCGAATATCATGTATTCCTTTGCGGCGGGTTCCAGTTGTATGGCAGCCATGGCGCAGGCCGACATGATGAATCCGTCCACTAATATAATAAGGTGTAGCTCGGCAGCCCGCAGCATGGCCCCTATCGCCGCCACCATCTCGAATCCGCCGAAATAGCGGATGGTATCGACGGTGGTGTGGTGCTCGTCGATCGACAGGTATTTGTCGATTGCTTTCTGCAGGATGTTCCGCTTGCGTTGCACCCCCAGCTGGTTGAGGCCTGCGCCTGCGCCGATGCACTCGTTGAGCGGGATGCCTCCCAACAGGCTCATCCAGATGCTCGACGGCGATGTGTTTGCAATGCCCATCTCGCCGATGCAGATGATGTCGCTGCCTTGGTTGAAACAGTCGTAGGCCAGGTCGGCACCTGTTTGGATGGCTTTCTCAAATTCTTCGACGGTCATGGCCGGCTCGTAGAGGAAGTTTTTGGTGCCGCGGGCTATTTTCCGGTTGAGTATCGTGGGGCAGCCGCTCAGGTCGTAATCCACGCCTACGTCGACGATGCTCAGGTCGAAACCGTGCTGCCGGCAAAACATGTTCACCCCGCCTCCGCCTTTCGTAAAGTTGATCATCTGTTGCCATGTCACCTCGCGCGGCGACACGCTAACCCCCTCGTGCTCTATGCCGTGGTCGCCGCCCAGCAGCAAGTGGCATGGATGGTGCAGGGTGGGGTTCAGCTTCTGTTCTATCAGGCATATCTGCATGGCCAACTGCTCAAGCCTGCCGAGCGAGCTTTTCGGCTTATTCAGGTTGTCTATTTTGTCTTGGACGGCTTCTCTTAGGTTTTGGTCCGGTTTTTCAATCTTGAATTTCCTCATAACATAATGTTTTTATATTCTGCCCTTTAGCCTTTTATCTTCACGGGGATGCCGCTCACCATCAGTATCACCTCGTCTGCATGGCTGGCCACATACTGGTTCATCCAGCCTTCCAGGTCGGTGAACCTGCGCTGTATCAGACTGCCGCTCACGCCCCCGCTGCCTATTTCGTTGGTTACGAAGATGAATGTTGCTTCCTGCCGGGTGAAACGGTCGAACTCGGCCTTGATTTCGCTCAACGCATCGTCAACCGACGGCTGTTCCCATTCGGCCTTCTCGCGGCTGAAGAAGAAGTTGGTGCACCAGAGCGTGATGCAGTCGATGACAACCACCTTCCCCGTAAGCCGGTGCCGGCTCAGGTATTTTTCCTCTTCTATATTGGTCCATTGCCGGCCTCTGCGCTGCTGGTGCACCGCGACGCGCTGGCGGAACTCTTCATCCCAGATATGGGCTGTGGCCAGATAGGTGGGGGCATCGCTCAGGCTTAAAGCCAGCTGCTCGGCATACTGGCTTTTCCCCGACCGCTGCCCGCCTGTTATTAATATGATTCTTTTCATCACCGCAAATTTACATAAAAATCTTGATTTATAAGGCAGTTAGGATGAAAAAACATAAATAAGCCTCCGCTGGGTTGATAGGATTTTTGTATTGCGCAACAGCAACGGCGCAAACGATAAGTGGCATTGTTACAGACAAAGACAGCAAAAGGTATATTTATTACCAATCTGTCAGCAGAAAAATCGCTTTTCAACGACAAACTGTCAATTATGCTACAAGCCGAAGATTTGTTCGGAACAGGCAATCAACATTTCAACATCTATTCACAGCAGCTGCGAACAACCGAGTTGACGAACTACTCAAATTCTATATTCTCTGTGTCTGTGACAGATAAATTTAATGTCACCCAAAGGAAGTACAAGGGCGAAAACGCAGGAAAGGCTCAACGGGAGCGTATGTAAAAGCTCTTTGCTGAATGGCTGGAGAACAGCAGGTTCTTGACCGAAGCAACAGCCACATGAGAGAAAATAATTCAGTTGCTCAAGGATTAGTTACAAAGCACTCCACAGATTCGTACAAGCATCTTGTACGCCAGCTACACGGTGCTTGTAGTCGGGCTACACGGTGCTTGTAGTCGGGCTACAAGGTGCTTGTACGATTCCCGGATTGAATGGATTGTGGACTGAATGGATTATGGATTATGGATTAAGGATTATGGATTAACTTGGCCGCTGAATGGTTTAAAAGGTATGAAAACTGTTCTATAAACAACCTTTTTATGTTTTAAAACATATTTTTTGTATGTTTTCTTGGTGGTGTGGTTAATTTTTTGTTATTTTGCACCCAGTTTTTAAATTCAATAGTGAAATATAGTATTTATTTTAAGGTTAGTAAAAAAGATGAAAAAGGTAATTTTTATGTTTGCTGTTGCTGCAATGTCAGCACAAGCAATGTCTGCCCAGACCGTTGAGGGGAGCAAGACAACAGACAACTGGTACATCGGTGTCAATGGCGGTGTTAACGCAAAAACCACTCACACTTCTGTATTCAAGAACTTGAACCCGTCTGCCGGCCTGCGTATCGGCCGCTGGATTACTCCGGTGCTCGGATTCGCAGTGGAAGGAGAGGCTTATTTCAATAACAAACCGGCAGTTTCTGAAGGCACTTTCGTGAAAGGTGTTAACGCATCGCTGCTCGGAACAACCAACTTCAGCAACTGGTTCGGCGGTTATACCGGTGCTCCGCGCACGTTCGAGGTAATCGGTGTATACGGCTTTGGCTTGGGGCATCGTTTCTATACGGCTTCGAACGCTGACAACTTCCCGAAGAAGAACTACCTGACTTCTAAGTTTGGTATCGACTTTACGTTCAACCTCGGTGCAGCCAAGGCATGGCAGATCTACGTAGAGCCGAACATTACCTATGCGCTCAACAAAAATGCTGACTTTGCCGGCGAGGGTGCAAAAGTGAAGTACGACGTGAACCAGTCGGCTGTAGGTGTGCTCGTGGGGGTAAACTACAAGTTCGGAAACAGCAACGGTACGCACAACTTCAAGCTGGCTGAGCTTCGCGACCAGGCCGAAATCGATGGCTTGAACGCAAAAATCAATGAGCTCCGCAGTACCGTTAACGCTAAGGACGGCCAGATAGCAAAAGACCAGCAGACCATCAGCGACCTTCAGAACAAGTTGAAGAACCAGAAGCCGCAGCAGCAGGTAATCGTAAAGGAGAACCAGAACGTGCTGCAGCCTACGGTAATCTTCCAGCAGGGCAAGAGCACCATCGACCCGGCCCAGTATGCCAGCATCTCGATGATTGCTACTTATATGAAGAACCACAAAGACGCTAATATCCTGATCAAGGGTTATGCCTCTCCGGAAGGAAGCAAGGAGCTCAACCAGAAACTTTCTGAGGCTCGTGCCGAGGCTGTTAAGACGGCTCTCGTAAAGCGCTACAAGATTGCTGCCACCCGCTTGTCTACCCAGGGTATGGGTGCAACGGACAAGCTGTTCGACGAGGTCGACTTCAACCGTGTTGCTACATTCACCGATACAACGAAATAAGTTTTAAAACTCTCCGCTCTCCAGGGCGGAGAGTTTTTGGATTACGGATTACGGTTTAATAGCTATATGGTTAGGAGTATATTACTCACCAACTATACTATTAATCCCTAATCCCTAATCCGTAATCCAAAATCCCCTTACTCCAAAACATGTAAATAAAAAGCCGTTAAATTTGGCTTTTCCCCCGATTTGTATTACCTTTGCATGAATTTTATAACAAAGCGTCATAATTATAGAGTATAATGGGAAAAGTAATATTGACAGGCGACCGCCCTACGGGTAAGCTCCATTTAGGGCACTATATAGGTTCGTTGCACCGGAGAGTGTTGTTGCAGAACGAAGGGGGCTACGACCGCATGTTCGTGTTTATGGCCGACGTGCAGGCACTGACCGATAATGCCGAGAACCCCGAGAAGATACGCCAGAATATCATTAACGTGGCCCTCGACTATCTCTCGGCAGGGCTCGACCCGCAGAAGTGCACCATGTTCATCCAGAGCATGATACCAGAACTGGCCGAGCTTACCACTTACCTGATGAACCTCATCAGCGTGAGCCGCGTGCAGCGCAACCCGACGGTGAAGACCGAAATCAAGATGCGCAATTTTGAAACCAACATTCCGTTGGGCTTTTTCTGCTATCCGGTGAGCCAGGCTGCCGACATCGCGCTTTTCAAGTCGACGACGGTACCGGTGGGCGAGGATCAAGAACCGATGCTGGAGGTGACGCGTGAACTGGTGCGCCGGTTCAATTCTACCTATGGCGAGGTGCTGGTGGAGCCGAACATCATGCTGCCCGAAAATGCCACTGCGCGCCGCCTGCCGGGAACCGACGGTAAGGAGAAGATGAGCAAGAGCCTCGGCAACTGTATCTATCTGAGCGATTCGGCCGACGAGGTATGGCAGAAAGTGCGTTCGATGTATACCGATCCCAACCATCTGAACGTGAGCGACCCGGGTACTGTGGAAGGCAATGCCGTATTTACCTATCTCGATGCTTTCAGTACGGAGGGGGATTTTGCTGAGTTCTGGCCCGAATACCAGAATCTGGATGAGCTGAAAGACCACTATCGCCGCGGCGGATTGGGCGACATGAAATGCAAGAAGTTCTTGAACACGATATTGAACAATATGCTGGAGCCGATTCGTGTGCGCCGCCGTGAGTTCGAACAGGATATCCCGGAAGTCTACAATATACTGAAGAAGGGGACCGGGCAGGCACGCGAGGTGGCTGCACAGACGATGTCGGAGGTGAGGCACGCCATGCGTATCGATTACTTCGACGATAAGGAGCTGATACAGTCGCAGGCCGAACTGTTCGGGAATAAATAACAGGCCTCCGAGGGCTTTTTGTGCGGTTTCATCTTCATTCCCCCTGTCCGGGTATGAAGATGAAACCGTCTTTCTGATAGATTTCCTCTTCTTGCATCAAGGATATGAGTGCGGCATCTATCTGTTCGTAAGGCAGTTTGATGGAGTGCAACTCGGTAATGTGGTGCTTGATGCCGTCGTCCAGTAATGCTTTGATAGCGCTCTTGGCTGTTTCGATATGCCCTTTGGTTAATAATTTACCGCTATATTCGAGGCATACGTCGCACTGGCCGCAGTCGTGGCCGTTCTTTTCCCCGAAATACCTTAGCAACAGGCGACTCCTGCATTGGTTCCCGGTTGTAGCATAGGCCACCATCGCCCCGATGCGCCGGCGGAATTGCTCCTTGCGCTCTTCGTATACCGCCGGCGGGAACATCAGGTGTTCCGCGTCTTCACGGCGTTGGGTATACCGGATGTAAGGTGTTTTCTTGCGTGGGATGAAGTGTAGTATGCGCTTTTGGCTGAGCAGTTTCAGCGTAGTATACACCTGATGCGGTTTCAGCTCGGTCTGCAGCGCGATAAAGCTTTCGTCGATGAAGTTGTAATCGCTGAAAAGGCCCCCGTAATTGCGGAGTAAGGCGATGACCACTTTGTCTTCTTCGGCCGAATTGTTTTCCAGCCGGTACAGCTCGTTCCGCCCCACGAGGAACATTACGCGGGCGGCATTGTCCTGTTCCTCGGTATATTCGATGTAGCCGGCGCGGTTAAGCAGTTTCAGTGCAGAGTTCACTTGGATGGGGAAGTGCTTGAAGCGGTGGCAGAACTCGTCGATATTGAACTCGAAGGTAGAGTTGTATCCGGAGCCTACGCCTATCTGGTAGTAATAGGCCAGGTGGTCGTATACCTTTCTTATATAGTCTTTTTCGGGGAATGTATCGGCTATGCGCTTTTCGAGTTTGCGGTGGTCGCTGTCGTTATAGAGCAGCACGGCGTATGCTTTCAGCCCGTCGCGCCCGGCCCGTCCGGCCTCTTGGAAGTAGGCCTCGATGGAGTCGGGGCAATCGATGTGCACCACGATGCGCACGTCGGGCTTGTCGATACCCATTCCGAAAGCGTTCGTGGCAACCATGATGCGTGTCTTTCCGCTTTGCCATTCTTTCTGGCGCTGCTCTTTCACGGCATTGTCGAGCCCGGCGTGATAGAAAGTAGCGCCCAGGCCGCACCCGTTCAGCAGCTCGTGCATCTCCTTCGCCCGCCGCCTGCTGCGTACATAGACGATGGAGCTGCCTGCAACGTTGTTCAAGATGTGTACCAGTTCCTCGCGCTTGTCGGCTGCCTTCCTTACCACATAAGCCAGGTTCTTGCGTTCGAAGCTCATGCGGAACACCCGCTTCTCCGCGAATCCGAGCCGTTCTTGGATGTCG
The DNA here is from genome assembly GCA_002305505.1 of Prevotella sp. UBA1378. Taxonomy (GTDB): domain Bacteria; phylum Bacteroidota; class Bacteroidia; order Bacteroidales; family Bacteroidaceae; genus Prevotella. Next base: position 2,548 of record DBRC01000061.1, on the reverse strand, counting down.
TCGACCACTGCTGCCGTGGCCGTGGCCGTCAGGGCGAGGACGGGTACGCCGGGATGCAGTTTCCGGATTTCTGCGATGTGCAGATAAGATGGGCGGAAATCGTATCCCCATTGGCTGATGCAGTGGGCTTCGTCTACTGTGACGAAGCTCACCCGCATGTGCTTGAGCTTGGTTTGGAATAGTTGTGAGGACAACCGTTCCGGCGAAACATAAAGGATTTTTGTTTTGCCGAAGATACAGTTTTCGAGTGCGACGATGATTTCCTCGCGCGACAATCCCGAGTAAATGGCCGCTGCCGGTACGCCTCTCCGTTTCAGGTTGGCCACTTGGTCGTTCATCAGGGCAATCAATGGCGTGATGACCACGCATATCCCTTCCATTGCCAATGCGGGCACCTGAAAGGTAATCGACTTGCCCCCGCCTGTGGGCATCAGCCCGAGTGTGTCGTGCCCGGCGCCAATGCTTTCGATGATTTCACGCTGTATTCCGCGGAAATCGTCGTAGCCCCAATATCGTTTCAGTATCTCTTGGTACCTGTTCTCCATTGCCTGCAGTGGGAAAGCTATTCTTCGCTTGGCTTGATGTCTTCAATCTGCAGTTGCACTTCGCCGCGTTTATAGGTATTTTCCTCGATGGTGTACACGATATCGAACGAGCGCTTGCTCTTGATATAGCGCGCGGCCTCGCTTTGCCCGAAGGCAATGCCGTTCATCACGTTGCTCGATTTCGAGTCTACCAGCTCTAGCTTGATGTGCTCTTGGTGCCTGCCCACCACCTTGCTCGTGCCGTAATCGTATACATTGCGGGTGCAGAAAAGAGGCTTGGGGTTGCAAGGTCCGTGCGGTGCGAACTTCTTCAGGTCGTTGTGCAGCCGCTTGCTGATGTCCTTGAAGTCGATTTCTTCTTCGATATCGAGGATGGCCTGTGTCTGTTCCGGCAGGATATGGTTGTCGACATATTCTTGGAAACGCCGGCGGAACTCCGGTATGTTTTCCTTCTTTAGCGAGAGCCCGGCGGCGTATGTATGCCCGCCGAAGTTCTCCAACAAGTCGCGGCAGCTCTTGATGGCGTCGTAGATGTCGAAGCCGGCCACGCTGCGGGCCGACCCTGTGGCCATGTTGTCGATGATGGTGAGCACGACCGTGGGGCGGAAGTATATTTCCGTGAGGCGCGACGCCACGATACCCACCACGCCTTTTTTCCATCCTTCGTCGTAAAGCACGATGCTCTGCTGGTGTTGCTGGCTTTCGAGGCGCTCCACAATCTCGTTGGCTTCCTCGGTCATTTGCTTGTCGATGTCCTTGCGTTGCTCGTTGTATTCATTGATGCGGTTGGCGACGGTCAAAGCGCGTTGCAGGTCTTTTTCCACCAGCAGTTCCACGGCTTCTTTCCCGTTCTGCATGCGCCCGCTGGCATTGATGCGCGGGCCGAGCTTGAACACGATGTCGCTCATTGTCAGTTCGCGGTTGGTAAGACCGCAAATCTCGATGATGGCCTTCAATCCCACCGACGGGCTTTGGTTCAGCTGTTTCAATCCGTGGAACGCCAGCGTGCGGTTCTCGCCCGTCACCGGTACGATGTCGGCAGCGATACTCACGGCGCAGAAGTCGAGCAGCGGTATCAGCCGCGAAAAGGGGATGCCGTTGTTCTTGGCAAAGGCCTGCATGAACTTGAAGCCCACTCCGCAGCCAGAAAGGTGGTGGAAAGGGTAGGCCGAATCGGGCCGTTTGGGGTTGAGGATGGCCACGGCCGGTGGCATCACCTCGTCGGGCACGTGGTGGTCGCAGATGATAAAGTCGATGCCTTGCAGCTTAGCATAGGCAATCTCCTCGATAGCCTTGATTCCGCAATCGAGCACGATAATAAGTTTCACACCTGTTTCCTTAGCATAGTCGATGCCTTTCCGGCTTACGCCATATCCTTCTTCATATCGGTCGGGGATATAGTACTCGATGTTCGAATAGAATTGCTGCAGAAACTTATACACCAAAGCTACCGCCGTACATCCGTCAACGTCGTAATCGCCGTACACCATGATGCGTTCTTTGCGCCCCATGGCGTCGTTCAGGCGGTCTACGGCCACGTCCATGTCGTTCATCAGGAACGGGTCGATCAGTTCGTTGAGCATGGGCCGGAAGAATCTTTTGGCCGCGCTCTCCGTCTTGATGCCGCGCTGAATCAGCAGGTTGGCCAAGATGGGGCTCATCCCTATCTTCTCGCCCAGTTCTTTAGCTGCCGTCTGCCGGTCTGATGTAGGTGGTTCGTAATTCCATTTGAAATGCATTTATATTGTTTTTTATTTTCTTCGCTTTAGGGTTTGCCATTTGTTGTGTATATACAAACGGCGTTCAAAGTTACAAATAAAAAACCATAATGTGGAATGTTCTGTCAATTTTTTATTTTTTATTCTACATTTTTACCTATAAATACGCCAGTTCGGGATAAGCAATTTCTGTTTTGCCCTGAAAGAAGAAAAGGATTGCTGCCCTAAAGGCAAGCGGTGGGCAGCAGGCGGATAATGGGGCAAAAAGATTTATAGCTATAAATC
>DBRC01000035.1 GCA_002305505.1 Prevotella sp. UBA1378 | reverse complement strand
CCGCAGCGCAAAGGGGCACCGCCGTCCGGATAAACGCGATATCCTTATCCCGAAGTCAGGTAAAACATCATTCCGCTTTCTTCGCTCTCCAGAAATCGACCAGTGTGATTTCGAAGATTAAGGTGCTGTAAGCCGGGATTGAAGTTTTTTCAGTTGCTCCATAGCCCAGCTGGTAAGGAATGTAAACCAACCAGCGGTCGCCCACATGCATGTTTTGCAAGGCCGTGGAGAAGCCGTCTACCAAACCGCTGACGCTGAACTCGGAAGGAGAGCTGGTGTCGGGATCGTAGGTGCCGGAATACGACTGGTCGAAGACGTATCCGGACGGATAGGATACTGAAGGCAACAAACGGCCTTGGTAAACCACCGACACTGTATCGGTATATACGGGACTGGCCGTGCCGGCGCCGCTTTCCAGCTTCTTCACGTAAACATAGTCGGCCACGCTGCCTTCGGTATCAGCACTCATCGACCAACTCTTGTATCGCGCCCATCCCTCTTTCTTCAGCGAGTCGGTAGCCAGCGACTGTACGAAACTGTCGTTTACCGATTGCCAATTGGGATATTCTTCAACGGTGTTGTCTTCTTCCTTGCACGACACGAGTCCCAATGCAGGAATCAGGGCCAGTGCCAGAAGTGTTAACTTCGACTTTTTCATTTACTGCAGTTTTTTCAGCAGACTGGCAATGCTTACCTTGTCCTCGATAATGCCTGCGAGGTCTGCAATGTTTACTCTCTCCTGCTCCATCGTATCACGGAAACGCAGGGTTACTTTCCCGTCGGTCAGCGTTTCATGGTCTACCGTCACGCAGTAAGGCGTACCGATAGCATCCTGACGGCGGTAACGCTTGCCGATAGAATCCTTCTCGTCGTACTGGCAGTTGAAGTGGAACTTCAGGTCGTTGATGATTTCGCGGGCCTTTTCGGGCAGCCCGTCCTTCTTTACCAGCGGCATCACGGCAAGCTTGACGGGTGCCAAGGCTGCGGGCAGTTTCAGTACCACGCGCGTTTCGCCGCTCTCCAGCTTCTCCTCCTCGTAAGCATGGCACATGATGGACAGGAACATACGGTCGACGCCGATGGATGTTTCGATGACGTAAGGCACGTAATTCTCGTTGGTCTGCGGGTCGAAGTACTTGATGTTCCTGCCTGAATACTTCTCGTGCTGCGACAAGTCGAAGTCTGTACGGCTGTGGATACCTTCCACTTCCTTAAACCCGAACGGCATCTTGAACTCGATATCGGTAGCGGCGTTGGCGTAATGGGCCAACTTGTCGTGGTCGTGGAAACGGTAGTTTTCCGCGCCGAATCCCAGTGCCTGATGCCATGCCATACGCATCTGCTTCCACTTGGGGAACCAATCAAGCTCCGTGCCCGGCTTCACGAAGAACTGCATCTCCATCTGCTCGAACTCGCGCATGCGGAAGATGAACTGGCGGGCAACAATCTCGTTACGGAAAGCCTTGCCTATCTGCGCTATTCCGAACGGAATCTTCATGCGGCCGGTTTTCTGCACGTTCAGGTAATTCACGAAGATGCCCTGGGCCGTCTCCGGGCGCAGGTATACCTTCATTGCGGCATCTGCGCTGGCTCCCATCTCGGTGGAGAACATCAGGTTGAACTGGCGCACGTCGGTCCAGTTTTTCGTACCGCTGATGGGGTCTACGATTTCCTCGTCGATGATGATCTGCTTCAGCATCTCGAGGTTGGGGCCCTGCATGGCCTCGGCGTAACGCCCATGCAGCGCATCGCGCTTGGCCTTGGTTTCCTTTACGCGCTCGCTGGTCTCCATGTATTTCGCCTCATCAAACGAGTCGCCGAAACGCTTGCGGGCCTTTTCCACTTCCTTGCTGATTTTTTCATCATATCGGGCTATTTGGTCTTCTATCAGCACATCGGCGCGGTAGCGCTTTTTCGAGTCGCGGTTATCAATCAAGGGGTCGTTGAAAGCATCCACATGGCCCGATGCTTTCCAGATGGTGGGGTGCATGAAGATGGCCGAATCGATGCCCACGATGTTTTCGTGCAGCAACACCATCGACTTCCACCAATATTGTTTAATATTATTTTTCAGCTCTACACCGTTCTGGGCATAGTCGTAAACGGCTGCAAGCCCATCGTAAATCTCACTGCTCGGGAAGACAAAGCCATACTCCTTGCAATGGCTGATTATCTTCTTGAATACATCTTCTTGTGCCATAATAATTATAAAATTTCGAAATTTGACTGCAAAGGTAGCATATTTTTCGTTTTTTCTTCGTATTTTTGCGTTAAAATAGAATAACAGATTATGAGCGACGAAAGAAAAGACGACGAAATACAGGAACAGGAAACGGGACAGGAACAAGAGCAAGAACAGAATCAAGAACAAGATGCGGAACAGGAAGGAATGGAAGGGCATTCCGACTATAAACCCGCCAGCCGCTTCGATGCTTCGGCTGTACACCACCTTAGCGGCATGTACCAGAACTGGTTCCTCGATTACGCCTCTTACGTCATCCTCGAACGGGCTGTGCCGAACATCGAGGACGGGCTGAAACCGGTGCAGCGGCGTATCCTGCACTCAATGAGAAGGATGGACGACGGCAGATTCAACAAGGTAGCCAATATCGTGGGGCATACCATGCAGTTCCATCCTCATGGCGACGCTTCCATCGGCGATGCGCTGGTGCAGCTGGGACAGAAAGACCTGCTCGTGGAATGCCAGGGCAACTGGGGTAACATCCTGACAGGCGACCGTGCCGCCGCACCGCGGTACATCGAGGCACGGCTGTCTAAGTTTGCCCACGACGCAGTGTTCAACCCCAAGACAACGGAATGGCAGCTTTCGTACGACGGGCGCAACAAGGAGCCGATAGCCCTGCCGGTGAAATACCCGCTGCTGCTGGCACAGGGAGCCGAGGGCATCGCCGTGGGGCTCGCGTCGAAAATCCTGCCCCATAACTTCTGCGAAATCTGCGACGCTGCCATCAGCTACTTGCACGGGCGGGAGTTCCAGCTCTATCCCGACTTCCCTACGGGCGGTTCCATCGACGTATCGAAATACAACGACGGGCAGCGGGGTGGCGGGCTGAAGGTGCGCGCCAAAATCGAAAAACTCGACAACAAGACGCTGGTCATACGCGAAATACCGTTCGGGAAAACAACATCGACGCTCATCGACTCGATACTGAAAGCTATCGAAAAGGGGAAGATAAAAGCCCGGAAGGTAGACGACAATACGGCTGCGCAAGTGGAAATTCTCGTGCATCTGGCGCCGGGCATCAGCAGCGACAAGACGTTAGACGCGCTCTATGCCTTCTCCGACTGCGAAATAAACATCTCGCCCAACTGCTGTGTCATTGAGGAAAATAAACCGAAGTTCCTTACCGTCAGCGACGTGCTGCGCAGTTCCGTAGACCGCACCAAGGAGCTCATCCGCCAAGAGTTGGAGATACGCAAGGGCGAACTGCTTGAGCAATACCACTTCTGCTCGCTGGAGCGCATCTTCATCGAGGAGCGTATCTACAAAGACAAGAAGTTTGAACAGGCACCCGACGTGGATGCCGTATGCGAGCATATCGACAACCGGCTGACACCTTACTACCCCCAAATGGTACGCGAGGTAACGAAAGAGGACATCCTGAAGCTGCTCGAAATAAAAATGCAGCGCATACTGAAGTTTAACAAGGAAAAGGCCGAGGAACTGATGGCGCGCATCAAGGCCGAAATCGAAGAAATCGACCGCCAGCTGGCCAACTTGATTGAGGTGACTGCCGACTGGTTCCAGTTCCTTAAAGACAAGTACGGACGGGAGCATCCGCGCATGACGGAGATACGCAGTTTCGATACCATCGAGGCCGCTACCGTTGTGGAAGCTAACCAGAAACTGTACATCAACCGCAGCGAAGGATTCATCGGCACGTCGCTTAAAAAGGATGAGTTCGTGTGCAACTGTTCCGACATCGACGACATCATCATCTTCTATAAGGACGGGAAATACAAGATTCTCAAGGTGGCCGATAAAATCTTCGTCGGGAAGAACATACAGCATATACAGGTGTTCAAGAAGAACGACAAGCGCACCATCTACAACGTGGTGTACTGTGACGGAAAGAAAGGCCCTTACTATGCCAAGCGGTTTAATATCACCAGTTGCATGCGCGACCGCGAATACGACGTCACGATGGGCACGCCGGGGTCGAGGATACTGTACTTCTCGGCCAATCCCAACGGCGAGGCCGAGGTAATCAAGATTACGCTCGAAGCCAGCACGCAGACCACACGGAAAAGCAGCATCTTCCTGGAGCGCGACTTTGCAAAGTTCCTCATCAAAGGGCGCAACGCCAAGGGATATCTCATCACGAAGAAACCCGTACACCGTATCGGCCTGAAGAGCCACGGGCACTCTACGCTCGGCGGACGGAAAGTGTGGTTCGACCCCGACGTGAAACGCATCAACTACGACGAACACGGGCGGTTGCTGGGAGAGTTCTACGACGGCGACCAGATACTCGTGGTGCTGGGGAACAACGAATATTACCTGACCAACTTCGACGTCAACAACCATTACGAGGACGACATCAAGGTCATCGAGAAATACGATGCCGGCAAGGTGTGGAGCGCCGTGCTTTTCGATGCCGACAATTCCGGATTCCCTTACGCCAAGCGCTTCCTGTTGGAAGCCACCAAACGCAAGCAGAGCTTCATGGGCGAAAATCCCGACTCGCAGTTCGTGTTGCTCACCGACCAAGTCTATCCGCGCATAAAAATAACCTATGGCGGAAACAGCGTATCCAGGCCGGCGGAGGAAATCGACCTCGAGCAGTTTGTCGCCGTAAAAGGATACAAGGCCAAAGGCAAACGCTTGTCTGTGTTCCAAATCGAGAGCATCGTCGAACTGGAACCCCTGCGCTGGCCGGAGGTGGAAAAAGAGGATGAAGAGGAGGCAGAAGACGAAGCACCGGAAGAGAACCTCGACCCCGACGCAGGCAAGAGCCAACAACAGGTAATCGACGAAATGACCGGTCAGTTAAGCTTATTTTCAGATGAAGACTTATAAAATCGTATCCCTGTTGCTGCTCACGGCTGCAACGGCAGCGGCACAAAGCGCGGACAGCACCATGGCGGGGCGTATCTCAACAACCTGCTATATGCTGGGGTTCGGGCCTACGCGCATCCTTGACACCTACTTGTCGCAAGAACACTTCAGCGGAGCGGGGGCGACATTCCTTGCCACTATCGAGCGGCAGCGCCCGGGCAGGAGATGGAGCACCGTAATGCAGCACCAGGCCAACTTCTCAAGAGTACACGACCGTACCGATTCGCAAACAGAACTGGAAGGCTCTTATAACTTCTTCTGGGGTAAATACTACAGCTGGAGCCTGCTCGGCGGGCGGTTGAAGCTGCAAGCCGGGGGAATGGCCGATGCCAACCTGGGATTCATCTACAACACCAGCAACGGCAACAATCCCGCACAGGCACGGCTGCACGTCAACCTCATGCCGTCGGGAGCCGCCACCTACCGGTTCAGGGTGGCAGGCAGGCAGGCAGCTGTGCGCTACGAGCTGGAGGTGCCGCTCGCAGGACTGATGTTCTGCCCCAACTACGGGCAGTCGTATTACGAGATATTCCAGCGCGGCGATTACGACCGCAATATCGTGCCTGTCACCTTTATCAGCGCCCCGTGCTTCCGCCAGCAGCTGATGTTCGACCTTAACATCGGCCGTACTTCTACGCTGCGCATCGGCTACTTGGGCGATTACCAGCAAGCTGATGTCAACCAACTCAAGTCGCACGTCTACACCCACCGCCTGATGCTGGGCATCGTGCGCCGTTTCCAACTTATCAACTACCGCCCATGAGAAGATTTATCCCCCTGTTTCTCTGCCTGAGCATGCTGTTCACCATGACCGGCTGCATCGACGAGGAGGAGTTCGACAATACCCCCACGGGCAACTTTGAGGCGCTGTGGAAAATCATCGACGAGCATTACTGCTTCTTCAATTATAAGCAAAACGAATACGGGCTCGACTGGAATGCTGTATACGGGAAATATAAGGTGCGCATAAACGACGGGATGAACAGCGAACAGCTCTTCGAAGTGCTCAGCGACATGCTCGGCGAACTGCGCGACGGGCACGTGAACCTTTCGGCATCGGCCGATTTCGCCCGCTATTGGAGCTGGTTCGAAGATTATCCCAGCAACTACAGCGATACCTTGCAGCGGCGCTACCTGGGTACCGACTACAAAATAGCATCAGGGTTAACATACCGCATCCTCGACGACAATATCGGCTATGTGCGTTACGAGAGTTTCATGGATGCCATCGGTGACGGCAATATCGACGAGGTAATCAATTATCTCATGGCGTGCCGCGGCCTCATCATCGACGTGCGCGACAACACCGGAGGCACGCTTACCTATGCCGACAAGCTTGCCGCCCGCTTCACCAATTCGTCTACGCTTGTGGGATATATACAACACAAGACAGGAAAAGGACATGACGATTTCTCGGACATGGTGGAGCAGAGGCTTGAGCCTTCAAGCAACCTACGCTGGCAGAAAAGCGTATGCGTGCTTACCAACCGCAAGGTGTTCAGTGCGGCCAACGAGTTTGCTAAATACATGCATGCCTTTCCCGGCGTAAAGCTGGTAGGCGACAGGACTGGAGGCGGCGCCGGCCTGCCGTTTACCAGCAGCCTGCCCAACGGATGGGCTGTGCGTTTCTCTGCATGCCCCATGTACGACCGCGACCGCCAAAGTACCGAATTTGGCATAGAGCCTGATTATAAAGTATACATTACCGACGAAGATTTCAGGCGGGGCAAGGACACCATCATAGAGTTTGCCCGGAAACTTTTGAGCGAATAAACCGCCGAAATAATTTGGATAATCCGCAAAAACACCGTATCTTTGCATCCGCAAATGCGCTTGTGGCGAAATTGGTAGACGCGCTAGACTTAGGATCTAGTGATTCCGGTCGTGTAGGTTCGAGTCCTATCAGGCGCACATGATTAACTGATTGGAAACGGGCCGGTAACCTGGGTTCGGGATAAGGGCCCCGGGTTAATGGGCTGGGAATCGGTTTTACAGCTCGTTTTTATTTTCCCCGTTTTTTTATTTTAGGCCGCAATATTCAAGATGTCATATTTCTTTTATATGGGATGGCCCGTAGCGGGCATACCATATAAAAAGGTTCAGGATTCCATCGCTTTGGACTCCTGAACCGGTGATTCCTGATTTCGCGTTCATCCAGCCGCCTTCTTTTTGTTTGGTTGTCGTCCGGCAACTTTCCTAACGCATTCAACCTTACTACCTCTTTGTATGTCTTATCGACATTTCCTTTTCTTAGTTTTTGATTTCTTAATGGCCTTCTTAGTTTTTTTATTTGATTTTTAAATGTGTGTAAATATTCCGAGCTTGCTCTTCTGTAAACTTTAAAAAAAACGTGGCATGTGTGTTGTTTGTGCATATATATTAAATCTTTTTTACAAGCTTGCCTTTCCTTCTTCCGTAGCATCGGCTACCTGTTGCAAATATAGTTTAAAAACTGTTACGTGCTTTCTTTTTCCGGGTTATTTTGTGATAATTTAACAGTAAATGCCGCCGCCCACCCGGGCAACGGCATTTACCAGTGAGTGGTTTGTCACCATGTGCGCTTATTCGTCCGCTCCCCAAGCATCAAAGCCACCTTTGCTCATGGCCTCGCCCGTGGCTGTGGTTTCGTTCAGTACGCCTGTGCCTGTATCGCCATCGAATGAAAAACCTGCGTCGGAGCCAGCCAGCATACCTTGTGTCTCGACAATCAGAATCTCCGTATTTGGTTTCAAATAATTCTTTTTCATTGCTTTGTTTATTTTAATATGTTTCATTGCTGCTCTTTTATTTTATCACTTTCTTGCCGTTCAGGATGTAGAGCCCCTTAGCAGGCTTCTCCACGCGCATGCCGTTCAGGTTATAGTAAACGCCCTCGGCAGTGCCGGCATTCTTCATTTCGCTGACGCCTGTCGCTGCGCCGTCGTTGAAGTTAAGGCTGAGCATCTTTGCGTCAGAAGAAACGTTCAGGTATGCTTTCCCGGCAGCCACCTTCGTGTCGTTGGACTTGTAGAAGCCTACCACGCCTGCTACATTGTTCAGTACATAGCCCCAGGTGATGTTGATGTCGCTCATCGTACCTACCAGCATGTTGCCGCTGATGGTTCCGCCGTCGGCAATAACAGGGATGGTGAAGTCGGCAGCCGTTTCGCCTGCTGTGTTGCGAATCAGCAGGCCCGTATTAGCCGGAGCCTTGTCTACCTTTGTAAAGGTAACCGTCGTGCCTTCTACCGTAGCGGTATATGCTGCGAAGTTCTCCACACCCGAGAAGTCGAGAGCCTTGTCGCTGCAGAACGTAGCCAAGCCCTTGCCTTCGGCTGTGACGGAGGCGGTGATGTTAGCAGGTGCCTCAGCAAATTCGAATCCGTAGAATCCTAATTTCGAACCAGTGCAAAATACCTTATAAGTCTTGTTTGCTTTCACACCAAATGTATATGTGCCATAATACTTAGCATCTACCTTTATGCCATCATATTCAGGCAAGGCGGTTTCGTCTTCTAACACAAAGAAACTTTTATTGGCATTTAAGACCACTGCGACAGTTATGGAGCCGTCTATTGTCGGATTAAATACATATAATGTACCTCCGGTGGAGCTGCCGTTTACTCCGTTGCCTTCAGTGAAAGCAGCATACCCTTCCACACTTGAGTTTGCTTTTGCTGCTTTGAAAGCAACGCCTCCGGATATTCCGTAAGTTAAAGTAATGTTGGGCACTGATGTAATTTGGCTTCCCGACTCATGTGTGTCACCAGCAGCCAAAGTATACTTGCCTTGTGCGTTTGCACCGATAGCGCAAAATAGTGCCATGACTGTTAAAGTTAATAGTTTTTTCATTTCAAATTTTGTTTTAGTTATTAAATATAATTGTAATTAGTTGGTTCAGTAGTTCAGTCGTGTTTATGAATGACGTTGCCGCAAAGATAGTTTATTTTGGTTAAAATAGAAAACAATATGGGCGAAAAAATAACAAATACCAGAATAACAGAACAGGATAAACGAATTGTAGAACAATAAAACAAGGGTATGGGATACTTATATTGCTTCGTGGTGATTTTGGATTATGGTTCCGAGAAAGCGTCCTGAATGTCCGTAGAGCCTTGAATACGGGCGGTCATTGCAGGAAGTCGAGTTGTTTTTTGAGTGCCTGCAGCTGTTCTTTAACCTCCGTCAGCCGGTTGATGATTTCGGCAGTCTTGTCTGCTCCGTCCCGGTTGTTGTTAATGATTTTTTTGGCTGCAGCCAGTTTGAATCCCCGCACTTTCACCAAGTTATGAATCAGGCGGATCTGTTCGATGTCTTTTTCTGCATACTGGCGCACGTTGCTTGGCCCTTTGGTTTTCGGCTTGAGGTAAGGGAATTCCTGCTCCCAGTAACGCAGGGTGCTCTCGTTTAGTCCGAACATCTCGGCTACTTCCTTGATGGAGTAGTACAGTTTAAGATTCTTATTCAGGTTCAATGCCATAATTGCGGTGTTATCAATCAAAAACGATTATGTTTGCAAAAATACGATAATTCTTCGAATGAAACAAGAAAACGTAACAGATATTTTGGATTAAGGATGTTTTGGATTAAGGATTAATCCTTAATCCAAAACATCCAATACATCCGTAGTCTGTAATTCCTTTGCCGCATCCCTCCTCGATTTGCTTTTTGTTACCAGCCACACGCCGGCAAATACCAGTAATACGGCGATGCTATGGCTCCACTTGAAGATACCTATGCCCATGGCTATGCTCACCGTAACAGCCACCACGGGCTGCACGTAATTGTATACGCTGACCACCGTGGGGCGCAGCGTGCGCTGGCCTATCATGGTGAGGATGTAACACGCGAAAGTGCCTATCACTACCACATATCCGGCTTCGAGCCATGTATACAGCGGGAGCGGCGCATTGAGCGTGGCCCATGCATGGCTGTAGGTGAAAGGCAGCAGGGCCAGCGACGCCCATGAGAACATCCATTTGTTTACGGTAAATACGTTGTACCGGCGGATGAGTGGATTGAACAATGCCAAGTAGAGCGCAAACGAAAACTGGGCAAACAGGCACAGCAAGTCGCCGCGTATGTCGCCCACCTTGTCGCTGACGTGGGCAGCACTCGTCAGTATCAGGATCAATGCTCCGCTGCACCCCATCAGCACCCCTGTTGCTTTCTTTCCGGTTATCGGCTCTTTCAGTATCAGTGCCGACAGCAACATGGCGAAGATGGGCATCGACGTGGTTACGATGCTCGAGTTGATGGGCGAGGTGATGCTCAAGCCGATGGTGTAGCAGCATTGGTTGAGCACCAGCCCGAACAGTGCCGCACCGGCAAACATCAGCCGGTCTTTTGCCGGTACATGCTCGTGCGGTGCGAAGATTGATGCAATCCAAAAGAGCAGGCAGGCGCCGCATACGCGGAAGGTCACCATGTCGATACCGCTGATGCCATGCGTCATGGCATCCTTTCCGATAGGTGCCATCAATCCCCATCCGGCGCAGGCCAAAAACATGCTTATATGCGCGATGAGTGGTCGGTTGTTGTCCATTATTCTCGTTTTTTGATTGCAAAATTAATAAAAAGTTGAGAGTAGTCGCGGGATAATTCTCTTTTTTCTATTACTGTCGGCTATTTTTAAAAAGTCTAATGGCCGCGATACTTCCGGCGCAGAGCATTATTAATGGCAGGAATGAAGATTTGAAAGGCCCGTTGGCGTGATTAAAGGGAAAAGATGTATAACTTTACACTTGCCAATTGAATTCGCCACGGCCACCGTTGCGTTAATCTTCCAAAATAATGCGGATATTTCAGCTATTCTTTGTATATTTGCCCATATAAAACCATTTGACTATGCAGAAATACGCTGATTATATCGAACAGATAGAAATCGACTCGCTGTGGAGCGGCATGAAGCACATCGTGTGGAATCTCGACCCTAAGGTGAATATCCTTAGCGGCATCAATGGCGTGGGGAAAAGCACTATATTAAATAAGGTAGTGAGGGGATTGATGCAAGGCGGCGACTTCCCGAGCCACATGCTGAAAGGCGTGCGCATCAAGGTGGTGCCGGCGGATGCCCGCTGGATTCGCTGCGACGTAATCCGTTCGTTCGACCGCCCGCTGATGTCGAGCGACTTGGTGAACAAGGTGGTGGATGCTTCGGTGACAACCGAGCTCGACTGGCAGCTTTATCAGCTGCAGCGCAAGTATCTCGACTATCAGGTGAATGTGGGCAACCGGATTATAGAGGTGTTGCAGAGCTGTGCGCCCGACGCGGCACAGCGCGCCCAGCTCATCAGTGAGCCGAAGAAGAAATTCCAAGATATGATGGACAAGCTCTTTGCCGAAACGGGCAAGAAGCTGATACGCACGAAGAACGAGATACTCTTCACGCAGATAGGCGAGGAGCTCACGCCCTATATGCTCTCAAGCGGCGAGAAGCAGATGCTGGCCATACTGCTCACCGTGCTCATCGAAGACAATCAGCACTGCGTGTTGTTCATGGACGAACCCGAAGTGAGCCTGCATGTAGACTGGCAGCAGCATCTCATCGAGAACATCGTGGAGCTGAACCCCAATGTACAGATTATCCTTACCACGCATAGTCCGGCTGTCATCATGAACGGATGGCTGGACAAGGTGACGGAGGTGAGCGACATAACGGTTTAAGCAAGGGCAGGAAGATACCGGGGGATATGAGTCGGCGACTGAAAGACAATATCAATTCACGCTATTTCGAGGCGGCCAACCAGCTGCGCTCAAAGTCGGCACGGCGTAAGATTATTGCTTACGTAGAGAGCTACGACGACATACTGTTCTGGCGTACGGTGCTCAGCAAGTTCGAGAACGACAAGCGTTTCTTCGAGGTGATGCTGCCTTCGAAGGATACCTTGCGGCGCGGAAAGAAGTCGGTGCTGATGAACTTCATCGGGCAGAACGTGGGGCGCGACATGATAGCCTGCGTAGATGCCGACTACGACTACCTGCTGCAAGGCGTTACGCAGATGTCGCGTAATATCATCGACAGCCCGTACGTCTTCCATACCTACGTGTATTCCATCGAGAACTACCAGTGTTATGCCGAGAGCCTGCACAATGTCTGTGTGATGGTGACGCTCAACGACCATGCCATCTTTGATTTCGTCGATTACATGCGGCAGTACAGCGAGGCTTGCTATCCGCTCTTCATCTGGTCGGTATGGATGTACCGCACGGGCAACTATCCCCGTTTCACGCTTACCGACTTTTGCAAGGTGATAGACCCCGGCGGCTTCAATATCCAGGCAGCGCAGAAATCTATCGACCACCTGCGCAGCAAGGTGGGGCGGAAGATACATTCCCTGCAACAGCAGTACCCCGGTGCAAAGGAGTCGTATATACGGCTGAAGGAAGAACTGCGCGGGCTTGGCCTGACGCCTGCAAACACCTATCTTTACATACAGGGGCACCACATCTTCGACACCGTGGTGGCACCCATTGCGGGCAAGGTGTGCAACCGCCTGCGTATGGAGCGCGAGAATGAAATCTACCGCACCGCCGTGCACCGTACGCAGCGCAACAACGAAATGGCGTGTTATGAAAGTTCGCTGCAGGACGTGCGCCAGATGATGAAGAAAAACATGGGATACATGTCGTGCCCCCAGTTTATCCGCCTACAGGAAACCATTGGCAAGGCGCTCGACGAAGCGGCAAAGGGCAGTGAAGGCCAACTTACAGACAGCCGCCCCTTCACAGCACAAAAAGACAGCACACAATAGCGGCTCTATATACCGTTAATCCTTAATCCAAAACCACCGCCCGGATACCCGTGGAAAGGGCTGCATCGCCATAATAGGCTTTCAAGATCGAATCGGTGACGATGGGGCGCGTCCATTTCAGCTTCGCACGGTCAGCACCGTCCATCAGTCCCATCCAGTAAAACGTGGCGATATTGTATTTCTTGGCTTCACTGACGATGCAAGCGGCATATTTCCCGGCCTCAACCTGGTCGGTTTCCGTGGTGTCGCTCTCAATCGCCCCATACTCACCCACTATCACGGGGATGCCCTTGCTGACGAAATGGTTGTTCAGCCTGGCGAACATCTGGTGGATATCCGCCGCATTGGCTGCCGTCCACTTGCCGTGCTCCTTGTCCCACTGCCAAGGATTATAGGAGTGTACTTCCACCACGAGATGCCCGCCGGCGGTGTCGGTGGGCACCTTAAAGAGCGAAAGCACCTTGTTGCAGTCGCCCCAGTTGCCCCCGTTTCCGGCACAGTAGGTAGAAACGATGAGGTTGCGCTTGGCATTGTTTCCACCCGTGGCCCGCACGGTATTGACGAAACTTTGGGCATAACCGTTCACGGCATCATAGGCCGTAGGGACGGAAGGGAAGTTCCACTGCCCCTTTACGTCGAGCATCTCGTTGTACCCCTCGAACAACAGCCGTTCATCATAGTCGCGGAAACGCCCTGCTATCTGCTGCCATATCTTTACGAAACGCGCGTTGAGCGCATCAAAGTTGCCGGCATCGGCACGCAACCAGCAAGAGCTTTGGTCGCCCGTGTCATGGTGGATATTGAGGATACAGTACATGCCTTCGTCGAGCACGTACCCCACAACCTCCTCAACGCGTGCCATCCACTGCTCGTTGATGACAGTATCGGCATCGAGATGGGGCCACCAGGTGACGGGCACCCGAATGGCGCCGAATCCCATCTTGCGGAATTCGTGCATCAGCTGGCGCGTGGCCTGAGGCTGTCCCCATGCCGTTTCGTAAGCCTTCACCGAGCGGTCGGTCCATTTCTCTATCCATCCGTTCACCTCGTTCGAGTTGCTCTCAAGCGTATTGCCCAAATTCCAGCCCACCTTCATATTGACGACGGCTGCAGCGGCCGACTCGAAAGCGGCATCCGTAGAACGCGACACAATGACGGAGGGCACACCGGCCACTGCCTCACCAACAGACTCACCGCCCGGCGAGCAGGCTGCTGACAACAGCGAGACGGCAGCTGCCAAGCAGCAATAAAGTTGATTCTTCATCCTATTATTTTTTATAAGCCTAATATTCAAACCTTATCATCCGAAAAACCGGATATGGATGCAAATTTAAATGAAATTCCTGAATTTCATGCCAGATACATGAAGAAATATTAGTTATACCTATATCAGTACAAGCCATCATCATAGGAAATATAACA
The DNA here is from genome assembly GCA_002305505.1 of Prevotella sp. UBA1378. Lineage (GTDB taxonomy): Bacteria > Bacteroidota > Bacteroidia > Bacteroidales > Bacteroidaceae > Prevotella. The sequence goes on along the minus strand of DBRC01000035.1, from coordinate 35,690 downwards.
AAAAAACTAAAAAACGGGCTCTCTATTTTGCCGTCTTAGTGATTTAGCGTAAATTTGCGGAAAAGTATTTTTAACGCTACAAAACAAATCGACAACATGAGAAGACTATTGAAATCGGCACTCACGGTGCTCCTGCTCGCAGCTACTGCTCCGGCAACCGCGAACGACTACAGCAAGTATTACCAAAACCTACCCGTACAAATGGTGCAGGCAACACCGCCCGTAATCCCCGCAAACACGGTGAACATAAAGGACTGCGGCGGCGTGGGCGACGGCGTGACACTGAACACGGAGGCATTCAGCAAGGCCATCAGTCAACTGACGAAGATGGGAGGAGGACGGCTCATCGTGCCGATGGGAGTATGGCTGAGCGGCCCCATACAACTGAAAGACAACATCGACCTGCACTTGGAGAAAAACGCTATCCTCTATTTCTCGCCCGACAAACGGCTGTTTCTCGACAAGGAGGGAAAGTCGACAAGGTGCGATCCCGCCATCCGCGCCTCTAACCGCAAGAACATCGCCATTACGGGCGAAGGTATCATCGACGGCAACGGACAGCAATGGCGGCCGGTGAAGCGCAGTAAGGTGAGCGACGTGGAGTGGAAAGCCTTTAAGGAAAACGTGGGGGGAGTGGAAACCAACGGCGGACAGCTGTGGTATCCATGGAACTCGGCTGCAGGCTACCCAAATATCGCCGGAACGCCCGAGGAACAAGAGAAATACAGGGCCGACCTGATACGCTTCACCAACTGCCAGAACATACTGATTCAAGGCGTAACGGTACAGAACTCACCACGCTTCCACGTGCACCCGTGCAACAGCACGAACATCATCATCGACGGAATCACGGTGCGCTGCCCATGGAACGCACAGAACGGCGATGCCATCGACCTGTCGGACTGCCACCGGGCCCTTATCGTCAATTCGACGGTGGACGCCGGTGACGACGGCCTTTGCATGAAAAGCGGGAAGGAGAAGAAAGGCAGCCCGTGGGGGTGCGAGGATATACTGATAGAAAACAATACGGTATACCGTGCACACGGGGGTTTCGTGATAGGGAGCGAAAGCATCGGGGGCATGCGCCGCATCGTGGTGCGCAACAACCGGTTTGCAGGGACCGACATCGGACTGCGTTTCAAAAGCGGCATCGGGCGTGGCGGACGGACGGAGAAAATCTATATCAGCGACATCGTGATGACCGACATCGCCAACGAGGCCATCGGGTTCCAGTGCGACTACGTGAACCGCCCCGCCGGCAGCGACGGAATGCCGGCACCGGCATTTACGGAGGAACAGAAAAAACTTACTCCCCACTTCCAAGACATCCACATCTCGAATGTTACATGCCGGGGAGCGAAGACCGCCATCAGTGCTGCGGGAATCGAAGGGCTCGACTGCGTCAGCGACATCCACATCGACAATTCCACCTTTGTATATAATAAAACAGGTGAGGACATCAACAGGAACACTGCCCGGCTGACGCTGACGGACGTGAGGCTGATAGAGAATAAAGCGGAGAGCGGGAACAGCAAATAAAGCTGCCCCTGCCCTCCGGGTAGCATTGGTCATTTAACGATTTTCCTGCCCCCGGCGATGTAAACGCCGCGGGGCATACCGCCCATACAATCGGACGTGCCCACCCTGACGCCCTGTAAATTGTACACGGGTAACGGAGCATCCGCCGACACGGGCACAAGGATGGCCGAGGGGGTCGTGCCGTCGTCGCTGACAAACACGTCCTTGATACTTACATCACCGCTCCCGTTTGTCCAGAACCCGATGATATACAGATGGGAGGGATCGCATTTCCCGCCACTTTTATTCTTACGCATATCCTGAAGGTCGACTACCAGTCGGGTACTCGTCCCAAAGTCTTTCATGCATGGGTCCGACCAATAGCTGGGTTCGTCGAACAGGCGGAAAGAGGCAGCGCACGACTGCCTGCGGTTCAGCTCCACCACCAGATAGCGGTAAGCAGAAAGGTCAAGACCACCCGTATACTTCCAGCCGCCGAAACCCCACCGGCCCGTGCGGAGCGTTCCGGTCGCCTCATCGAACGCCCCCTGTTCCCAGATGCCCGGATTAAAGCCGTCGGCCGTCAGCGGGAACATGGTAACCTTCGCCGATACGTGGAAACGGTGCACCGCGCCTTGCGGTGTGGTATAGGCGATACCTATATCGGCAGCACCTTCCCGTAGCGCGCACAGATTGCCCCCGCGCACACTTACTACCTCCCCATCGGAGACAGTATATACGGCATCGCCGGCCACATTCATCTGACGGCCGTCGGCAAAAGTGGCCATGAGGCACAAGGCTTTCAGCGTACCGGGAAGCAGCGTGTACGAACTGGTAGCCAGTTCTACGGCCGTCACCCTGCGTGCATCCTCCGATTCGCGCTGCCGGGCGTACTCCTGAAACCAGTGGTAACATGGCCACGGGCAGGCTTCGGGATCGTTCAAGAAGGTATATACACCGCTGGCAGGCTGTTCGTCCTTGAACTGTGCCAACAGCTCCGGCCCTGTGAAGAGCAGCCAGCCTACATTGCCGCATTCGTCGGCCAGCTTTTTAAAGTTTGCCCCGAATCCTTCACCGCCTGCAACACCCGTATACGACTTGCCCCAAGAAGCCTTGTACTTTCCCGGTGCCCAGTCCATTTCCGTAACGATGACGGGAGCCATGTTGGTGATGGGTGTTATCTGCTCGTCCCATCCTTTTTTGAAATCGGCATAGTTTACGATGACATTATCATCGCCATGCCCCCCGTTATACCATCCGGGATAGCAATGCACGGCATAGGCGATGTTCGTGCCTGCCACAGGATGCTCCACGAATCCGGCATACTGCGACTGCCATCCGAGTCCGGGAATGAGCAGGATGTTCCGGCAGTGCGTGCGCATCGTGTCGACGACGGGCTGCAGGAAGGCCGTCAGTTCCTCCGTCCCTGCGCGCTGCCCCGAGGCGTCCAGGATGTTCACCGGCTCGTTGGCCAGTTCGAACAGAATGCCTGGATTGTCCTTCAGCTTAGGATGCCGGCTCACATAGCCCCACACCTGCAGTAGGTACTGCTGGTAAGCATCGCCCACGGCGATGTTCTCCGGGCATACCCCCGGCGGGCGCATCACGACATACATTCCCTTCCCGATGGCATATTCGGCCATCGGCACGAACACCTCGTCGAGATACTTCTTGAAACGGTTCATGTCGAACGCCGAGATATCGTTCTCGCCAGTGGTTTGCTGGCCGGGAATGTTACTCCAATAAGGGTCCATGTGCAAGCGCACAAAATCCATCTTCCACCCGGCGGCAAGGATGCCGTCTATCAGTCCTTTGTTGTATTTCAGGCAAGCGGCTACGTTGTAGTTGGTCCATACTCGTCCCTGCTCGTTGAACCACGGACTGTAGGTTTGTGCAAAGCCATGCAGGTTGACGACATTCCCTGCATCGTCCTTTATGTAGCGTCCGTCGACGTGGAGCGGTGCAAGCTGTGCTTGTGCCCCAATCGCTGCAGACAAAAGAAAAGAAAGAAGTGTTATTTTCATTTTAAGTTCATGTTCTTTAATATTTCACGGCAGTTCGCTGAGCGGTATCACCGCCTGAACTGCCACCAGTCGAGACGTACGTCGCCGCCCTGCACGCCCTCGAAGCAGAGGTAAAGGTCGTGCACGCCGGAGGCTTTCCTTACCCTGGCCGTAAAGCGCCGGTAGCTGTCGGCTGAGCCGGTAGGCTTTATCTCCGCAGTGCCTATGACGGGGCCGTCGGCGGCATCGAGGCGGAGCACTACGCTGCAGCTCCCCGTGGCGGCCGCCGCAACGGTCCACTGCCTGGCCCCGCTGCCGAAGTCGACACCCCGCAGGCGGATATATTCACCACTGCCGATATCCGTAACGTACATGTTCCTGCGTCCGGTCGACGCCGGCATCTCGTTCACGTCACCCGTATTCGGGATACCCATCTTCGCCGTCTTCAGACCGTAGCCCCACGCCATAGTCTCGGCCTCCACGCGCCGGTAAGGGTCGAGCCATTGCAACTGCTCCACCGGCGACTGGTCGAGCCAGTAGGGCACCTCGGCAATCGTGCCGTCGGGGTTGTACGTTATTTCGGTAGCCGATACCGAGCGGCGTTCGTGGTGCTCGAAGGTATCGAGGTGCATCAGGTCGTAATTCTGCCCGAAGATGTAAGAACGCCCTTTATAGTCGGTTATTCCGGGATGGTTGCCTCGGTCGCGACTGGTAGGGCGCATGATATACCCCTTACTCTCCCACGGGCCGGTAGGGCTGTCGCTCATGGCGTATCCCAGTGCCTCGGGGCAGCAGGTGGTGGCATAGCCGAGGTAATAGCGGCCGCCGCGCTTGTAGAACCACGGCCCTTCCTGATAGTGTTCTATGCGGTAAGGCAGTCGCACGATGCTGTCCTTCAGCGACACCATATCTTCATTGAGCCGGGCATAGTATACATTGGGGTTGCCCCAGTACATATAGGTCTGTCCGTCGCCGTCGGTATACACCGTGGGGTCGATATCCTCCCAGTGTTCCTTCTGCCACACGAGGGGCTTGCCCAAGGGGTCGCTGAAGGGTCCGTAGGGCGAGTCGGCCACCAGTACGCCGATGCCGTGACCATGCAAAGGAGCGTAAAGATAGTACTTTCCCCCACGTTCCACACACTGTATGGCCCATGCGCCGTTGTTACGGCTACGCCAGGAAAAGTCTTTCAGCGAGGCCACGGCGCCGTGCTCCGTCCAGTTCACCATGTCGGTAGTCGACCAAAGCAGCCAGTCGTACATGAAGAATCCCGCCGAGCTTTTCTCCCCGGGGTCGGCAATGTCTTCGGGCGAGGCATCATGCGACACGTACAGGAAGAGCGTGTCGCCCACCACCAGCGGCGACGGGTCGGCCGTAAACTTCGTCTGGAAGAGCGGCATGTTGCATTGTTCCAAGCTGCGCATCTCCCACCAGTCGAAGTTGAACAGCTTAGGCCCCTTGCGCCCGGCAAAGCAGAGATAGAGGTCGTGCACGCCGGCGGCAGGCGATGCCAGGTCGGCCGTGAGCGTCTGCCACTGCTCCCACCCCCCCGTAGCCGGCACCTGCAGCACAGCAAGCAGGCGGCCGCCCAGACTGTCGAGGCGCACCTCGACGGCACCACCCCTCAGACCGCTCGCCACGCGGGCCGTGAATGTGCGGGGACACTTGTTCCCGAAATCCACCGCTTGCAGCTTGATGTAGTCGCCGTTGTGGATGTCCGACACATAAACGCCCGTCGCTGCGTTTTGCGCCGTTTTCACGCCGCGCGAGAAAGCCATCGTCTCGGCCTCCACACGCCGGTAAGGACAGAGCGTACCCACGGGCTTCACGCCGGCGGCGGTGGGCAGTATCTCCGGGAACGATCCGTCGGCATTGTACTCGAACTGCTCCACGGCCACGCTGCGGCCGAAGCCTCCGCCTCCGGGCAGTTTCCCCGTATGGTAGAAGAAATAGCTGTTGCCCTTATAGTCGGCCACGCCGCAGTGGTTGGTAAAGGAGCCGGTATCGCTGAGCGGCATTATCTTTCCGGCATACTTCCACGGCCCCGTGGGCGAGGGCGCCGTACTGTAAGAGATGTGTTCGGGCACGCCGCCGGCAGCATAGAGCAGCTGGTAGGTAGAGCCGCGCTTCGCCAGCCACGGGCCTTCCACGTAGCTGTCCTTGTACTGCCTGTCCTTCTGCCGCTCGCCATGCAGCGGCGAGCCGAAAGCCTCCTCCGTCATGGGTATCATGCCCAGTCCGCCCTCGTACGACACCATGTCGCGGTTCAGCTTCAGGTAATACACGCGCGGATTGCCCCAGAAGAGCCATGCCTGCCCGTCGGTGTCGATGAACACCGTGGGGTCGATATGGTCCCACGACCCGTTCTCGAACAAAGGTTTCCCGATGGCATCGCGGAAAGGGCCCGCAGGCGAATCGCCCACGGCCACGCCGATAGCCATCCCGCCCGAAACCTTCGAGTGGGCACAGATGTACCAGTAGAACTTACCGTCGCGCTCGATACACTGCCCTGCCCAAGCGCGGTCGTCGGCCCACGCGAAGCTCTCCAGCGCCAGCGGCGACCCGTGGTCGGTCCAGTTTACCATGTCCTGCGAGGAATACACCCGCCACTCCTGCATCCAGAAGAAGTCGGCCCCGTCTTCGTCATGCCCGGTATATACGTACATCCTTCCGTCGTGCACCAGCGGCGCCGGGTCGCTGGTATAGCAGGTCTGCACGAACGGGTTCTGCGCCACGCCGCTGAGCGGCATGGCCAGTGCCGAGAATAGGATAAGCTGTTTCATCATCATTTTCTAAAAAGCAATTGGGCCATTTGATAGAGGCTGCGCCGCCACGTAAGAAACTCGTGCGCCGTGCCCTCCGACACATAGCCCACGGCATTCAGTCCGGCGGCCTTCAGGGCCTCCACCGACTGTCTGATGCGGTCGGGGTTCTCCTTGCTGCCGCAGCTCTGGAAGATGAGCCTCACCTGCTTGGGGTCCTTCACGTCGGCAGGTTCATAGGTGCCGCCGCTGAGCAGGCCGTAATAGCCGAACGTATCGGGGCGGCGCAGGGTGATGAGCTTCGTTTCGAAACCGCCCATCGACAAACCGGCCATGGCACGGTGCTCCTTGCCCGCCTTGGTCTGGAAATGGGTGTCGATATAAGGTATCAGCTCGTCGACGAGCACCGTCTCGAACTCCTTGGCCGTAAACTCGCGTATGCGGCCGAACTTCACGTCGTTGGTCATCCCGTAGGTCATCACGATGATAAACGGTTCGATTTTGCCGTCGGCTATCAGGTTGTCCATGATACGGTTGGCATGCCCCTGGCTGGTCCATGCCGTCTCGTCTTCGCCCCATCCGTGCTGCAAGTAGAGCACGGGATACTTCCGCTTCTTGTCCTTGCCGTACATCGGCGGGGTGTAAACGAAAGCACGGCGCACGCTGGCAGTGCTGGCCGACGGGAAGAGCACCTGCTGCACATGGCCATGGGCCACGTCGCTGCGCAAGGCATAGAAGTCGCGGTCGTGTGCGGGAATCTCGATGCCGCTCTCCCACCGGCAGGAGCCGTAATAGTTGTTGGCGCCGGGGTCGTTGAACACGCCGCCGTCGATGGTCAGGTGGTAATAGTGGAAGCCCTCGTCCATCGGCCCCTCCGTGGTGCCTTCCCACGTGCCGTCGGCCGCCTTGTGCAGGCGCGTGCCCCCGCGGCCGCCCAGTCCGAGGCTCACCACTACCGAGCGGGCTTCGGGGGCGTTGACCTTGAAGCGGGCGTAGCCTTCCGAATTTACCATGGGGTATTGCTGACCGGGCTGATTGAGCTCTGAAGGTTTGAAATCTTCTTTCGCCTTGCTCTTAGGTTCTTCGGCAACCACGGCGATGCTCTCCGGCGGCGTCATGTCCCTGATGACGTCGTACACCCGCTTGGGCCGGTACTGCTCGTCGAAGGGCAGCGGATGATTCTGCACGCCCAGCCACGAATCGCGGTCGGAAAGGTTCCAGAAGGTCACGTTGCCGATAACGTCGCTGTGCTTGCGGAAAGCGCGGAACACCGCAGCGTACTGGCGCTCCTGCAGGCTCTTTACGTGTTCGCTGACGGGCGCCCCCTCCCTGCTGAAGCGCAGTTGTCCGCCCATCTCGCGGTTGGTGCGGATGTCGAGCTCGGTAACATGCACATGCTTCACGACAGCCTTATACATCGTCAATGCAGCGTCGATTTCGGCCTCCGTCGGCCCATAGATATTATAGTGTCCCTGCATGCCTATGCCGTCAATGGGTACGCCGTCGGCTTTCATCCGGCTCACCATTTCGCAGATGCGCCGGCTCTTCACCGAGTCGCACTCGTTATAGTCGTTATAGAAAAGCAGCGCCTTCGGGTCGGCCTCGCGGGCATACCTGAACGCCATACGGATAAAGTCGTCGCCGGCAATCTGGTACAGCTTCGACTGGCGGTAGGGGTTCTCCGCTTTCGCATCGTCGGTGATGGCCTCGTTTACCACATCCCAGCAATACACCACGTCGCGATAGCGCTTTACAACGGCATTTATATGCTTGCGCATGCGCTGCAGCAGCACCTCTTTCGAAACCTGTTCGCCCTTGTCGTCGGTATACATCCATTCTCCAATCTGATTATGCCACACGAGGCAATGACCGCGCAGCTTGATACCGTTGTTCCGGCAGAAGTCGGCTATGCGGTCGGCCCGTTTCCAGTCGAAGATGCCCTCTGCGGGTTCTGTAGGCTGCGGTTTCATGTCGTTTTCAGCCGTTATGCTGTTAAACTCCCGCTGTATGAGCGCCATTTGTTCGGGGTTCTGCACGTTGCGCTGGTTCACGGCCACGCCAATCGTAAAATAATCCTTGTAGGCCTCTTTCAGCCCCTGTGCCATCGCGGTTAGTCCGCCTGCAGCGAGCATCAGCAAGCCGATGGCCGTTCTTTTCGTCTGTTTCATGTCAGTTGTCTGTTTAAATTAGCTTTCTCTTGATTTTTCTGTTATTTATCGGGTGAACAGTTATGAGGGCAAAGTTAGTATTTTTTCCCCAAAGCCTCTTTTCTGTATGTTTCAACTACTTTACTTTGCGTTCCATTATGCGTTTTTGCCCAAAGAATCCCCCAATACTATTAATACCTGAGTTCGGGATAAGGNNCCTTGTTTTGATTTTTGGCCATTTTTCTGAGATTTTTGGCCATTTTTCTGAGATTTTTGGCCAAAAATCATCCGGGCCGCTTTCCTTATATGCCGCCGACTAGCGCGGGTTTCTTATCCCGAACTGGCGTATTAATATCCGAGTTCAGGGATAAGCACGTACAAGCATCTTGTACTCCTGCTACAAGGTGCTTGTACGATTTCAATCCTTTTTTTGCCCAAAAATCAAAACAAACGAACAGATCCCCGCCCGTTTGATAAACAAAACGAACGGGAATCTGCTTAATGCGGCGCAATCTGCGCCAATGATAAACGACAGGCCGCTATCACTTGCCACTCAAGCCATCGGCAAATCCGGCATAAGTATGCTTGCGGTGATAATCCAAATCCCAAAGGCCGATGGGGCTGTTGGCACGCCATCCGCTGCCGGCCGGACTGTCGGTAGCAGCCCACTGGCAAATACCCCACTGCTGAGCTGCAGGTATCAGTTCTAAATACTTACCTACAACAAACTTGTACAGCTCGGCCATGGCCTTGTGCTGCTCCTCGGTGACGGCCGTGGTCATCACGTCGTTGCCGTCGGCATCAACCAGCCCCATATCCAGTTCGGAGATGCGGATGAGCTTACCCGTCTGCGCCATCAGCTTGAGCATGTTCACGATGGCGTTCTTCTTGCTTTCCTGTGTCGCAGGGTTCATGTAGCAGGAGATGTGCATCTGCGTACCGATACCGTCGATCTTGGTCACGCCGTCGGCCTCCCAGCGCTCAATCCACTTGATAAGGCTCTTCAGCTTGCCGTTCTGGTCCCAGTCGCTCTCGAGGTTATAGTCGTTGACGAACAGCTTGATGTCCTCCGGGCCGTACTTGCGTGCCAGCTTCACGGCCGTGCGCACATAGTCGAGGTCGCCCATATAGTCTTGCCAGAAGAAATCCGTCTCGCTGCCGGTGGAATGCTGCAGGGCATACACACCCTCGGAATCGGGACTACCGCCCGAAATGGCCTCGTTCACCACGTCCCAGGCCTTCACGTTACCTCCGCAGGCATCCATCATGCCGCTTATCCACTGCTCCATGGCCCAGGCAAGGGTGTCGCGCTTCTCCTTGTCGGTCAGCGGGATACCCCCACTGCTGCTCTGCCGCTCCACCTCGAAGCGTACGTTATCGAAATAGAACTTGGTTGCCGTCTTGTTCTTCGAAAGATTGAAGGCGATGGTGCGCATACCGCCGCTCCCCGCCTGACTGGCATCGATGCTGCCGGTCTTGTCCCAGTGCTGCCACTCGGTGGTGAAATGAGGCGAGCCCACCATCGACCAGTGCTGGTAGCTGCCGGGCTCACCGTGCGCCTGCGTATCGGCATCGCCCTCCTTGTCGGCACGGTAGTCGAACTTGATGTGGTACTTGGTGCCTTCGGGCAGTGCCTCGGGCAGACGGATAAAGAACTGGCAGTCCCAGTCGTTAGCAGGGTTATCGGCCGACTGCACCATTATGCCGCGGCTGCCGCCCATGCCAGCGCCGTCGGAAATCTGGGAGGCATGAGGGCCGCCCGTGGCCGGCTCGGTGGTATAGAAACAACTTACGTCAGTGCCCTCCATGTCGCCATTGACCACAAGTTCTTCCATATAGGTGGCAGGGCCGGCGGACTCTTTCTTTATAAGCTCCACCTTCTTCACCCAAATGGTGCCCACGAAAGCCCCCGACTGGAATACAACAAACGAACTGCTGGCCGGAACGGCATTGACCTTAAAGTCGAGCGTAGCCCATTCCTCACTGAAAGTGACGAGGCACGACGCCTGACCACTCCAGTCGCCCACGTTACAGTTGAGCGACCCGTCGGCCGACCCTTTGATGGTTACACGCAAGATGTAATCGCCGCCCACAGTAGTGGGTATTCCATCGTCGACGAAATACTGCACCTCCCAGTTGGCCTTCGCCTCGGGGTTGGCAATGGTAAGTATGCCGCCCTCTACCTGCGGCAGGTCAGACATGCGGTACCAAGGGTAGCTGCTGTGGTTAGCGTAATCACACTCGTGCACCACGGTTTCCACCATTGCATCGGGGTCTATCTCCACGGGGCGGTCGGCCAGCAGCGACTGGAGCCACTTTACCGGCTGCTGCGCATGCCATGCCAGCGTATGGCCATAAACGGAAAGCCCGGCATCGGTGGCTGTCTGTACATATTCCATGACACTGCTGAAATCCATCGAACCGTCGTCTTTCACGCACGAAGCCATCTTCATAGCATTGCCAGCCACGGTTTCGTCGAAATTAGAGTTGGTGAGCCCGTAAACCAGTTCTTTCTTCAGATAGTCGCTGACGGTTGTGCCCACACCCAGTTTGAAACCGGCATACTTGGAGCGGTCTACATAGCTCTTCAGCGGCTGGTAATCGCTGAGGTAGCCATACTCAGCTACATTATCAGGGCGCCCCATCTCGTAGCTGTGGTCGAACGTGTCGGCACACGAAGCCATAAAGAGGACACCGAGTGCTGATATGATGATTGTTTTCTTCATAGTTCCTGTTTATTTAACATTACTTACTATAGATAGGTTTAAACTCCTCGACCTTCACACCACTGCGCAGCCATACGAGTTTTTCGTGTACCGACCACTGGTTGCCGTCAGATAAGGTAACGGTATAGTTCAGCTCTATCCCGTCGCGGTCTTTGTTGCCCCAAGCTTTCTTCTCGGTATCGTCGCCCCACGAACCGCTGCCCGATGCCGTGATACCACTGGTAAGGGAGCTGATGGTGCACTGCTCGTTATCGTCGAACGTAAGCAGTAGGTCGACAGTATAAGATACCCCGTTTATCACCGGATTCACTGTATAAACAGAGCTTTTAAGCGTCTTAGTGGCAATGTATACATTATCTGCTTTTTCGATGTTGGCGGTGTTGGTGGTGCCGTTGGTGAGCCAATAGCCCGAATACTTGTTCTGGTACTTCACGCAGTAGAGCACGTAGTCCATCGGCTTCACGTCCCATGCCGGCTCGTTGGTGCGCACAGCCGTTGCACCCTCGTTGAGCACGCCCGTAAGGATGCGGCCGAATCCCGTCTGCCCGGTCATCACGAGGGGGATGACATAGCAGTTCTTCACGGCGTCGGGGTCGCTGAAGAATGCGTCGGACAGCAGCACCTCGGTGGCGCCGTTCATCGTGCCGTTGAAAGCCAGATTGGTGGTGGAGAGCGAATAATAGTCGGCGGGCATCGCCTTCACCGGCGTGCCGTCGGCAAAGGTGAGATTGTCCGTCAGACTATTGTCAACAGCCACCTGTACCGTGCCACCCGCCCCGTTGTAGGAACCGCCGAACGTGGCCTTTATCTGGCACTTATGCGCCTTGTCGAGCGAGGTATCGTACTCGTCGTCGCCCATCACGAGGGTACGCACGGGATACTGGTAGGCAAAATATACAGTAGTGCCATGCTCGTAATCATCGAAAACAGCATCACTGTTTTGGCAGGCCACGAAGCCGCAGATGACACAGACACCACAGATGAATTTAAATATATTACGTTTCATAATTACAGAATTGTTACTATTTTACTTTGATTTTACTTCCAGCCGTCATTCTGCCTGAGGTTGCTCCACTTCAGCACCTCGCCGTAAGGGATGGGGCCATAATACATGTACTCTTTATAGTCGCGCTTCTCCACATCTATCTTTTTGTACTGCAGACTGCCGTCGGCAGCGGTCGTGATGCTCATGCCGGATGCGGTCTCCTTCAGGTTGGCCTGCCAACGGCGCAAATCCCAGAAGCGGTGGTTCTCGAAGCACAGCTCCAGGCGGCGTTCGTTGCGTATGAGCTCGCGCATCTTTTCCTTCGAGGCCTTGCATTCCTCCAGATAGGGGTCGGTATCGCCGCCCACACCGGCGCGCTTGCGGATAGCCTTGACGACATCGTAGGCCGAATAGGCGGCTCCGCCCACATGGGCCGTGGGCCCCTGCGCCTCGTTGGCCGCCTCGGCATAATCGAGGAAAATCTCAGTATAGCGGATACGCGCCTGCAGATGGTTCTGCTCGGTAGAGCTCGAGGGGTCGAGGTTGACATCGCTGCGGAGCAGCTTGCGCAGATAGTAGCCGGTGGTGGTCGATGAGCCGTTCTCACGGTTCAGTCCGTCGAGGGTTGTGGCGTCGGCTGCCGTATTGATGACAGCCGAGACAGCGCCCTGCTTCTCGCCATTAACAAGGATGTACTGTTTCAGGCGCGGGTCGCGGTTCTCATAGGGCTTGGCGGCATCGTATCCCGAGGCAGCGGCCGTGATAGGGTAGCCGTTGGCCATGGGGAAGGCGTCAACGAGGTTCTGCGTGGGGTTCACGCGCCCACTGCCGTAGAGCGACGGGGGGTAGCAGTCGCTCTCGAGCGTGTTGCTCTTGCTCACATTGCCGCGCCAGATAATCTCGGCCGGATTGGGGTCGGTAGCGCCGAGCCCATCTATCTGCGACGTATTGGCAAACCATTTCCAGCCGTCGGCAGAGATGCCGCTTATACCGCCGCAGTACGCAAGGCAGGCGGCGGCCAGGCGGGCAGCCTCCTCGTAGGTAGAGGCAGCGGCCGGGGCATATGCAGGAGACGCGGCGAACAGGGCCACCTGGGCCTTGAAGGCCGAGATGATGCGTCCGTCTATCTTGCCGCGGTGGTTCTTGCCGAAGGCACGGTTGTACTCGGTGTCCTGACCGCCCATCTGCTTGTACTTGCCGGGGACATTGTCGGCCGACACATCGCCGTACTGTTCGGGCAGATACTTCAGGGCCTCGTCGAAGTCGGCCATAATCCGGTCGATGCACTCCTTAAAGGTGTTGCGGGGCTGATTGAAATCGGAAGAATAATCCTCGGAGGCGAGATGGATGGGCACGCCCATCAGTTCGCCGTCCACCATGCCGCAATGTGCGCGGAGCAGATAGAAAAGGTGGAGCCCACGCAAGGCATAGGCATTGCCCTTGTAATTGTCGTTGTACATCGTGCGCAGCACATCGCTCGAGTAAGCCCATTGCACTTGGTCGCAGTTCTCAAGGAACAGGTTGCAGTACTGGATGGCATGGTAACGGCTATCCCACTGGCTCATGGGGTTCATGTCTGAAGCCCACGCCCCTGTGGCCATCTGCTTATAGCTATTGTCGATATCGTTCGACACGGCATCGTCGGTAGCCACGTCGGTCGTAGGGTTGGCGTCGTAGGGCAGCAGCAAATAGGCATTGTCGAGGATGCCGCGTGCAAACTCCGGGGTGGTATACATCTGCGTGATATCCTGATTGTTCTCCAAGGCCGGCTCGAAGAGGTCGTCGCAAGATACACAGCCGTAGACTGCACAAACGCCGCAGACGAGTTTTAATATATTCTGTTTCATGTTCGTTTTCTCAATTAAATTAGAAAGATACTTTTACACCGAGATTGTAGAAGCGCGACTGGGGCGCGCTGCCCACATTCATTTCCAACAGTTCGCGCTCGCCGGAAATAGTCAGCAGTCTATTGCCGCTGATGTAAACGGAGAGGCCCTTGACGAAGTTGCCGCCCAGCACCGGCTTAGGCAAATCGTAAGTGAGCTGCACCTTAGCCAGTTCGAAGCATGAGGTGGAATACATCCAGAAATCGCTGTTCTGGTAGTTATTCGCACCCGAGCCGGTAGTGAGACGCGGGTAAGAGGCAGTGGCGGCGGTCTCGGCGGTCCAGCGGTCGCGCACCACGGCAGAGTATTTCCCCTCGCCCGAAATCCACCAGTAGCTGCCGCTCTTCATGGCATGGCCGCCGAAATAGCCGGCGCCAAGCATGAACAGCGTAAAGTCCTTATACTTCAGCGTGAAGTTCATGCCAAGCGTCATCGGACTGCCGTACCAGCCTCCCTTGCCCAGGTCAATGCGGTCCTTGCTGTCGATGACGTTGTCGCCGTTCTGGTCCTTGTATTTCAAGTCGCCCGGGCGGGGTGTCGTGCCGAGAATCTGCTCGGGGGAGTTGTCGATATCGTCCTGGTCCTTGAAGAAGCCGAGACATTCATATCCCCAAATGGTGTCGAGCGGTTTCCCCTCCAGATGCTGGTAGCTGTCGGCTATAGCGGTATCGTCGCGCTTGCTGGCGTTGGTTGTGTAATAGGTCATGTTCACACCGGCCTGCAAACCGAAATGGCCGAGCGTCTTCTTGTAGTTGATGCCCAAGTCGAAGCCCGTGCGGGTATCGTCGTTATAATTGATGTAGGGGATGAACGACGACTCAGGGTAGTACACCCGGAAGTAGCTCGGCATCTGACTGCTGGCCATGATGAGGCCGCCCTGCATCTTGCTGGTGAAGAAAGAGGCGTCTACCGTGAGCGAGCGCTGCAGCAAGGCTGCGTGGAGACTGGCCGAGAACTCCTTGCGGCGGATGAACGTAAGGTCGTTGTTGGCGCCGCGCCGCGACTGCACTGCCGAGTGGCCCGAACCGCCGTTCCAGTCCCACCAGCCGCCTCCTACGTAGGGTCCGAGGTACATGTAGTAATCGCTGATACCGATATCGGTCTTCAAGTCGCTGACACTGGCGCTCAGTGTCAGGTCGTCGAAGATACTGCCTTCCATGAACTGCTCACCAGAGACGCGCCATCCCAGCGTGAGCGAGGGTGACACGGCCGTGCGGTGTCCAGCGGGCAGGCGCGACGACCACGGCGTGGCCATCGCGAACTCAGCGTAATAGCGGCGTGCATAGTTGTATGCAAGCTGCAGGCCGAGGTTGGCGTTGCTCATCTTGTGATATTCCTCCGACTCGCTTATCTGATAGCCGTTGGCCACCAACATGGCGCTCACATTGTGCAGGCCGGCAAAGGTGCGGCTGTAATCGAAGTGGGCATTGAAGGCGATGGTCTGGTAGTCGGTAGAGTTGGAAATGTTCTGCACGCCCGACTTCTCGTCCACCGTCTCATGGTTGTTCAGTGCCACGATGACATCCTGGCCGTTATAGTTGCTCCATGTGGGTTCGAAGGTGGCATACTTGTTGTTGAATGCCGTGCTGTAGGTGGTGGCATAGTCGACGGCCACCATCGCATGGAAGCTCAGCCCCTTCAGCAGCGAACCGAGGTCGACGTTCAATCCGGCGTCGAACTGGAACTGGCGGCTGGTCCATGTGTTCTTCCCGGCCGCATAGTAATCGGCGAAAACATTCGTCAGGTTGGTCTGCGTGCCGCCGAGGAAATACTTCCCGTCGATGATGTTGCTCGATGTGGCCAACAACTGGTGTGCCTGGATGGTGTTCCCGTCGAGATAAGAAACAGGTATCAGCGGGCTGACACGGTTAGGGCGGAGCGTGGCGGCGTTCTCCCAGTAGTTCCCCCCGTTAGGCGTCCTCGCATTATAATAGGTGGCATTGGCATTAACAAAAGCATCAATGAAGTTGTTGATACGGAGATCCACGTTGCCGCGCACATTGAAACGGTCGACGTAGTTGTTCTTTGCCTCGCCGAAGTTCATGTAGTCGCCCACCCTGTAATAGCTCACGTTGGAGTAGAAACGGGCACGGTCGTTGCCGCCTTCTATCTCTACGGTAATATCAGAACGGTTATATGCCTTCTTGATATAGTCGGACGAGTAGAAGTCGACGTCGGGATAGCGGTAAGGATTATTGCCGCTGGCATAGTTGTAGATGTCCGTCTGCGAATAAAGAGGAGACAGGCCGTCGTTGACACGGGCCTCGTTATAGAGCGTCATGTACTCCGCTGACCCGAGGTACTCGGGATACGACTTGGCCACGTTCCATCCTGTGTTGGCACGCACGTTGAGGCTGAGCCCGTCGGACACCGTACCGCGCTTAGTGGTAATCAGGATGACACCCTGAGCGGCACGGCTGCCGTAGAGGACCACCGCCTGCGCTCCTTTGAGGAAAGTAATCTGCTCTATCTCGTCGGGCTTGATGTTGTTGGCTGCGCGGGGAACACCGTCGACCAGCACGAGCAGCTCGGACATTCCCCACACACTGGCACCGTTATAGCCGGGCACATAGCCCTGCATGTTGTCAAAACTATAGGTGTTGTAATTGCGGTCTATCAGTTCCCGATAGTTCAAGGAGGACACTCCCCCCATCACGTCTTCCTGTGCCACTTTGCGGAACGCCACGTTAACAAGGGCCGAATCTGCCGGCGTCTCCTGTGCCGTGACAGGCATGCCGGCCGACAAGGCCAACAGAACCGATAGTGCTATATATTTGTTATGTTTCATAACTCTAAAATTTGTTCTAATGTTTTTATTTCTGAAAAAACGCTTGTTCATGCCTACCATCCGGGGTTCTGCGGATATTCAGGATAGAGATTCACATCGCTTTCTTTCAACGGCAGCAGGTAGTGCCGGGTAGACAGGGCACGCTCTACAATCACTTCCTCGCTCCAGCCGGTTACCTCGGCATCGCGCGGGTCGTTCTTGGTAAAGTCGTAGGAGCCTACACGCTTGAACTCTTGCGAGGTCTTGATGTTATAAGGATATTCGGTGAGCAGCAGCCAGCGCTGGAGGTCGTTCCAGCGGAATCCCTCGAAGGCGAGCTCTACGGCGCGCTCACGGCGCACCTCGTCCATAAACTTATTCTTGTCGGAGAGGAACTTGGTTGCAACATGGCCTGCCCCCACGCGGTCGCGGATGACATTGATGGCCTCGGCAGCCGTGTGGCGGCACTTGCTGTTCTTATAGGTGCTCCCCTGAACGGCAGCGCCGGCCTCGGCGTACATCAGGTAGAGATCGGCCACGCGCATGTAGGGCAGATAGGTCTGCAACGCGCCGCCCCAATTGTACATACCGTCGTACTTGTTGCACTGATGGGGGACGAGCTTCTGGCAGAAGTAGCCCGTACGGCTTCCGTTGGCACTGCGGGCCGGATCGCCCGAGGGCCTCATGTTGCCTCCCGTAAACATCTCCAGATACTGGAAAGGCTTATCGGCGGCACTAGAGGGCGTGGTGTTCAGGAACTTGAAGCCGTCGAACATGATGTCGTGATAAAAGCGCGGGTCGCGGTTCTTGAACGGATGGGTAGGATCGAAACCCGAATCGGGGTCATTGAGGGGCAATCCGTTCTCCATGCCGTAATAGTTTACGTAGTTGGCCGTAGGCATGTGGATGAGGGCGTCGTGCTCCACGAGGTTGTTCACCTTGGGCCCCCACAGCTTGGCGAAGTTCCAGTTGGAACCGTTCACGTCGGGCATGGGGCCGCGCATGATGGCCTCGCAGGTGCCGGGCATCTTCCAGTTTTGCCCCGTGGTGCGGAAGATGTCAGAGTAGTTGCTCTTGGCGCTCTTGTCGGCCACATGGTTGTAGATGTCTTCATAAGCATATTCGGCCAGTGCATAGGGCGTTGCTCCGCTCTCTACGTGTGCGATGGCCTCGGCCAGTGCCTCGGCGGCACTGGCAGCCAGCTCGGCGTTATACTGATAGGTAACGCCATTCTTCGACGCCCCGGTCTGCGCGCCCTTCTCGTTCAACGGGGAAGCGGCCCACAGCAGCACCTTCCCGAGATAGCCCAGCGCACATACTTTCGTGATGCGGAGGTCGTTCTTCCCGAGTGTTTTCTTGCCTACGGTGGTGTTGTCCCAGTTATTGGGCAACAGATCGGCAGCGGCACGCAGGTCTTCTGCGCAGCGCTTCGCACACTCCTGGAACGACAGGCGCGGCAGCGTCAGCACCTCGTCGGCCGGCAGCGAATAGTCTACGTAAGGCATCCCGCCGTAAAACTCTATCAGCTGCTGGTGCCACCATGCACGGAAGAAAAGCAGCTGCCCTTTAATCAGGTTTTTCTCTTCCTGCGTGGCATTGACGAGCTGGTCGAAATTCTCAAGACCGATGTTCATCTTGCGGATGCAGTACCACGCATGCTCGAGCGAATGGTCGAACTTGTTGGTCGACGTGGAATTCAGTGAACTGCTGTGCAGGAAGCTCTGGTTGTCGTTGTACCAGTGGCGGTAGTCGCCCAAGTCGAAGTGGGCCGTCACGTGGGTATCGCCCAAGCCCGTGTTCATCAGCTCGTCCTCGCCCCAGTTGAAGGTACAGCACCAGTAGTTCGACTCCTTGTTGGGTATACAGTTGTACACTTCCTCCACAAAGCCTTGAAAATTGGTGAAGCTCTTGAATGCCTCGCCGGCTCCCACGATAGAATCAGGCTGCTTGTCCAAATAGTCGGTACAGGATGCCGCTCCGAATGAAACCGCCATGGCGGCCATGCCTGTCGCGATGTATTGTTTTAAAATCTTTTTCATTGCTTGTACTTTTTAAAGGTTAAACTTCAAACCGAAGTTGACACGCTTCATTGTCGGGTAGGCGCCCGTGGCACCTCCGTAGCTTGAGAAGTTCGATTCGCGGTCGTCGGGCATGCGTGTCCACAGCCAGAGGTTGTTTCCGCTTACGTACACCTTCAGGTCTTTCAGGCCGAACTTCTTTATCCAGCCGCCGGTCCATGTGTAGGCCAGTTCGATGTTCTTCAGGCGGATGTAGCTGCCGTCGCACAAGTATTGCGTACCATAATAATATGTGGGCTTCGAGTTGAACCGCGGGGTCACCACGTCGGCATTATAATGATCGATGCTCCACCACGTACCCTGGTCGTAAACGTTGGCAAGCATCGGGTCGGCCAGACTGATCATCGTTACGTCGCGCGTTACGTTGTTTACGCCGTAGAACTGTGCAAAGCAGCTGAATCCCCTATATTCAAAGCCAATCGTGGCATTGTATGTGTTCTGGGGCGTGGTGCTGTAGGCATAGGGCACGTTGTCGTTCAAGTCGTCCACCACGCCGTCGCCGTTGAAGTCGACGATGTAGTAGTCGCCGGGCAGTTTCTGGTCGTCGTTAGATTCGTGCTTCGGCGACCCGTAGAGGTCGTCGTAAGTCTGCATCATCCCCTTATCGAGGTAGGTATGGGTCTGTCCGATGGCATAGCCTGCAGCCTTGCGGTAGGCCGGCAGCAGCGGGGCATCGTCCTTAACGTCGATTGTATTCTTGGCATGCGTCATGCTAAAGTTGGCCCACAGGCGCATCTTGTTGTTGAGCACCTTGTTGAACCGCATCTCGATTTCGTATCCCTTTACGGTGGCTTCGCCGAAATTTCCGGTAGCCGGCTGCTGCCCGAAGTAAGAGGGAACGGCGCGGTCGACTCCTTTCACGAGAATGTCGGTACGCTTATCACGGAAGAACTCCACCGAACCGGCCAACAGCCCACCAAAGAATCCGTAATCAATACCGATGTTCAGCTTCTTCACCTTCTCCCAATGTACGTTTTCATTGCCCACGCTCGATTCACGGTACCATGTATAGGGCGAGGTGCCCTGAGTGACATCGAGCGAGCTCTGGCCGCCGTAGGCCCATTGCGTCATGTAGAGGAAACGGTAGGAGAAACGGTCGAACGGGGTTTCGAGGTCGTCGCCGATTTCACCGTAGCTGGCACGTATCTTCAGCATGTCGATGATGTTATTCTCGCGCAGATGCTTCATGAACGGCTCCTCGCTGACCATCCAGCCGATGGCGCCGGAATTGAAGAAAGCGAACCGGTTGTCGGGAGCGAAACGCTCCGAGCCATTGTAGGCACCGTTATACTCAAACAGATAGCGCGAGTTCCAGTCGTAAGTAACACGGAACACCCAGTTTTCCCGGTAAATAGGGATGACGGAGCCCAGTGCATATTCCTGCCGGCCGAACACGCCCATCGCCGAAGCATTGTGCAGCCCGAACTGCCGGGCCCAGTTGAGCTGCAACTGGTAGTTCACGTTGCGCTCCGTAGCACCGTTGTCCACAGTGCCCCCTTGGGTTGTCCAGTCGTTTCCGCGGGCATAATCGAAGCGGTCGTAAGCCTCGTATGCCGACTTATAGTTTACAGCTCCCGTTTCCGGGTCGATCCATTTATACTGCGGATCGTGATAGAGGTCGTTGATACCGCGCTGGTTCTCTTTGAAAGTATTGTCCCACGAAATCATGCCCCGGAACGACAAGCCCTTGGTGATGAAGTCGAGGTTCTGCTCCAATACGAAATCGGTATTGATGCGGGTGGTCGTAATCTGCTGCGTACCGCCTAATGCAATTGCCACGGCCGAGTTGCTCACATTGGTGGAACCGGGCAGATAGCCCCATGAGCCGTCGCTGTACTTGGGCAGGAAGGCATCGGGAGAGATGTTGTAGACACCGGCCCACTGCTGCGACACCTGCCAGTCGTTATTGGCTACGTTGTTCCACGGGGTGGTTTTCTTGGCATTAGAGCCGGCAATGTTCACCTTAAATACGGTCGACTTGGTGATATTGAAGTCGAGATTCGAACGCACGTTCACGCGGTTATAGCCGTATCCGGTGCTGTACTGGCGGCCGTTACCGAAGTCCTTATACAGGTCGCCCTCGGATATGAAGTCGACGCCGGCGAAGTATTTCACGAACTTGGTACCGCCCGAAACGTTCAGGTTCGCATTGTACGACATACAATAATCCTCGAACAACGTGCGCTGCCAGTCTACGTTCGGATAGCGCTCCTGCTGCTCTATGGTGGTCTGGTTGCGGTAGTTTTCGATGAAGCTTACAGGCTTTATGTAAGCAAAACTCCCCGGGTTCAAGTTCAGTTCGTGCTCGATGGCGACGTTGCGCGCCATCAACGCGTCGTAGCTGTCATACTTATCCGGCAGCTTTGACGGTATCTTCATGATGGCGTTGGCCGTAACGCTGATCTGTGCCTTCCCCTCCTGCCCGCGCTTGGTGGTGATAAGGATAACGCCGTTAGCTCCCCTCACGCCGTAGACCGCCGTTGCCGACGCATCCTTCAGCACCGAGATGGTGGCTACCGACTGCACGTCGACGCTCGACATCGGGCGCTCGATACCGTCGACCAGCACCAGCGGCGACGTGTTGTTCCATGATGAGGCACCACGGATGACTATCTGGGGTTCTTCCTCACCCGGCATACCAGTAGAAGCCGAAGTGATGATACCGGGCAAGTTTCCCGTCAGGGCGGCCCCGATATCCGTTATACCGGCAGCACGCTGCAGCACTTCGCCCGTGGTCTGCGTGATAGCACCCACCACAGAGGCTTTCTTCTGCTGGCCGTATCCCACGATAATCACTTCCGAGAGTTCCGTTACATCCTTCAGCACTACCTTAAAAGCCCGTTCGCTCCCTACTTTCAGTTCGCGGGTTTGCATCCCCACGTAACTGATGACGATAACCGACTGTTCCGACGGTACCTTCAGCTGGAACACGCCGTCGAAGTCGCTTACCGTACCTTGCTTGGCATTTCCTTTCACCACTACCGATGCGCCGATGAGAGGCTCACCTGCATCGTCCACTACTGTTCCCCTTATCTGTATACCGCCTCCCTGAGCCAGCGCCGTGGCCAGCAAGAAGAACAACACTGCAAAGGTAAGAACAGCCCGTTTCGAGCAATCTGTTAGCTGTTTCATCTTGTTTGTTTTTTATTCATTGGTTATTACATTAATAATGTTAGTTATTGATTCCATCTTTGTTTCATATATAAATCCGGTTAAGACTCCCTATTTCCCTTGGCTATACCAATCTATTCTGCGGTAACAAGTGCAAAGGTAAGGACATTATTTCTTTTTGCCTTTATTCTGTGTAACGAGGATTTTCCCGTATGTAACAAGTAGGGATATAGGCCTTGATACAACAGTGCTGCTGCGTTGGCCCACAGGATAAACCGCAGAGAGCGGGAACAACATCACGCTAATCCGGCCAGCGATGCACTCTCTTTGCGCTGTAGCAGCACGGCCTTTGAAACGCAAAGGATTTACCCCCGTTGTCCGCCAACGGCCATGTGCATGGTGGATGACCACCGCCGCGGCGGAAACAAAAATTGCAATATTTCCGGGATTTATTGCAATAAATGAGAGAAATATAGCTATAAATCTTTCCGCTCCCTTATCCGCCTGCTGCCCACTGCTTGCCTTTAGGGGTACAATCCCTATCGTCTTTGCTGCAAGAGTTAAATTGCTTATCCCGAACCCGGATGTGATTTTCATGGAATTTGCCTGGCCGCAGTTAAACTTCAAAAATACAATGATGAATTTGGTACTTTTCCGGAAAATCGTTATCTTTGCGCCGGCTAACATTTATAACATCAGTGGAAAACAACCTTGACAATGATACATAAAATATTATTAACTGCTATTCTAACTCTTACTTGCACATCCAGCGCACATGCACAGATGGGAAAACTGTTCAATACCGACAAGCAACTGACGAGCAGTTTCATCAACCAGGTATATTTAGACCGCGACGGATTTATTTGGGCCGTAACCCGCAACGGGCTGAACAAGTACGACGGTTACCAGTTCCATATATATAAAAAGGAGACGGAACAAGATGCAGGAATGGCAAGCAACTACGTGAACTGCATGATGCAGGACAGCAACGGGCTTTTTTACATGGGCATGTACGGAGCATTGCAAACCTACGACGGCAGCCGCTTTTACGATGTTGAGGTAAAAGACCTTAACGACCACGTAGTACCGTGCTACATAACATGTTTCCTGCAAAGGGAAAACGGCGACGTGCTGGCCGGCACTTCGGGGCACGGACTGCTGAAAATCAGCGGGCGGCAGAACGCACGGCAGATAGGAGGCGCCCTGGGAAATATCCATACGGTGAACGAACTGATTGAAGACCGCCGGGGCAGCCTTTGGATCGTAACTAACGAGGCCGGGCTCCTTGAATACAACGGAAAGACCGTGAAGAGGTATTTCACGGGAAACGGGCAGAGGACTACGCTCAAGCGGGTGTGCAAAGACCGCGAAGGCAATATCTATGTGGGCACATCTAACAACGGTATTTTCGTACAGACTGCCGCCGGAGGCAGTTTCAGACATATCGGGGTCACCGCCGGCAAATCCGTCTCGGCACTCTACTGCAAACACAACGGACAACTGGTGATAGGCTACGACGGGCAGGGGCTGGGCATCTACGACCCCAAGACAGGGACAATGGCCGACAATCCCTATTACAGCTGCGAGGTAGACTTATCGAAAAGCAAGGTATACTCCATCGTTGAGGACCACAGCGGCAATATCTGGTTAGGACTATTACAGAAAGGCATCTACATGCATCCCGGAAAAAATACCGGCTTCGGTTATATGGGATATAAACTCGGTACGCTCAACACCATTGGCTCGGCCTGCGTCATCGGCACATTCATCGACAGCAAAGGTCGCACGTGGGTAGGTACGGACAAGGACGGGCTCTATTGCATAGACGGCAGTAACCGGCCTGTAAAACATTTCAAGAACAACTTCCCCAATAGCATCATGTCGATTACGGAAGACAGGAAAGGGCGTATCTGGATAGGCTCGTACAGCGAGGGCTTTGGGTGGATCGACACATCTTCCATGCAGTACCACAAGTATAACCTTCCCCGCCCGCAATATGAAAGCCTCAGCGCTTTCGCAATGCAGGTAACGGAACGCAACGACCTATGGATTGCTACAATGGGTCACGGACTGCTGAGCGTTAATCCCGACAACGGACAGATGAGGGTTTACAGGATGCAAGAGGGAGCAGCATTCGACCGCAACGTCAACAGCATTGCCAACGACTATATTTCGCATGTATCCGTATCGCCCGATGGCAAGCGCGTATATGCAGCCACCACAATGGGCATTTGCTGCTTGGACATAGAAAAAGACAGTTGGCTCAGTACCTTCGGGCGCAACTGTCCTAACTACGGCAGCCCCATCCGCGTAGCAAAGGAGTACGGAGGGAAGCTATGGATGGGGACGAACGACGGACTGTATTGCTACGATCTGAAAAGCAAACAGCAGAAACACTATACCACAGGAAAGGGGTTGCCCGACAACGGTATCGCCGCCATCGAACAAGACAAAGCGGGCCGGCTATGGATTTCTACTGCCCACGGGATGTGCTGCCACGACATGAAAACAGGGCTGACACAAAGCTTTTTTGTAGACAACGGTCTGCAGTCGAACGAATTCTCCGACGGTGCATCCTGCACTGCGCCTTCTGGGAAGATGCTCTTCGGCGGTGTTGGAGGCATCACATGGTTCGATCCGCTTACCATCAAGCAAAACGGATGGGCAGCAGCGGTAAAGCTAACCGCCTTCCTCATCAACGGCGTTCCCGTGAATGCCACTACAAAATCGGGCGCGTATCAGGTTTGCGATACGACGGTCATTACCGGCAACCGATTCCAACTGGCCTATCACGACAACTCGTTTGCCATACAGCTGTCTACGCTTACTTACGACAACCCCGAGCACATCACCTATTTATATAGTATCAACGGTGAGCCGTTCGCACAACTGCAACCCGGCGTCAACGAGATTACCTTTTCCCACCTGCCTCCGGGAACCTACCGCTTCCGCGTGAAAGCCGAACGTAACAACCAATCAACACCGGAACGCGGGTTTACGGTCATCGTGCATGCCCCATGGTATCGCACCGGATGGGCCTACAGCCTCTATGCGCTGCTGCTCGCGCTCGCCGTATGGCAATACATCCGCTTCCGCCAACGTAAAGAGCAAGACCGCCTGCAACTGCAGGAGCACATCCATGCCGAAGAAATGAGCGAAGCCAAGATACGCTTCTTCATGAACATCAGTCACGGAATACGCACGCCTATGACGCTCATCATCACACCGCTGCTACAGCTGATGAAGGAAGATGACGACCCGCACCGGCGGAGTGTTTACGAAACCATCAAGCGCAATGCCGAGCGCATACTGCACCTCATCAACCAAATGATGGACCTTAGGAAAATCGACAAGGGGCAGATGCAAATGCGCATGAGCAAGACCGACCTCATAGGGTTCGTAGGCGATATCCATACATTGTTCAAGTATCAGGCAAAGGCAAAGAGCATCACGCTCAGATACGAACACGACGCCGACCATCTGCCCGTATGGGTCGACCGCCAGAACTTCGACAAGGTTGTCGTCAATATCCTCTCGAACGCTTTCAAATTCACCCCCACGGGCGGCAATATCGGTATCCGCATCACTCACGACGAGCAGTATGCCATCATCGCCGTCAGCAACGACGGCGAACAGATACCAGAGGATAAGCTTGACAAGATATTCGAAAGGTTCTACCGTGTTCCGTCGGACGCCAACGACCGTAACATCGGAACCGGCATCGGTCTCGACCTTACACGTTCGCTTGTAGAACTGCACTACGGCATAATCACGGCACGCAACACAGAGAATGGATGCGAGTTTGCCGTAAGCATACCGCTGGGCAACGCCCACCTGAAACCCGAAGAAATGATAACGGAGAAGGACAGCGAAGCACCGGCGCTGGCTCTGGCCGAACTGGAGGAGGAAGACATGCAGGAAATGCCGGAAATAAAGATACGCCCCGGTCGGCGGATGACCATCGTCATTGCCGAGGACGATGATGAGATACGCGACTACCTGTCGGCTGAACTGGGACAGGACTATGATGTGAGAGCATGCACAAACGGGCGCGAAGCGCTCGCCGAGGTATACCGCACGCATCCCGACATCGTGCTGAGCGACATAATGATGCCCGAAATGAACGGCAACGCGCTCTGCATACAATTAAAGTCGAACAAGAGCACCAACCACATCCCCATCATCCTGCTTACGGCGAAGAGCCACGATGAAGACAAACTGGAGGGTTTGGAGACGGGAGCCGACGCTTATATCGTGAAACCGTTTAACATGGCCATTCTGCGCTGTACCATCAATAATCTAATCAGATCACACCGCCTGTTACAAATGAAATATGGCAAGACGGATATGCTGGAGAAGCAGGTGGACGAGATAAAAGTGAAATCGCCCGACGAGAAACTGCTGGAACGCATGATGCTGACGGTAAACAAGCACATCAACAACTCAGACCTCAACGTCGACATGATAGCCGATGAAGTGGGAATCAGCCGTGTGCATCTGCACCGCAAAATGAAGGAACTGACAGGACAGACTCCACATGAGTTCATCCGCGGCATTAGGCTGAAGCAGGCTGCCAACCTGCTTGCCAGTCAGAATATGAACATCACCGAAGTGGTATGTGCCTGCGGTTTCTCAAATGCCGCTTCGTTCTCTACCATGTTTAAGAATGTATACGGCATGGCTCCACGCGAATACATGAAAGAACATAAGCAGAAGCAAGGGTAAAAGGCCGTAGCCTTTTACCCTTGCCCCGGTAAGTTTTCAAGCTAAGCGCCGTAAAGCTATCATACTGTATCTGTAGGCGATCCGATAGCCTCGACAAGTTTTTCCGCGGCGTCGACAAGCAGTTCGTTTACAGCTGGGTGCAGATGAATCATGTTGCACAGTTCGCCGGCTGTGGTTTTGCGGCACATCAGTGCCCCTGCTTCCTGTACGATGTCGGCAGCATGGCTGCCCAAGGCTGTGCAGCCGATAAGCCTACCGGCCTCGTCGCACAGCAGCTCCAGCAGACCGTCGGTATCGCCGAGGGCCTGTGCGCGCCCGTTGGCACGATAATAGACCGTAGCCGAATGGTAAGCAATGCCGGCTGACTGGCACTTGCTGCGATTCATACCGACAAAAGCCAGTTCGGGATGTGTGAATACGGCTGCCGGAACGACCTCAAGACAGGGGCCGCCGCTACGCCCCATCAGGTGGTTTACGGCGTGTATGCCCTCGGCCGTAGCCGTATGGGCAAGCTGAAGCGACCGGTCTGTCACGTCGCCGATGGCATAGATATGAGCCGCCGAGGTTTGCATCTGCCCGTTTACGGCAATGCCCAGCCTGCCATAGTGCACGCCGGCCGCCTCAAGGTTCAGTCCCTTGAGCATCGGTTCCCTGCCCGTTGCCATCAGCACCATGTCGGCCTCGGTCGTCTGTTCCTTCCCTTTCCGTTCGAAAACGACGCCCTCGCCGGTAATGGCCTTTACCTTAGCTTGTAGATGGAACGTTACGCCACGCCGCTTCAATAAGGTGCGCAAGCGCTTGGCAAAGTCGGCATCGGCCATGCTCAAGCATTCGTCGAGAAACTCTACGACCGTTACTTCCGTTCCGAAAGCATTGAAAATCGAGGCAAACTCCATCCCCACTACGCCTGCCCCTACGATGCAGAGCCGGCGGGGAATACTGGTAATAGAAAGCAAGGCTTCGGACGTAACCACCTTCGGACTGCCGATACCCGGGATGGGCAGCAACTTAGGGGCGGCACCGGTAGCGATGATGATATGCCGGGCTGTGTATTCCCCGACGGCCGGCTCTGCGCTGCCGCCATCTGTGCCGGCTACCGTCACCGTGTGTGCGTCTTTGAACGAGGCATGCCCCCGCACAAGTGTGATGTGGGGCTGCGACAGAATATATTCTACACCGCTACGCAACTGCTCCACCACCTTTTGCTTGCGCTCCATTACCTTGCCAAAGTCGAGCCGCCATTGCAAGTCGGCAATGCCATAGTCGTCTGCATCCTTCAGGGCGCCGGCTATCTCGGCATGGCGGGCGAGCGTTTTCGTAGGTATGCAACCGCAGTTCAGGCACGTTCCGCCGGCCTCGCCGCGCTCTACGACCACCACTTCCAAGCCGCGCTTAGCGGCATATTCGGCAGCCTTGTAGCCCCCGGGGCCGCTGCCGATGATAATCAAATCTGTGTTCATATAGACTTTTAGTTTTCAGTATGGCCTTATATCTCCCCGATGGTCTTTTCGGCTATCAGTTGCCGGTAAGTAACAACGGGATGCTTGGCGGCCAGCACATCGTCTACACGCCCGATGGGTGTTTGATGGGGAGCCTGCTTTACCTCTTCGGGACATTCCCTTGCCTCGCGCGCAATCCGGCGCATCACGGCGATGAAAGCGTCGATGGTGTCTTTGCTTTCATTCTCTGTCGGCTCTATCATCAATGACTCGTGGAAAAGCAACGGGAAATAGACGGTGGGGGCATGATAGCCGTAGTCGAGCAACCGCTTGGCCACATCCATCGTGGTGACACCCGTCGACTTATCCTTCAGTCCGTCCAAAACGAACTCGTGCTTGCAAAGTCCGCCGATGGGCAGCAGGTAGTCGTCTTTCAACTGTTCCTTTATATAATTGGCATTGAGCGTAGCCAACGGCCCTACCATCTTTATCTTATCGCGGCCCAGCGAGAGGATGTAGGCATACGCCCGCATCGCTACGGCGAAGTTGCCATAATAAGGACTTACCATCGGCAGGAAGCCCTCCAACCCCTTCCGCACGCCCACCGGCCCGGAACCTGGCCCACCGCCGCCGTGGGGTGTGGAGAAAGTCTTGTGCAGATTGACGTGCATCACGTCGAATCCCATGTCGCCCGGCCGGCAGGCGCCGAGCAGCGGATTGAGGTTTGCACCGTCGTAATACATCAGTGCGCCGCAGCCATGCACCAGTTGGGCTATCTCCGGAATGGCCTTTTCGAAAAGTCCCAGTGTATTGGGGTTGGTCATCATCATGGCTGCAATCTCCCCGCCCTGTTCTTCCAGCAAGCCCTTCAGGTGGTCAACATCGACCGTACCGTCGGGACAGCTTTTCACCTCGATCACGTCCAGTCCGCAAACAGCCGCTGAGGCTGGGTTGGTGCCGTGTGCCGAGTCGGGCACGATTACTTTATTGCGCTTGCTGTCGCCCCTGCTGGCGTGGTAATTGCGTATCACCATCAGTCCGGCCAGTTCGCCATGTGCACCGGCATAAGGCTTCAGCGTAAAGGCATCCATGCCGGTAAGCTCGCAGAGCGAACGGCACAGCAGCGTACATACGGCCTGCGCACCTGCCACGGTTTCGGCGGGCTGCAGGGGATGGAGCCCGGTAAAGTCGGGCAGAGCCGCCATTTCCTCGCCTATGCACGGGTTATATTTCATCGTGCAACTGCCCAGCGGATAAAAGCCATTGTTCACCCCGAAGTTGTTCCCGGAGTGGTTGGTATAATGGCGCACCACTGTCAGCTCGTCGCATTCGGGCAGTTCGGCGTCCTTTTCGCGCCGCAGTTCCCGCGGAAGGTCATAATCCCCGAAACGGTTTTTCGGCAACGAATAACCCCGCCGCCCCTCATGGGAGAGTTCGAAAATCAAGTTCCCGTATAGTCTGTTGTTCATATCAATTCAATGAGTTGGTCGATTTCTTCTCTTGTTCTCTTCTCTGTAACGGCCAGCATCAGGATGTCGGCGCCTACCTTTATGCCCCCGAAGATGCCGTTCCTTACTAACCGTTTCTGCAACGCGTCGACGTCGCCGTCGTAACGCACACAGAACTCGTTAAAGAACGGGCGGTCGTAAGCCATCCTGAAATGGCCGGTGGCCAGCAGGCGGTCGCGCAGGTAATGGGCACCGGCATAAGATAGCCGGGCAGCTTCCTTCAGTCCCTGCTTACCCATGAGCGACATGTAGACCGTGACGAAGAGCGCCATCAGGCTCTCGTTAGAGCAGATATTCGATGTGGCTTTTTGGCGGCGGATATGCTGTTCGCGTGCCTGCAGGGTCAAGACGAACGCACGCTGGCCGCGGCTGTCCTGTGTCTTGCCGACGATGCGGCCGGGCATCTTGCGGAGCAGCTTCTCCGTGCAGCACAGATAGCCTATATACGGGCCGCCAAACTGCATCGGTATGCCCAGCGACTGCCCGTCGCCCACGGCGATGTCGGCCCCCCATTCGCCGGGTGTCTTCAGCAAGGCGAGGTCGGCGGCAATGCTGTTCATGATAAACAGGGCCTTTTGTTCGTGGCAGGCATCGGCATAACCTGTATAATCTTCGATGATACCGAAGTAATTGGGTTGCTGCACCACGACACCGGCCACGCCTCCTTCTGCCAGCAGGCGCATCAGGGAGAGCTTGTCGGTTACGCCCCCCGACTGCGGCACAGTCACGAGGTCGATGTCCCGGTGGCAGGTATATGCCTGCACCACGGCGCGCGTCTTGGGGTCGACCGTCTCGGACACCAGCACCCGCTGTTGCTTCTTCGACACGGCCGCAGCCATCAGCACGGCCTCGGCCGTCGCCGTCGTGCCGTCGTACATCGACGCATTCGCCACGTCCATTCCCGTCAGTTCGGCCATCATCGACTGGTATTCGAAGATATAATGGAGCGTGCCTTGCGACACTTCGGCCTGATAGGGCGTGTAACTGGTAAGAAACTCCGACCGCCCCACGATGGCGGGGACAACAGCGGGCGTGTAATGGTCGTACACGCCGGCACCGGCGAAGCACACCAACTGACGGTTCTGCTGCCCCAGCTGTTCGAACAGCCGGCGCACCTCAAGCTCGCACATCGATTCGGGCAGCTTGTAGTCGCCTCTGAACCGTATGCCGTCGGGCACCTCGGCATAGAGGTCGGCGAGCGAACGGGCACCTACTTTATCGAGCATAGCCCTCAAGTCGGTTTCCGTATGGGGAAAATACTTATAGTTCATGGCATTCAATCCGTATGCTAAGTGGTTATTTTTTGCAGAAATCCTCGTAGGCCGCGGCATCCATCAGGGCGTCGAGCTCGCTCTTGTCGCTCAGTTTTACCTTGATAATCCAGTTGTCGAAAGCGGCCTTGTTGATGAGTTCGGGCGCATCCTCAAGTGCTTCGTTCACCTCGACCACGGTGCCGCTGACGGGCGAGTTGAGGTCGCTGGCAGCCTTCACGCTCTCTACTGCCCCGAATCCCTCACCGGCCTCCACTTCATCGTCTACCTCGGGCATATCCACGTAAACCACATTGCCCAATGCGTTTTGGGCATAATCGGTGATGCCGATGTAAGCACAATCACCGTCTACTCTCACAAACTCATGCGACTCTGAATAATAGAGCCCGTCGATTACTATTGCCATAAGCTTTATTTTTTATAATGTTTATCGTAAAACTTCTTTTTCACTACCACGCCGGGGAATACTTTCTTGCGTATCTGTATGTCTACCGGCGTGCCCAACTGGGCGTAACGGGCATCCACCAATGCCATGCAGACGCTCCGGCCGGTGGAGATGGTGTGGTAGCCCGTGGTCACCTCGCCTATCTGTTCCCCGTCTTTAAGTACGGCATAACCATGCCGGGGGATGGCCTTGTCGCTCAACTCGATGCCCACGATCTTCCGCTCCACGCCCTCCGCTTTCTGGCGGGCAAGCGCTTCCTTTCCGATAAAACCGTCCTTATCGAGCTTGACAAACATTCCCAAGCCAGCCATAATGGGCGATATATCGGCGGAAAGTTCGTCGCCGTAGAGCGGCAGCCCTACCTCGAAGCGCAGCGTATCGCGGCAGCCTAAGCCGCAGGGTTGCACCCCGGCTTCCATCAGGCGGTCCCAATAGCGGCATACGATGGCGCCCTGTCCGTAAATCTCGAACCCATCTTCGCCCGTATAACCTGTGCGGCTCACCAATACGGGTAGCCCGTCGCCGCCGGCCGTTTCGTCGGCCCGGCCATCGGCCGCAACAAGGAGCTGCTTAAAAGTGTAGAAGGCCAGTTCGCTACAGGGCAGCCCAAGCACCTCTTCCATGATGCGCTCGGCTTCAGGCCCCTGCACGGCCAGCTCCCCGTAATGGTCGCAGCGGTCGGTCACCACTACGCCGAAGCCGCCGGCCTGCTGCCGTATCCATTCCAAGTCTTTGGCTATATTGGCTGCATTTATCACGAGGAGGTATCTGCCCTCGCCCGTCTTGTACACCAGCAGGTCGTCTACCACGCCGCCGTGGTCGTAGCACATCATGCCGTAGAGAATCTTCCCTACGGGCATCCCGCTCACGTCGTTGGTGAAAAGATGGTTCACAAAGCGCTCTGCATCTGCTCCCCCTACCTCTACCTCGCCCATGTGCGACACATCGAACACGCCGCACCGCTGGCGTACGGCCAGATGTTCTTCCGCGATACCGGCATACTGGATTGGCATATCGAAGCCGCCGAAAGCGCTTATCTGTGCTCCGAGGGCTACATGTCTGTCGTACAGACAGGTTCTTTTGTTTTCCATATTATCTTCATGTTAAAAAAATCTTCATCTGTCGTCTACAAGCAGCGCCACGAAGTCGTCCTTACTCAAGTTCATCACCACGTCGTCGATGCGGGCGGGTAATGCCCGGGCGATGCTGCCGGCATCAAGCGGTACGTCGCGCAGCTTGCGTAGAAGCTGCCCATCCAGTTCCCCCGTGAGGAAATAGTCGCCTACGAGATTGATGTCCTTGATGACGCCGTTTTTCATCTCAATGCGCGCTTCCAGTTCTCCCACATCCGCTATACGCCGCCTGCGTACCAAGGTATAGCGCGGGTTTTTGCCGTAGATAAACCGTGGCAACAGGTATTCCTGCTCGATTTCCCCGATGCCCTCCACGTCGGAGGCCGTAAGCGGCAGGGTGCCGTTGCACAGGTTCTGCCGCACGAATGCCTTAAACTCCTCCAGGCCCATCGCCGTATAGTCTTTCAGCAAGGCGATGCGCTGGCGTACGCTTTCCACCCCCTTGCTCAACAGTTTGTCGCCGGCAGGCGTAATGGCTCCCACCATATTCACCATATCGGTATCGTAGAGCATCGTGCCATGGACGATGCTGGCGCCCGGCAGGCGGTAGAAGGCGTTGCCGCTCACCTTCCTATCGCCTATCATCACGTCGTTGCGCCCGGTGGCACGGGCATCTACACCCATTTTCTGCAACACGGCCACCACCATATTGAGGTAGCGGTTGAAAGTAAAGCCCACGCTGTCGTCTTTCGTGACATACGAGAACATCACATTATTCATGTCGGCATACACGCAGCCGCCGCCGCTTTTCCGCCTGTAAGTCTGTATATTGTGTTTTTTACAGAAGTCAAGATTCACTTCATTCTCTATCAATTGGTTCCGCCCGAAGATAACGCTCGGCTGCACCTGCCACATGAAAAAGCAGTCGGGCTCGGATATGTGGCGTGCTATGTACTCTTCCATCGCGAGATAGAAAGAGAGCCGCCTCATGGTATCATCAGGTAAAGCAACATATTTCATAGGCTAATCGATTTCTCAATACGGTTGCAAATATAGGAAAAATTATTTAATCTGCAAGAAAATGCAGAAAAAATAACGCAAAACAGAGACGGATTAACGGATTAACAAATCAACAAATTTTATTTCTCTTAATGTAGATTTGCATGTTTTTCTTAGCCCTGCATTGTTTTTTTACTTACGCGTTTGTAGCAGTGTGATATATAGCGTTTCGTATCAAAACGGTAAAAAGTAGCAACGCTGTTTCTAAATGTCTTCAAAAAGATGGACGTTCTTTCAAAAAAAATGATAGAAGATTTGCGTTTTTTACATTACGTTAGTTCTTTTCAAAAATAATGCGTACTTTTGTAATCAAAACAATAACTATAGATGGATTAGAGACATATTAAGGAAAAGCAATATATTGTCTATAAATAGAAAACGATATTGACACATGCGGAAAATAGAAATTATCCTTATTGGATATGATGAGGTTGTTACGCCAAATCAGTTGTATTATGATACGCAGAAAAGTGAGGACCCAAGTGTTGTAAAAAATGCTGGTGACAAAATTCAATATAGGCTAAACGATATGATTGATCAAGCAAAAAAACAATACATCAAAGGACACTAAGAGTATGGTACGTTTTTTAGTTTATTTATTATTATTGGTTGGGTTATCCAGTTGTACGCAGTCAAAATTAAAGACTCCGGAGTTTTATCAATTTGACAAAATAGACTCTGTGTGCTGTTATAGTCATGTTAAAAACAAGGAAATTACCATAAAAGATACAATAGTATTGAATACAATCAATAATTGCATAAAAAGAAGTGTTCTTCATCGTAATGACTACCTAGTAAAATTTCCTCCTTTCTATGGGACAATTACAATATTCTGTAATGGAGCTTCATTAAAATTTGATGTACTTGGTAACGCCTTGAAACAAAACAATGATGTTTACTTGGAATGTTCCACCAATGTCAGCCAAATGCTAGACAGTCTTGTTTTTAAATGAGATCATTGGGGAGTTTCTATTAAATCCCCGCAAATGAAGTAGAGAGAGATTTTAAAACAATATCATTAGTGTCCGGTTAAATTTTCCAAAACATTAATTAAATACTTAAATACCAATAAGATACAGCAATTTTAAAATTTTTCGATTTGATTTTGACCTTTACGCCAGTTCGGGATAAGAAACTCGCGCTAATCCGGCGGCATAAGGGAAATCGGCCCGGATGATTTCCCTTATGCCCTTGCTGCAGACTTACTTATCCCGAACTTGGGTAGCAAGAAGCTAATGAGATATTTCATTGCAATCATAGCAATGCAAGCAATTTACAGTTGCAAGCCAAACTGCCCTGGAGAGGATATGGAAATCGTATCTTCTCCTGGATTAGTTAAGCTTGTTTTGGCTATCGCTTACATTAGAGGATTCCGGCAGTTTTTTGGTAAATGAGAAACTCAGTATTTTACGAATGACATAATAATCAAATAGCAATAATATACATGACAAGATAATGAAATCATGTAGAACAAACAACTGAGAGAAATGAATATAGCCTCCTAATGCCACAATTCCAAGACTGATAATATTTACGATCTTCTTCCTTAGAAACTTAAAACTAAAGTTATACAGAATGACAAAAATTGCAACTGATAATAGTGAGCAAATGTATGCTGTTAACACAAAATCGTTATAAAGCGATTCTGAGGTACTTGCTGGTTTCTTTAGATTTAGAGCAGTAAATGCAAAAGAAAAGAACTGTGCCACAAAAGCAATAAAGGCAACTGTGTTTATAATTAATTTCATTTTGAATGATTTAGATTAATTATGTTTGCAAAAGTACAAAAAAAACAATTAATATACCCCAAAAAAGGATTTTTTTATTTCTCTTAATGCAGATTTCCTCTAAGGGAAAATGTTATTTCTTTATGCAACTGGTGTATAAATCAAAATTTCTTATATGGGTTATTATCCTTAGCCCTGCATTGTTTTTTTACTTACGCGTTTGTAGCAGTATGATATATAGCGTTTCGTATCAAAACGGTAAAAAGTAGCAACGTTGTTTCTAAATGTCTTCAAAAAGATGGATGTTCTTTCAAAAAAATGATAGAAGATTTGCGTTTTTTACATTACATTAGTTCTTTTCAAAAATAATGCGTACTTTTGTAATCAAAACAATAACTATAGATGGATTAGACACATATTAAGGAAAAGCAATATATTATGGCGCAGGCGTGAAAGTCCG
>DBRC01000047.1:58297-70813 GCA_002305505.1 Prevotella sp. UBA1378 | reverse complement strand
TTTTGCCGTAAAAAAGAAAAGTATTGCTGCCCTAAAGGCAAGCGGTGGGCAGCAGGCGGATAATGTGGCAAAAAGATTTATAGCTATAAATCCGAGAAATATAGCTATAAATCTGAGAAATATAGCTATATTTGTTTCCACCTCGGCAGTCATCATCCACGATGCACATGGCCGATGGCGGACAATGGGCAACTAACGGATTTACGTGATATCCTTATCCCGAACTCAAGTATTTATGTTTTTTTACCTCAACTGGATTATAATAATCGGAAAATTTTACCTATATTTGCATAATCAACAAAACAAATGCGATTATGAAAGACTTAAAAGGAACAAAAACAGAAAAGAACCTGCAGGAAGCATTTGCAGGCGAATCGATGGCACGCAACAAATACACCTATTTTGCATCGAAGGCAAAAAAGGAGGGTTATGTACAGATAGCCGCTATCTTCGAGGAAACAGCAGCAAACGAGAAAGAGCATGCCAAATTATGGTACAAGCTGCTGAATGGAGGTACGGTGAGCGGCACCATGTCGAATTTGGAAGATGCTGCCAACGGTGAAAACTACGAATGGACCGATATGTATGCCCGTATGGCCGAAGAAGCCCGCGAAGAAGGGTTCGACGAGATTGCAGAGAAATTTGAAGGCGTGGCCAAGGTTGAAAAGGAACATGAGGAACGCTACCGCAAGCTGTTAAAGAATGTACAGGACAAGAAAGTGTTCTCGAAAGACGGCGACGCCATCTGGCAGTGCATCAACTGCGGCCATATCGTCATCGGCAAGGAGGCCCCCAAGGTATGCCCGGTATGCAGCCACGCGCAGGCCTATTTCCAGATAAAGCCCGAAAACTATTAAAGAATAAACAATATATCTAAAAAAACGCGGATTCCGCAGATGCCTCAACCGGGCAAGTCCCGCGGAATCCGCATCCTTATTAAAGATGACGGGTGATAGCCCCCTTGCTATTTCAGGAACGCCATCCGGCGCCATACCCAGTTGGGTATCAACCTCCAAAAGGCGGTGATAACGCGCCATCGCCCATCGATTACGGCCACATGCTTGCGATGATAGACGGCTTTCACGCATTCTTCCGCCACGCTACCGGCCTCCATCAGTAAAGGATATCCGGAAAGCTCTCCCAACAATGCCGTGGCAACAAACCCCGGACGAATATCCGTAAACGCGATATTGAGGCCTTTTGTGTTGGCTTGCTGCTCCAATGCCTGCAAGTAAGTATTCTGGAAAGCCTTCGTGGCCGAATACGACGGGGCAACTCCAAGCCCCTTTGTGCCGGCAACCGACGTAATGGCAGCAATATGCCCGCCCCCGTTTTCGGCCATATAGCGATAGGCGGTGCCTATCATCCGCACAAACCCGAGCCCGTTGGTTCTCATGGTGCCAAGTTCTACCTGCGGCTCAAGCGCCGGATTCTTCCTGCCTATCCCCGACGAGTGGAAGTAGAGGTCCATGCCCCCTACCCGCCTTATCAGCGACAACAACAATTCGGGAGCATCGGCAGCCGTAACGTCGATAGCTTCGACGGGCACATCAGGAAAATGCTCCCTCAATAAATCAGCGCGACGGGCAGCCACTCCTATCTGCCACCCGTCGCGCTTTAATATCTTAGCAACCTCGAGCCCTATACCCGAGGATGCCCCCATGATGATTGCCCGCTTCATCATTTGATTTCTATGTCCAAAGGATGATGCTGTGCCTGCACAAAACCATCGACACGCTGTTGCCACTCGGTCAGCGAGCGGCAGTCGTACTTGCTCCACGCTGAACCGAAGTAATAAACGAACTTCTCGCCCGGCTGAACACCGCGGCGGATACCAAGCGCATGTCCTGCTATGCCATTGGCACCGCCTGCATTGTCGATTTTCCTGGTGTCAACCGCGCCATAAGGGAAGAGCGCAGCCACGTAAATTTGGGAATTCTGTCCTTCAGGATTGTCCGTCGGGTCGGCATACAGGACATAATTTTTCCCAAGAACCACACTTTTCGTATCTTCATTATGGATGACAACACCCGAAGCAACATCGACTGCCTTTCCGCCACCTTCATACCATACGGTCATCTTATTGAAGTTGGAACCTTTGTCAAGGCTGAGGACGCGGTGCTCCACCAGCTGTCCGCCCTTATGCTCCACAGGGTGATAAACCATCCTTACCGTGAAACGCAAGGGACCGTTGTCAAGCAGCTCATACTCTTTCCAACAATAAGGGAAGACGATGTTGTCGCCGTCCATCAGCGCCGGCGTGCCGCAACCGAGCGACGGGCCTACCTTATAGCAGTCGAGACCGTAGCCATGATCATAATGGTAAGTGGTAAGTTCTTCGAGAGAGTCGGCAGCTGCCTTTTGGCCAGCCTGGCGCAACTGCTGGATACGCTCATGGTTGCTTATTTCTACAAAATAGCGCTTCTCTACCTCCAAGTCGGGCGTATTCTTTGTCCACACGTCGTTCCCGAAGGCACGCTCGCCCTTCTTCTGCAGTGCCGGCCCATAGCAGCGGTAGGCACCGCGGTCGTTTTCCCATGCAATGTCGTCTACCCGCTCAGGGTACATACGCCCGTAAGCTACGTTTACAGTTGTGCGGGGCATGCCGCGCTTGATGGTAAATGCCGCCGTACCGCAAGGACGCACGGACACCTCAACCAGTATCTTGCCGTCGTACGTAAGCTGGTAAGGCACTTCCTGATGGACAGCATTTATCACCCTGAACTGCCGGCCGCCGCTGATGCCCAGTTTCTTGTATACCGCAGCAGCATCCAGCTCGACCACCTCTTGGCGGAACGCCTCGGCATCATTACGGACCTCGAACGTGAATTCAGCAGTGCCCTTTTCGTCAAAGCGCAACTTCTCGCATGCGGCAAGCAGGAAAGCACCTACACCGAAGTTGGCCGTGTTCTGCGCCGTGAGCTGCTGCCCTTTGATGGCCTTTTCGCCGATAGGCTGTACGTAGCCCACGCTGCCATCGGCCTGCAACGCTTTCGTTGCAAGATAGCCCCAAGCCTTTTGGGCCACCGGGGCATAAGTCGCTTGGTCGAGCAAGCCGTTGTTCATTCCCCAAAGCAGCCCGTAACAGAAGAATGCCGTCCCGCTGGTCTCGGGGCCTTCCGATTGCTGGGGGTCGAGCATTGAGCGCGTCCAGTAACCATCCTTCTGCTGGCTTTTCGCCACAGCCTCGGCCAACTGGCAGAAACGGCCGGCAAACAATGGGCGGTAGGGCGATTCAGCCGGCATGTCCTGCAATACCTTTGCCAATCCGGCCAATACCCATCCATTGCCGCGGGCCCAGAAATCCTTTAGGCCAGCCTCGGTCTTGTGTTTGGGATAGATGTATTTTCCGTCACGGAAATATAATTGGTCTTCCTTATCCCACATCAGGCTGTCGGCATACTGGAAGCATCTGAAGAGCTTATCAAGATAAGCGGTATTACCCGTCTGCTTATAAAGCTTCGTAAAGACTGGCATTGCCATATACAGAGCATCAGCCCACCACCAAAAATCGGTATTACCGACGGCACATTGATAGTCGATGACTTCTTTCGTCCGGGCTATCTTGTATTCATCGGGGTTCATCTCGTATAAGTCAAGATAGGTTTGGAAACAAATCTGCCAGTCGGCGAAAAGCACATGGTTCTGCCCCTCCCCGTAGGTTCTGTAGTTGTTCAACCACCCTGCCCGGTTGTCGCCCCTGGCACCTTTCCACGTATTGTGCCGCGCCCATTTATCACTGTATTCCAGCCACTGGGCCTTGCCCAGCAGTTTGTATGCCTCCATATTGCCCGTATGGTAAGCGGCGTCGTCCCAGAAAGCACGCACCTCGGGCTTGTTGTTCTGCTGCCAATGATTGTTCACCTTCTCAATTATCTCTATCGTAGACAATCGGGGAGTAGTTTGTTTTTTCTTCGGTTTTGCTTCGGCAGAAGCCGGAACCAGCATTAATACCAAAGAAAGCGCTGCAATTAATTGTTTCATTTCTTTATCCGTTTTTAAGTTATGTCCTTCTTATTTCATCTCTGCATTGAAGAAGTTGAGTGCCTGCCGGAACAGGTGGTTGCGTGTATTCCCGCCATAGATGCCGTGGTTCCTGTTGGTATAAATCAACTCACGGAAATCCTTGTCGGCCTGCACCAGTGCCTCGCTGTATTCCGCCGTATTGCGGAAATGCACATTATCATCGGCCATGCCGTGGCAGAGCAACAGCGCCCCGCTTAACTTGCCAGCACGGGCAATGGGGCACACCTCATCGTAGCCCGACGGGTTTTCCCGGGGCGTACGCATATACCGCTCGGTATATACCGTATCGTAGAAGCGCCAGCTGACAGGAGGGGCGATGGCCACGCCGGCACGGAAGACGCCGCGGCCCTCGCTCATCGACATCAGTGTATTGAAACCGCCGTAGCTCCATCCCCATATACCGATGCGGTTGGCATCTACGTATGTCTGCTTGCCCAGCCAAAGAGCAGCTTCCACTTGGTCGCGGGCCTCGAGCTCGCCCAAGCGCAAGTAGGTGCATTTCTCAAACTCCGCCCCCCGTCCGCCGGTGCCCCGGTTGTCGATGCACACACAAATATATCCTTGCTGGGCCAGGAACTGCTCTAACACGGCCCCCTGGCCGCTCATGCCGATAGCCCAGCGGTTGAGAACCTGCTGGCTGCCGGGGCCACCGTATTGGTACATGATGACCGGATACTCCTTATCCGGGTTGAAGCTGGCGGGTTTCACCATCCATCCGTTCAGTTCGATACCTTCTGAAGTGGTCAGCTTTATCAGCTCCTTCGTGCCCAGCGTATAACCGGCAAGCTTGTCGCGCAGCGCCTTATTGTCTACCAGTGTCTCTATCACCTTGCCCGTATTGCTGTTCAAGGTATACACCTGCGGCGTGTTCATATCGCTCCACTGGTTGATGAAGTACTTGAAACCGGCACTGAAAACAGCATTGTTGTACCCCGCTTGCTGCGTCAGCCGCTCTATCTTCCCGTTCCGGCGCGATACGTACACTTGCTTGTCGTGCGGCCCCAGCTGGTTGGCTGCATAGTAAACGTCACCCGTCGATTCGTCGTATCCGTACACATCCGTCACCTCGTATTGGCCATTCACTATCTGGCGCAGCAACTGCCCGTTCTGGTTATAGAGATAAAGATGGTTATAACCGTCGCGGTCGCTCGGCATAAGGATGTGCTTATCCGTAAAGACGACACCTTGCACGTTCGCTTCTTTCACATACTTGTCCACTTTGTCCTCTATCACCAACTGGCATACCGTGGAAAGCGGATTGACCATATAGATTTTCAAGTCGTCCTGACGGCGGTTCAACGTAAACACAGCCACCTTCGCCGGGTCGCTGGTCATCACTATGCGGGGGATATAGCCGTCGGCGTCTAAAGGCAGTTTCATCGTGCGCGTCTGCCTGCTCTTTATGTCAAAACTGAGCACTGACACTTTCGAATTGTCCTCCCCGGCCACCGGATACTTGTATGTATAGAATCCGGGATATGCCTTAAACTCGTCCTTGGCCGGGTTCATGCCGCAGAACAACTGGAACGAATACTCTTTCACCTGCGACTCGTCGTACCTGACCCAGACAAGCTGCCTGCTGTCGGCTGTGAACACCATGCTACTGCTTATGCCGAATTCCTCCTCGTTCACCCAGTCGGGTATGCCGTTGATGATTTCGTTGCGCTTGCCGTCTTTCGTGACCTGGCTCTCTGCATTGTCATACAACAGCTTCACCAGATGGATGTTGTTGCCGCGTACGAATGCTATCTGGGTGCCGTCCGGTGAGAACAGCGGTTCCTGCTGCGGCCCGCCGTCGCTCAAGGGCACCATTTTATTGTTCTGGACGTTAAAGATATAGTAAACCGCAGTAAATGAGCGGCGGTATATGGGTTTCTTCTCGGTCTGAATCAGGATGTTCCGCCCGTCGGGGCTCATCACGTAGCCGCTCACCGCCTCTATCTTCTTACCTCTTACCGTATTCACATCGAAAAGCACACCGACCTGCTTCCCCGTCTTGAACGAGTACCTTACAATCCGTTTGCCGTCGCTGCTGATTTGGGTGTACGTATCACCGTCAGCCGCCGCACGTACCTCGGCAAACTCTTCGCTTCTGAACTCGCCTTTCGTTATGCTCTGCAAATCCAGCTTATTGCCTGCCAGCAATTGTGCCGTAACCGCCAATAATGCTGCACACATAAAAGAAATCCTTTTCATAATCTTTATTTAATATCTTGCAAAGATACGTATTTATTTTGTAATTTTGCACGCTGATAGTTTTAAATAATATGAATGAGGCCTTATACAACGACTACGGCACATGGATACGCGGCAAGTTTCCGTTCCGCGTACAGAAGATTTCGGTAGACGCCGGATTTTCCTGCCCCAACCGCGACGGAAGCATCGGCAGGGGAGGATGTATCTATTGTGACAACCGTACGTTCAACCCGGCCTACTGCGACCGCAACCGCTCTATCCGCGAACAGCTCGAAGAGGGCAAACGGTTTTTCGCACATAAGTATCCGGATATGCGATACTTGGCCTATTTTCAGGCATTTACTAATACGTACGGTTCGGTCGAATCGCTCAAACGGATGTACGGGGAAGCACTGGACACAGAAGATGTGGCGGGTATCGTTATCGGTACGCGTCCCGACTGCATATCGGAAGCGCTGCTCGACTATTTGGAAGAACTGAACCGGCAGACATTCCTTATCGTGGAATACGGTATTGAAACGGCGAACGACGATACGCTGCGGCGCATCAACCGGGGGCATACGTTCGAATGCTCCAGACAAGCCATAAGCGAAACTGCCGACCGTGGGATTCTTACCGGGGGGCACATCATACTGGGATTGCCCGGTGAGGACGAGGCTGAAAGCCTGCGGCAGGCACCGGTCATATCTTCACTGAAACTGGATATCCTGAAAATCCACCAAATGCAGATTATCCGTAATACGAAACTTGCTGATGCTTATACCGAAAAGCCGTTCCACCTGTATACCGTTGAGGAATACATCAGATTAATAACCAACTATATACAACTGTTGCGCAAAGACTTGGTCCTGGAGCGTTTCGTGTCACAATCGCCCAAGGAGTTGCTCATTGCCCCGCAATGGGGACTGAAGAACTACGAATTTACGAACCTGCTGACAAACCACCTGAAAAGGACAGGCGCTTTCCAAGGGAAGAACGCCCTCACGACCGGATAATGCTGGTATAATCGTTGTTCATAAGCAACTGCTCAACCGTCACGCCCTTATGAGCCTTCATATACCGCTCTACCGTCTTCACATATTCATTATTGAATATGCGCTTGTCCATTATCTTGTTCACTACCCATTGTATTTTCCCCATGTGGATGTCACAATCGAGCTGGGTCAGCTCCT
Source organism: Prevotella sp. UBA1378 (assembly GCA_002305505.1). GTDB lineage: Bacteria > Bacteroidota > Bacteroidia > Bacteroidales > Bacteroidaceae > Prevotella. The sequence continues at coordinate 63,419 of DBRC01000047.1, read as the reverse complement.
TATTGTGGGGCATGGGGTAAAGGCTGAGGAGATAAAAGCCGAGACAATCGGGAATAATCATCGTACGCGTCATCAACTGCCGCTGCGATGCCGGATAGAAGCGCAGGTACAACTGGAAATCGGAGCCTAAATACTTGTCAAGACTGATACCCAGCATATTATTGCCCACAATGATGCTCTGGTCTAACGAGCCGATTTGCGCATATACCTGCGGAAGCTCTATGCCGGGCAACTCTTTCTGCAGGCGTTTGAACGATGCATCCAAATCCCTGTTGATGTCGTCCATATTGGCATACTGCTCCCCCACTTCACGAATCAGGCTCTGCAGCGTAGTATCTTGATAGAAATTCAAAAACTTGCTGTTGATTTCCGGGTCGTTCACCTTTCCGATTCTAAGCACGTCTTCTATCAGCATGCGCGTCTGCATAGGATAACCGGTATTCATCTGCTGCAAGGCGGAAAAGTCTCCCGTCGTGAGATACTGGCTCTCAATCCTGTCATAACGTTCGACAACGATGCTTTTACCCGCCCCGTTGTCGACAACCGGCTTCAGACGCCACTCGCAACCTATACAGGCTATCATGACTGCGATCAGAAAAAAATAAACCTTACGCACTTCGGTAATCGGTTGGTGAAATATTGAATATTGTTAATTTTCCATGCAAATATACTAAAAATTATTGTAGATACAAAATTTTAACCTAAAAAAGATAAAAAATACTATACACAAAGTATCTTTTAGTAAGATTTCTGCAAAAAAGCAGAGATATATTCCCATATTTTCAGTATTTTTGTATCATCCTAAGAACTAACGAATAAAACAAAGACAAGCATGGAAAGAAACATCATTCTCCTGACACTGCTTACCGCATGCTGCCTGACGGCTACGGCACAGAAGACAATAGACGTGAACGTAACGAACAATTCGGCAACTGCGCGCAAAGACGCTCCCGTGGTATTGCAGCTCAGTGCGTACGGGACAGACGTCCGCTCGGCCGTCGTCATGAAAGGCGGGAAAGAGATTCCCTCGCAGCTCGACGACCTCGACGGCGACGGAAAATACGACGAGCTTTGCTTCCTGACTGACATCGGCAAGAAAAGCAAGCAGAAATTCAGCGTGCAACTGCTGCCCGACGGGAAACCACGGGAATACGCTCCGCGTGTCTACGCCGAAATGCTGCTGACTAACAAGAAAATAAAAAGCACCAACGCACAGGACCTCTACATCAGCAGTCTAACCGTAGACAACGGTACCAACCCCTACTGGATGCTCCACCATCACGGACCGGCTTTCGAAAGCGAGCTTGTGGCCTACCGCATCTACTTCGACCATCGGCAGACGGTCGACATATACGGCAAGAACCGCATGGCGCTCGAACTGCGCGACACACAGTTCTACCCGGACAAGGAGCAGAAAGCCGGCGGCTATGGCGACGACGTGCTGTGGGTGGGCGAAACCTTCGGACTGGGCACACTGCGCGGATGGGACGGACAGCAACCGCAGATGCTGAAGGATGTGGAGCACCGCACACTGAGGATTATGGCCAAAGGACCGCTCCGCACGGTGGTAGAGGTGGTGGATAAGGGATGGAAAGTAACGCCCTCAAGCCCCGAAAGGATAGACATGGCCACCCGCTATACCCTGTATGCCGGCCACCGCGACTGTTCCGTAGACATCCGCTTCAATAAGTCAGTGCCCGACTGCCGGTTTGCCACGGGCATCATCAACGTTAAAAACTCGAAAGAGATGAGCGACAAGAAAGGGTTGCGCGGATGCTGGGGAACCGACTGGCCCGTCAGCGAGAAAGACTCGGCCGGGCACAAGCGCGAAACCGTGGGGCTGGGCATCAACATCCCGCAACAGAACATCATCAGCGAACTGCCTGCCAATAAGGACAACTATCCTTATGTGGTAGGCTGCCCCGCCGACCGCCTCCATTACGACATCACGTTCTGCTCGGCCAACGAGGCATCCGGGTTCCGCTCGGCCGACGAATGGTTCGAGTACCTGAGGAACTGGAAGCGCGAACTGAGCGAGCCGCTGATTATTCAGTAGACGGAAGGTCGGAATAGCGTTTAAGGCTCTTAACATAATATTGCCAGAGCAAGGAGAACCGTCGTTGCTCTGGTATTTCTTTATCCACACGCGACTGCTGGATAGCTTCCCTGTCGGCTTTGAAACCGGGCAGCCACTTCTTAAAAGCACGGCGCGCACGGTATATCGCCATGAAATCGCCGGCGCTCCCCTTCAACAGCAGCATCTCCCAAGCCGCCAGGTAATCGAGTATCCAGCGCATTCGCATCACATGCTTCAATTCTTCTTCGGGCAGGCACTTGTAGAGCATCGTAAGGTTATTACGGAAATTAAAGAATGTCTTCATCGGATTGCTTTTCGGAAGCGTCCCCCCACCCACATGGAAGACGTAACTCTCCGGAATACAATAAATCTTCCGGCCGAGGATACGCAAACGCCAGCACAGGTCGATTTCTTCGTTGTGGGCAAAGAAACGGCCGTCGAGCCCGCCAGCAGCCCAATAGTCGGCAGCCCTTATCATCAGTGCGGCACCCGTAGCCCAGAGCACCTCCTGCGTATAGTCGTATTGCCCTTCGTCTTCCTCTACCGTTTCGAAAATACGCCCCCTGCAGAAAGGGTAGCCGTACCTGTCGAGGAAGCCTCCGCTTGCCCCGGCATACTCGAACATGTCGCGGTCTGAGACGCTCAGCAACTTAGGCTGGCAGGCAGCGGCAGCGGGATGACTGTCCATAAACTCGATCAACGGTGTGAGCCAGTGATGCGTCACTTCGATGTCCGAGTTCAGCAAAAGATAATATTCTGCCTCTATCTGCTTCAGCGCCTTATTATACCCGTCGGCAAAGCCCCAGTTTTTTTCCAGTACGATAAGCCGGCACTTGGGAAAGCTGTGGCGGAGCAAGTCCAGCGACGCATCCGTCGAAGCATTGTCGGCAATGTAGACTGCTGCTTCGACACACGAATATTCCATCACCACCGGCAGATACCGTTTCAGCATTTCCGCCCCGTTCCAGTTAAGGATTACGATTGCTACTTTATCCATACCTTATTATATTATATAATGGCCCTCAAAGCTGTTTTGTCGTGATTGAATCCCCCCAGCCGCACGCGCAGCAACTGGTTATCATATTCGGCCTTAGCCTCGGCCGGCGGCAGTTCCACCCTGATGTAATTACGGGTAAACCCGTGCATCGCCTTGCCGCGCGGTGCTTTCTCGAACAACACCTCGGCCTCCTGCCCGCTGTGGCGCGCATAAAAGGCATGTGTCTTCTGCTCCGACAGCTCCAGCAGGCGCTTGCTTCTCACCTTCTTATCCTGCCGGCTCACCACGTAAGGGATATGCAGTGCCGGCGTGCCTGGCCGTTCCGAGTACGGGAACACATGCAGCTGCGTAACGTCGAGCCCCTCCAAGAACCTGTAGGTGTCCTCGAAGTACTCCTGCGTTTCGCCCCTGCACCCCACCATCACGTCTACCCCGATGAAGGCATCGGGCATCAGCGTTTTGATACGGTGTATCTTTTCTGCGAACAGCGCACGGTCGTAATGCCGGTGCATCAGCTTCAGCACCGCGTCGCTGCCGCTCTGCAGCGGGATATGGAAATGGGGCATGAATGCCCGGCTCGAAGCGCAGTAGGCTATGAGTTCGTCGCCCAGCAAGTCGGGCTCCAGACTGCTGATCCGATAGCGCCGTATCTCCTCTACCCCGTCGAGGGCACGTACCAAGTCGATGAACCGCTCACCGGTAGTTTTGCCGAAATCACCGATATTCACACCCGTCAGCACAATCTCCTTCCCTCCCTCTCCGGCCGCCTGCCGCGCTTGTTCCACCAGCGAGGCTATCGTCGGGTTACGGCTGAAGCCGCGTGCATAAGGGATGGTACAGTATGTACAGAAATAGTCGCATCCGTCTTGCACTTTCAGGAAAAAACGCGTGCGGTTGCCCCGCGAACAGCTCGGAGCGAAAGACTTTATGTCCTTTGTCTTCACGGAGTGGTGGCGGTGCAGGCTGTCTCCGCCGGTTTTCTCGGCCCAAGCTGCCGAAAGGAACTGTATAAGGTCGGCCTTCTCGTTAGAACCCAGCACCAAGTCGACACCGTCGATACGGCTCACTGCTTCGGCCCCCAACTGTGCATAACAGCCTGTCACGACGACAAAGGCGCCGGGATGCTTACGCACCATCCGGTGGATAGCCTGCCGGCATTTCTGGTCGGCTACCTCGGTCACCGAACAAGTGTTGATAAGGCAGATGTCGGCCTCTTCTCCCTTCTGCGCGGAAACGACCCCCATGTCCTGTAACATTTTGCCAAAGGTGGAAGTTTCCGAGAAATTCAGCTTGCATCCCAATGTATAATAGGCCGCTTTCTTGCCTTGAAAGGCAGATGTATCTATCATATAATATAATGTATAATGATTCTACCGTGCAAAGGTACATATTTTTTAGCTATTTTGTGCCCTATCGCACGGATAAAGATGAAAATCAAGAAAACATGAAAAAATTAACAATTCACAATCTCTTTATTATCAACATGTTACAAAAAAGTTACACTGTAAGGCCAAAAAAAGTCATAAAAAAAAGTACAACGTATTGAAAAAATGTATACCTTTGCAACGTTTTAATAAACAAATGATTGTTTTACAGATTTAAAAAGCAAAGAAAATGAAGAAATTAGTATTTATGTTCGTAGCTGTAGCAGCTATTTCGTTCGCATCATGCGGTGGTAACAAGACTGAGCAGGCTGCTCCGGTTGATTCTGACTCTGTAGTTGCTGTTGACAGCGCTGCTACTGATTCAGCTGCCGTTGATAGCGCTGCTGCTCCTGCAGAAGCTCCTGCTGCTGAGTAATCACTCATAACAACGAACTAAAGAAAAGTAAACCGCCGGACTTTGTCCGGCGGTTTTTTATTGCCCCGCATATATGCCCATGGCTACATAACCACCCCTTTCGCCTCCCCCTCCCCACCCTCGCCTGTCTTCTAAGAACAACCCGGGTTCGGGATAAGTAATTAGGTTCCGCAGTAAAGACGCAAGGGATAGCTGCCCTAAAGGCAAGCGGTGGGCAGCAGGTAGATAAGGGGGCGAAAAGATTTATA
>DBRC01000047.1:40896-58222 GCA_002305505.1 Prevotella sp. UBA1378 | reverse complement strand
AAAATGGCCAAAAATCAAAACAGGCGCAAATGCTTTGCGCTGCAACGGCACAGCCGCCACAGCGCGGGGGGGAATCGACGGCCGGATGAACGTGATATTCTTATCCCGAACCCAGGTCTTATAATCTGTTTTTCGGGATTTTCTTTGGCACTTTGCCATATTATTATTATTTTTGCAGATGATACAATCCAACATATTATTTATGGTAATGAAAACCGCTAAACTACTTTTAATTCTACTCGTAACATCTGCGCTACCGAATATCACCGCTAATGCACAGACATTACAAGCATCCCTATCACATTATTCAACAGATGACGGACTGTCGAGCAATGCCGTATCCGACATTGTGCAGGACGGTTACGGATACATCTGGATAGCTACATGGAACGGGCTTTCGCGCTTCGACGGCTTCAATTTCTACAATTACGAGATGGGGTCGCAAAGCCGTGTCCCGCTGCTTCACAACCGGATTCTCGACCTGAAAGTAGACATCGCGCAGAATATATGGCTACGGATGTACGACGGGCGCATCTTCGTGCTCAACCGGAATACCGACAAAATAACCAATGCCCTGGAGAACGTTACCGGATACCAAGAGTTCAAAACCAGCCATCCGCTGACCGTAACCAGCATAGGGGATGTATTTGCCATCATCGACGGCATCGGCGTTTATAAGATGAGATTGGAAAAGAACACCATGAAAACACAGCTCATCTCCACCAGGGATTTCTCCGTCACCTCTATCTGCGAGGGCTACCGCAACGACTTATGGGCCGGGACGGACAAGGGCATACACCGGCTCAACCTAAGCGACGAGACGATAGAGCAGAGAGGGGAGTTCGCCAACGAATACATCGAGCACATGTATTCCAACGGGTTTAATATCTATGCAGGCACGCGTTCGGGCAAACTCGTGTCGTTCGCCTATGGGCAAGAGGCATATGTCATCAAAGACTTCGGAGAAAGCATCACATCGCTTTTCGTCGACAGCCATAAGCTCCTGTGGTTCACGACATTGAAGCAGGGTATCTCACGACTGAACCTGCATACGGGCGACATAAAGAGCTATACGCAGAAGGTTTTTGTGCCCCAATACGACGCCAAGGGCGCCATCATACAAGAAGTGAACCAAACCGTATGGGCGATAATGAACCACGGAGGGTTCGGCTACTATAACCGCGCAACGGACGAGATACAATACTTCCATAACGACCCGGCTAACCCGTGGAACCTGTCGAACACCGTCGCCGCATTCCTCGCACTGCCCGAGGGGGTGATATGGGAGTCGACCAGCCGCCGCGGCCTCGAGAAGCTGGAGATACTGAAAAATACCATCCAAAGGGAGCTGCTGATACCCGGCGAAGACCACTCGAACATCAACGAGACCAGAGCACTGTATTACGACCAACAGGAAAAAATGCTGCTGATAGGCAATAAGTCGGGGGCGCTGTTCGCGTTTAAAGACGGGAAGAAAACCGCCATAACCGACAACGGTAGCCGGCTCGGCCGCATCTACGGCATCAACAAAGACCGCCACGGGAATTACTGGATCAGCTCGAAAGGCAATGGGCTCATTAAAATGACGCCGTCGGGCAGCGGGTACGCATTCGAGAGCTTCGTGAACAACAGTAAGGACAAACTGAGCCTCAACAGCAACAACGTGTACAGCTCGGTTGAAGACAAAGAGGGCAACATCTGGATTGCAACATACGGAGGCGGCGTGAACATACTGACGAAAACGCGCCAAGGCAAATACATCGTATTAAATAAGGACAACTACATAGAAAGCTATCCACGCAACGCGTACATGAAAGTGAGGTCGCTCGCGATGGACAAGAACGGTAAGATATGGGCAGGTACCACCGACGGTATCCTGGTCATGTCGTACAAGGGCCGGAAGGTGACGATAGGGAAAGTGACGGCCTCTGAAAACGGGGAAAACAACCTGAACAGCAACGACATCATCTGCTTAGCCTGTGACAAGCAGGGGGCGATGTGGGTAGGCACAAACGGAGGCGGACTGAGCCGCTGCACGGGGAAAGACGAGGACGGAAACTGGAGGTTCAGGACCTACGGGGGAAAAGACGGACTGCCCTCAGAGGAAATCAAAAGCATCACATTCGACCAACGGGGCAACGTATGGTTCGCCACCGACCATATACTCTGCTCGTACAACACGAACAAGGGCATCTTCAGCATGTTTACCATACAAGACGGCGTGGACGACACGGTATGTTCGGAAGGGGCTGCCGTGACACTGCCGAACGGCAATATACTATTCGGGACGCTGAACGGATACTATGTCGTAGACCGCGACAAGCTGGTAACCACATCCGGCTCCATGCTGAAGCTGCGCATTACAGACTTCTACTTGGACGACGAGCTTATCAGTCCGCGCCTGAACGACACATATACATATTACGTACCCGAAAGCAGGAAGGTGGAACTGCCCAAGCCCAGCAGCCTGTTCGCGTTCCGGTTCGCCTCGCTCAACTACCAGCTGCAGCACCGCGTACATTACCAATATATGCTGGAAGGCTACGACAAGGAGTGGATTAACGCAGATAGGTCGAGAACCGTGAGCTACTCTGATGTCCCGGCGGGCACCTATACCTTTAAGGTGAAGGCCTTCTTGCTGGAATCTCCGGAGACATACGACATCAAGAGCATCGAAGTGGTGGTACCGCCCTACTTCCTGCTGTCGTCCTCGGCTATATGGATTTATATACTCCTGGCTGCCACCGCCGCCATGCTTGCCGTGCATTACCGCCGCAAGCGGCAAGCACGCATCGCCAAGATGAGGGTACTGAAATTAGGCCCGCAAGAAATGGCCTTTAAACACAAGGAGGATTTCGACTTCGTAAAACAGCAGCTGGACTGGCTGGAAGAGCATTATGCCGACTCGAGCTTGAAGATAGAAGACTTAGTGGCACAGTCTTCCATGAGCCGGACATCGTATTATAACGAACTGAAATCCCTTACAGGCCTCTCCCCAAAGGAGTTCATCAGCGATTTCAGGCTAAAGAAAGCGATTATGTACCTCGACAAAAGCAATGACACCATAGCTGAGATAGCTTATAACACAGGGTTCAACGACCCCGTATACTTTACACGTATCTTCAAGTCGAAGACAGGGATAACGCCTTCAAAGTACAGGGAAAACAAAAACAAGGAAGAGAACGGCCGGAAAGAAGACACGCCAAAATGAAAGGCAGCGTTTTTTAATGCAAGGAGGCAAAATTATCTATCAATTCTTTGCCGGATTAGAAAAAATATGTATCTTTGCAATATAAAACAAAAAGGAATACGAGGTCGTATCGGTTCGATAGGGATACTCATCAAATTACAACGAAAACAGAGAAGACATCTTTTGTCGATGGCGGGCCACAAGCCTTTCAGGCAAGCAATAAAGCCAGTGGATTACAAAGACGGGGAGCTCTCAAATCTTATTTCATAGGAGTTTTCATCACATCATCGGTACGACCTTTCCTTTTTCAAAAACCCATAGTGTTATGTTTGCCGGTATCATAGAAGAGTTTGCTACAGTAGTAGCCATAAAGAAAGACCGCGGGAATATCGACTTCTCGCTGGAGTGTTCATTCGTCGACGAACTGAAAATCGACCAAAGCGTGGCACATAACGGTGTGTGCCTCACAGTGGTACATATAGAAGGGAACGCCTATACAGTAACGGCCATGAAGGAAACGCTTGAGCGCTCCAACCTCGGCTTGTTGAGGATAGGGGATAAAGTCAACGTGGAGCGCTCGATGGTAATGAACGGGCGGTTAGACGGCCATATCGTACAAGGGCACGTAGACCAGACCGCCCGCTGCACCAACATAGAAGATGCGGACGGAAGCACCTATTTCACATTCGAATACCAGCTGGATAAAGAAATGGCCCGCAACGGATACTTTACCGTAAATAAAGGGAGCGTAACCGTAAACGGCGTATCGCTGACGGTGTGCAACCCTACAGACAACACCTTCCAGGTTGCCATCATCCCCTATACACTGGAACATACCAACTTTTGCGATATAAAAGTCGGCACTACCGTCAATATCGAGTTCGATATAATAGGTAAATACATCGCCCGACTGCAGCAATTCTAAACATTTGTTAAACAGCCAAATCTTATCTAAGATTTGGCTGTTTATTTCTACTAACTGCCAATAAACATATATAATATTTTTCCCGTCCGTTATTTCTTTCTACTTTTGCACCATGAAATTATATGTAGAACGAATATGAAAAAAGGAATTATCATCATTGCAGCATTGGTGTTTTCGGCAGGGACGGCAATGGCAGACCCTTCAAGGAAATGGACATTGAAGGAGTGTATCGACTATGCCCTGGCCAACAACATCACACTGAAGAAGAACAAGCTGGCAAAGCAGTCGGCTGCCGAAGATACCAAGCAGGCCAAGGCCAGCCTGCTGCCGTCGCTAAGTTTCTCTACAAACCAGTCGGTAGGCTACCGCCCATGGATAAACGAAGGCACATCCACGGTATCCAACGGCACGGTATCCACAAGCGTAAACAAGACATACTACAACGGAAGCTACGGCCTGAACGCCAGCTGGACAGTATGGAACGGCAATCAGAACCGCAACAATGCGAAACTGGCTGAACTGGCTGAACAGCAAGCAGAGCTCGACTCGGCAGAAACAGCCAACAGCATCCAAGAGAAAATAGCGCAACTGTATGTACAGATACTCTACTTGAATGAAGCCGTTGCCGTAAACAAACAAAGCTACGAAACCAGCAAGAAGAACGAAGAACGCGGCGCCGAGATGATGAAAGTAGGGAAAATGTCGAAAGCCGACTTGGCACAGTTGTCAACACAAACGGCACAAGACCAGTACAACATCGTGGAGGCAGAGAGCAATATAGCCAGCTACAAGCTACAATTGAAACAATTACTCGAAATAACCGACGATCAAGACTTTGACATCGATGTGCCCGGGGCTACCGACGAGCAGGCACTGGCCGAGATTCCGCCGCTGCACTCTGTATATGAAACGGCCTTAGCTACCCGCCCGGAGATAGCCAACAGCGAGCTGGCAATCAAAAGCAGCAACCTGAGCATTGCCATCGCAAAAGCAGGGAAATTGCCAACAATCAGCCTGACCGGCGGTTTGGGCACCAGCACCACCTCAATGGCATCAACAACATGGGGCACGCAGCTGAAGACCAACTTCGACGCATCCGCTGGTGTTACAGTAAGCATCCCCATCTTTGACAACCGGAAGACGAAAACATCCGTCAATAAAGCGATTATCCAGCGCGAGCAAAGCCTGCTCGACTTACAGGACAAGCAAAAACAACTGTACAGCACGGTGGAAAGCTATTGGCTGGATGCCAATACCAACCAGCAGAAATTCAAAGCCGCACAGACGGCCGTAGCAAGCGAGCAATCCAGCTACGACTTGCTCAGCGAGCAGTTCCGGTTAGGGCTGAAAAACATCATTGAGCTGATGACCGGGAAAACCAACTTGCTCAACGCACAGCAAAACAAGCTCCAAAGCAAGTACATGGCGATTCTCAATCAACAACTCCTGAAATTCTACAAAGGGGAAACACTGGGAATCTGAAGAAAAAAAGGAAAATCAATAATGTTCAAACATAAAAACAAAATACACATAATATGAAAAAGATTAGCAAAATATGGATCGGCGTCATTGCTGTAGTAGTTGTGGCCGTGGCGGCATGGCTCGTTTCCGGAGGAAAGAAAGAAGAAACGATTTCGTTCGAGACGGCAAAAGCTGGCCCGGCAAATATCCATAACAGCATTACTGCTACAGGCACTATCGAGCCGGTAACCTCGGTCACGGTGGGCACACAGGTTTCGGGCATCGTAAGCAAACTGTATGTCGACTATAACAGCATAGTGAAGAAAGGGCAGGTGATTGCCGAACTCGACAAGACCAACCTGACCAGCGAACTCAACACCGCAAAGGCCAACTTATCGTCGGCACAGAGCACGCTGAATTACGAATCGGCCAACTTTAACCGTTACAAGACGCTGTACAATAAAGGTTTGGTAAGTGCCGACGATTATGAGAACGCGCAGTTGAGCTATCAAAAGGCCAAAGAGCAAGTGGCTTCGGCTAAGGAAAGCGTGCAGAAAGCACAGACCAATCTCGGCTATGCCACCATCACATCGCCCATCGACGGCGTTGTGCTCTCGAAATCCGTTGAAGAAGGCCAGACCGTGGCAGCCAGCTTCAGCACGCCGGAACTGTTCACCATCGCCAAAGACCTGACCGACATGCGCGTCGTAGCCGATGTGGACGAAGCTGATATCGGCGATGTAAAAGAGGGCGAGCGCGTATCGTTCACCGTCGACGCCTTCCCGAACGACACGTTTGAAGGCACGGTAACGCAAGTGAGGCAGGAAGCCACTACAACCAACAATGTCGTTACGTACGAAGTGGTGATCAGCGCCCCTAATAAAGACTTGAAACTGAAACCGGGGCTGACAGCCAACGTCACCATCTATACAGCCGAGAAACAGGGCGTGCTGAGCGTACCGAGCAAGGCACTGAGATTCTCGCCAACGGCAGAAACCGTGGGCAAGAACAAAATAGTGGACAATGCCAAAGGCAAGAACAAGGTATGGACGCTTGAAGGCAATACCTTGAAATCGCACAGCATACAGATTGGCATGAGCGACGGCACGCATACCGAGGTGGTAAGCGGAATAGCCAACGGTACATCCATCGTTACCGGAATAAAGACAGATTCTGAAGAAGACGGAACAGAAGAAGCCAGCCAGGAACAATCGCCGTTTGCTCCGGGCCCACGTAAAAGCAACAAGAAATAAATAAGATTCTCATGAGTGGAAATAAGAAAGTTGTCATCGAACTCGACAACGTAAAGCGCGAATTTCTTGTCGGCGACGAGATAGTACATGCACTCCAAGGCGTATCCTTCAAGATACACGAGGGGGAGTTTGTCACCATCATGGGAAAGTCGGGGTCGGGCAAGTCTACACTGCTGAACCAGCTGGGCTGCCTTGACACGCCCTCAAGCGGCGAGTATTATCTCGACGGTATCAGTGTGCGCACGATGTCGAAATCCCAGCGTGCCGTACTCCGCAACCGTAAAATCGGCTTTATCTTCCAAAACTACAATCTGCTGTCGAAAACCACAAGTGTGGAGAATGTGGAGCTGCCGCTGATGTACAACAGCGAGGTTTCGGCTTCAGAGCGCCGTCAGAGAGCAACAGAGGCATTGGTGGCTGTGGGCCTGGGAGAACGGCTGAACCACAAGTCGAACCAGATGTCGGGAGGGCAGATGCAGCGTGTAGCCATCGCCCGTGCCTTGGTGAACAACCCGGCCGTCATCCTCGCCGACGAAGCCACCGGCAACCTCGACACACGTACCTCGTACGAAATACTTGTCCTCTTTCAAAAATTACATGCAGAGGGGCGCACGATAATCTTCGTGACACACAATCCCGACATCGCCCATTATTCGAGCCGCAACATCATGCTCCGCGACGGCAAGGTGATCAGCGACGAATATAACGGCAACATATTGTCGGCGGCCGAAGGGCTTGCAGCCCTCCCCAAAAGTACAGACGAATAATGATGCAACGATATGAATTATACCAACCTATTTAAAATAGCCTTGCGGGCGATCGCGGCCAACAAGACCCGGTCGTTCCTCACAGCCCTCGGCATCATCATCGGCATCGCGTCGGTCATCACGATGCTTGCCGTGGGACAGGGGACCAAACAGAGCATACAGTCGAACATTGCCGAGATGGGCTCTAACATGATTATGATTTCTCCCGGTGCCGACCGCCGGGGCGGCGTGCGCCAAGATGCCTCGTCGATGGAAACGCTGAAGATGACCGATTATGAGGCCATAAAGGAAGAGTGCAAATACATCAAGGCCATCAGCCCGGTGGTATCCAGCAGCGGACAGTGGATCTATGGCAACGAGAACACCCCGTCGTCGCTTTACGGGGTGAATCGCGACTATCTTGAAATACGCCAACTGACGATTGCCGACGGCGAGATGTTCACCGATGCCGACATCAAGTCGAGCGCAAAGGTATGCATATTGGGACAGACGGTCGTAGATAACCTGTTCCCCGACGGCAGCGACCCCGTCGGCAAGGTCGTCCGGTTCAATAGTATCCCGTTCCGTGTCATCGGCATATTGAAAAAGAAAGGATACAACTCAATGGGTATGGATCAAGACGATCTGGTGCTGGCTCCTTACACCTCTGTCATGAAACGAATATTGGCCCAGACGTATTTGGGAGGCATCCAGTGTTCGGCCATTACGGAGGGTGTGACCGAAAAGGCCACGGAAGAAATCACCAGCATCCTGCGCCGCACGCATAAGCTGAAGGACGCGACCGACAACACAGAGGCCGACGAAGACGACTTCAACATACGCTCGCAGGAAGAACTGTCGAGCATGATGAACTCCACTACCAACATGCTCACCATCTTGCTGGGCTGCGTAGCGGGCATCTCCCTGATTGTCGGTGGTATCGGCATCATGAACATCATGTATGTCAGCGTCACGGAGCGCACCCGCGAAATAGGTCTGCGCATGTCGGTAGGTGCCAGGGGCGTGGATATCCTCAACCAGTTTCTCATCGAAGCTATCCTGCTCAGCGTAACGGGAGGAATCATTGGCGTGCTGATAGGCATCGGCGCATCGTATGCCATCAAGATGTTTGCCCATTGGCCTATCGCCATTGAAATCTGGACCATCGTGATGTCGTTTGCCGTATGTACCTTCACCGGTGTCTTCTTCGGCTGGTATCCGGCAAAGAAAGCTGCACAACTCGACCCGATAGAGGCTTTGCGCTATGAATAAACGGCTTATCATCTCATTGCATGTGGCGATATGGAGCATCTTGTTCCTATCGCCACTGACATTCATAAACCATGCAGATTTCAACTTCGTGCGATACTTAATGATGTGCGCATCGCCGTTGTCGCTCATGGTTGTCTTCTATGTCAACTACCTGTGGCTCACGCCCCGCTATTTCATCTCCGGCGAAAAGCGCTATTACTGGATTATCAACACCATACTCATCATCGCCATGGGCATCGCCATACATTACTGGCTGTCGTTTACCCATTCGTTTTTTAACGACAACCGCCCTTACCACCATAAGCCCGGAGAATGGGAAATAGGGTTTATCCTCCTGCGCGACATTTTCAACCTCGCCATTGCAGCCGCAATCGCTACGGCCATCCATTTAGCCATGCGGTGGCAAACTTCCGAGAATGCCCGCCGGCTGGCGGAGGCGGAGCGTACGGAGGCGGAACTGAAAAACCTGCGTTCACAAATAAATCCCCACTTCCTGCTCAATACGCTGAACAACATTTATGCACTCACCGCATTCGATACGGATAGGGCACAAGAGGCGATACAGGAATTGAGCCGAATGCTGCGCCATGTGCTTTACGACAATCAGCGGCCTTACGTGAACTTATCGGACGAGGTAGAGTTCCTGACGAATTATATCAACTTGATGAAAATACGGCTGGCGAACAATGTAGACGTACAGACATCGTTCGAGCTTCCCGATGCTTGTAACATACAAATAGCCCCTCTTATCTTCATCTCGCTGATAGAAAACGCTTTCAAGCACGGGGTAAGCCCGCTGCTGCCCAGCTATATCCATGTCAAGATAACGGCCGACGAGGGGAAAATTGTTTGTGACATAGAAAACAGCTATTTCCCGAAGACGGAAAAAGACCGCAGCGGGCATGGTATCGGACTGGCTCAAGTAGCGCAAAGGCTCGACCTTACTTATCCGGGGAAATACGAATGGAAAAAGGGAACAAATGAAGATAATACAAAATATTCATCAATAATAACTATCTATGACACTAAATTGTGCTATCATTGACGACGAACCGCTGGCAGCCGACTTGCTTGCGAGCTATGTGCAAAAGACGCCGTTCCTCCATCTCACCGGCACCTACAACAGTGCCATTGCAGCCATGAAGATTCTGCGCGACAATCCGGTAGACCTCATTTTTCTCGACATACAAATGCCCGAGTTAAGCGGTGTAGAGTTTGCGAAGATTCTTCCCCGCAATACCAAGATTATATTCACCACGGCATTCAGCCAATATGCCGTAGAAGGCTATAAAGTAAATGCGCTCGATTATCTCCTGAAACCCGTCAGCTACGATGATTTCCTATCGGCCTCGAACAAGGCGATGGAATGGTTTAACACCGTGCGCAAACAGGAGACTTACGCACAAGACCGCTTTATGTTCGTAAAAAGCGACTATAAGCTGCAACGCGTAGCGCTCGACGACATACTGTACATCGAAGGATTGAAGGACTACGTGCGCATCTACCTTGAAAACGGCGACAAAATCATGTCGCTGATGAACATGAAGAAACTGGAAGACTACCTGCCCCGGCCGGAATTTCTGCGTACCCACCGCTCATATATCGTCCACATGCCAAAGGCATCCGTCATCGACCGCTTCCGCATCGTTTTCGGGAATGTATATATCCCTATATCCGATAGCTATAAAGAAGAAGTACAGGCGTACTTCGAGAGGCATACGTTGGTGTGAGTTTGGATTAGGGATTAATCCAAACTCACAATAACTCGTCCATCCGTCCGATGAACGTTGTCGCCCCATGCTCAACGAGGAAATCGCGGTCGCGGAATCCCCATAACACACTGATACAGGGAATCTCGCAGTTGCGTGCCGTGACAAGATCTACATCACTGTCTCCGATGTATACCGCCCCTTCCTTATCCGCACCCAACTGCCTCAGTGCTTCCAGCACGGTATCAGGGGCCGGTTTCTTACGTATGTTCTCACGTTCGCCGATGGCGACTTCTACCACGTCGCCGAAGAAATGGCGGCACAGTTCCTGCGTGGCAGCATAAAACTTATTGCTTACCACCGCTATATTCTTTCCCCTGCGGTCCAACTCTTCCAGCACATCCGTCACACCGGGATACGGCTGTGTCGTGTCGAGCGAATGCTCCATATAGTGCCGGCGGAAAGTAGCGTATGCCGCTTCGAACAACGGGTTCGCCAGCCCCCCGGGCACAGCCCTCTCCATTAGTTTTTTCACACCGTTCCCCACAAACCTCCGCACGTCTTCTACCGGATGCTCCGGCATGCCGTGGGTGCGCAATGCATAGTTCGTGCTGGCAGCCAAATCGTTCAGCGTGTCCAGCAACGTACCGTCAAGGTCGAATATATATGTAGCATATTCTTTCATCGCCTGCTTCTTGTTATCATTGTTTTTACTTTCCTGTTGTATTTTTCTGCTCCCAACAAGTCTTCTATTGTCAAATGCATCCTGTATTGCCACCTGTTATAGTGGTCGCTCGGGATGTTTATCCGCTCCTGCCTGGGGTTCTTCGCCCGCAGTTCGGCGTCCATGGCCATCCAGTCCTGGAACGACAGCAGGCAAAGCATCGACGGGCAATACAAATGGCGCGCGATAATCTCTTCGGCCAGGTGTGCCGGCAACTGCTCCGGTGCCCTCCCCTCTTTCTGCAATATCGTGGCATAATAGCGTTGCGCACACTCCCGGCTCTCTTCCCACCACAACCGCATGGGCGGCATGTCGTGTGTAGAGAAGGTTGCGACGCTGCGGTAGGCGTTGGCCCCGAGATGGGCAAACTCGCCCCCAGCCTGTTTTGGCATCGACTGGATTTCCAATGTCAGGATGCGCAACGCATCCAATACCGGCTCCACACAATCGGGCAACATGCCGAGATCTTCTGCACATACCAGCATACGCGTATCATGCAGCACGGCCGGCAGTCGCTTCATCGCCTGATGCCCCCAATACAGGTTATGACGCTGATGGAAATAGTTATGATAGAGCCGCATGTAGGCATCCTTCTCCTCGCTGCTGAGCACATCGAACACCGTTTCCGAATAAGCCCCGATACGGGGATGGTACATTTCCGGCTGGCGCGGGTCTTCCACGAAAAGTACATTGCTGAGCAGCCGGTAGAGCCCGTCGCGTATCCACAGGCTGTTTTCATCGTTCCGCCCCTCGAAATAGGCACGCACTTTCTCTTGCGTATCGTATTCCGGTCGCAAGCCATACAACTGATAGGCCTTTTCCGTAAGGAAATGGTCGCGCACGTATTGTGCATGGATGCCGAACAAGCGATTGATAACCCTTTCGTTGGCAAACGGGAGCGTGAACAGGTCGCGGCGGAAATGCAATCCGCAATACTCTATCTCGCCCACCGTGAGCGGCAATGCAGGCGAGAAGTGCCCCAGCTGGCCCGCCACAGCCCCGCAAGGAATCTCCCATATCCTGAAAAAACCCAGTACATGGTCGATGCGGAAAGCATCAAAATATTGTTCCATGCATGCAAACCGGCTGCGCCACCACCGGCAGCCGTCAGCCATCATGGCCTCCCAGTCACAGGTGGGGAATCCCCAGTTCTGTCCGTTAGGCATGAAAGCGTCGGGCGGCGTACCCGTCTGTGCATCAAGATGGAAATAGCCGGGATGCATCCATGCCTCTACACTGTCGCGGCAGATACCGATTGGGACGTCGCCTTTCAGCACGATGCCGTGGCTGCGGGCATACTCGGCAGCAGATTTCAGCTGGGTATGCAGCAGGTATTGCACGAAATAAACGAAAAGCACCTCTTCCTTGTTAGCCTCGGCATAGCTCTCCGCTGCCTGCCGGCTGTATACCGCCAGTTCCCCCCAGTCGGGAAAATGCGCCGTATGATACTTCTCGCGCAGAGAACAGAACACGGCATAAGGTAACAGCCACCACTCATTGGCACCGGCAAACTGCTGATAACCGGCCGAGGAAACAACCTGTTTCCCCTTCTCGGCATACAAATCGTGCAGATACGCCGCCTTCACGCGGCCTACAGCTTCATAATCACTGTAGCTCAACGCATTCAGTTCGCTGCGCTGCCGATAATAGGCAGTCATCTTCTCCTTACTCTTCAAAATGCCTGCCGCCTCAAGATCGACATAATGAGGATGCAGCGCATTGACCGAGATGGTGTTGTACGGGTACGAGTCGGTCCATCCGTGTGTCGTCGTCGTATCGTTCACGGGCAGTGTCTGTATCACTTTCATCCCCGTGGCAACAGCCCAATCCACCATGCGCCTCAAATCACCGAAATCACCGACACCGTACGAATGCCGGCTGCGCAGGGCGAAAACAGGTATCACCACTCCTGCTGCCAGCCATGTGTCTTCTTTCACCCGCAGGGTTCCGCCATTGAATACCAGCACCTGCCCGTCGCCTGCTTCCATGCTCCCTGTGGTACGGTTATCCCCTTCTTCCCATGCAATGAAGGCATTCGCCTGTTCGTCGACGATGACATATTTATATTCCAAGGGCATTGCCATGCCGGAAACATTCACCGTAAGCATCCACTCGTGCATTCCGGCATACTGCATCTTCAGGTAGCGCGACGGATTCCAGTCGCCAAGAGCCGGATGGTTGCCGCAAACGGCCAATGCCTGTCCCTGTCTCAGTTGCGGTGCCGAGACGCGGAACATCAGCGTCCGCCTGAACAAGGGCATGCGCAACGGCTCTACCTCCTCGCCTCGCCTGCCGCCCGTAGCGGTAAGGTAGGCATTGGTATAGAGGTGATGCTGCAATGGTATGTCGCGCCACGCATCCGACAGGATGTAGTCCTTCGAGGCATCGAAATGATAGACGCGCGGCACGCGGCTCCACTCACGCCGCAACACCCGCCCTTCCGTGTCCTCCACCTGATAGCTGTAGCAGAACGAGCCTACGGGGTGCTGGCGCGATTCGACCGCAGCCGTCTCGAGCGTCCACAGCGAGCCGTCGCCGGTAACCATCGGCAGCCGGTACCGTCTCGCCGTGCCGTCCAGGCTCCTGTAGTCTATAATGACATAGAGGGCTTCGCCCCATGCCGTGTTGTAACTGATACTGAACTTCAATTTCATAGTGCAAGATTGTTTGGAATTAGCATCCGGCCAATGATAGCCGGCAAGCGGTCAAACCAGAATACCGCATATTATCCACGGACAGCGGTGTTTTTAAACCAACCGTGCTTCAAGCTCGCTTATGCCGCGCTCTGTGCAGAACCCGCGCAAGGCCACGAGCAACATGTTGTCGAAAATCTGCTTGATGGAATACTCGCGGTACAACTGGTGTTTCATTATATACAGCCCTAAGCCGTCGAACAAATGGGGAATCATTTCATAATTGACACTATCGCGGAAATATCCTTCCTTTATCCCGCGCTCAAAAAACTCAACCACCTTGCTGCGGCTCGTGCGCTTATCTTCCTCAAGGAACTCGACAACACGCGGATACTTCGCCAAATCGGTATAAAAGAGCGGATTAATCGCACGGAACTCTTCTATCTTCATGTAGTATACCTTCACGATCAAATCGAGCACATTGTGACTTTCGGCATAGGCACGTATCTCGTCGTCATTCTGCGCCTTATACTTCTTTATGCCCTCGAAAAGCAGGTCCTCCTTCTTTTCATATACCTCGTAAAGCGTACGCTTAGAGATCGACAGCCGGCGGGCGATGTTGTCCATCTTCACTGCACGGATACCCTTTTCGGCAAATGCTTCCATTGCCGTCTGCAGAATCTGCTCGCGCAGTGCCTGCCTGTAAGTTGACACCTGATTAGACATAGCTCTCCTCCTTATTTGTTGAATTCGTAAACATTTACGGTGCAAAGTTACTAAATTTATTAAAAAACCTATCGTTTTATGATAGTTTTTAGTATCTTTGCGTCCCGAAAGAAGTAATAATGACACATTAAACAAATATACACTTATGGTTAAAATTTCAAAAGAGGCTGCTCTCGCGTACCACGAGAATGGCCGCCCCGGTAAAATCGAAGTGAAACCAACTAAAGCTTATCGTACACAAACCGACCTTTCACTGGCTTATTCACCCGGCGTCGCTTATCCTTGTCTTGAGATTCAGCAAAACCCCGACGACGCATACAAGTACACAGCCAAAGGCAATCTTGTAGCAGTCATTTCTAACGGGACCGCCGTGCTCGGACTGGGCGACATCGGTGCCATGAGCGGCAAACCCGTGATGGAGGGCAAGGGGCTGCTTTTCAAGATTTACGGCGGAATAGATGTTTTCGACATCGAAGTGGCGGAAAAAGACCCGGAGAAGTTTTGCGAGGCCGTAGAGAAGATTGCGCCAACCTTCGGAGGCATCAACCTGGAGGACATCAAGGCACCCGAATGCTTCTACATCGAAGAGCGCCTGAAACGCACGCTCAACATCCCCGTAATGCACGACGACCAGCACGGCACGGCTATCATCTCGGCAGCCGGCCTGAAGAACGCCCTCGAGGTAAACGGGAAGAATATCAAGGAGGTGAAAATCGTGGTCAACGGTGCCGGCGCAGCCGCCATCTCGTGCACCAAGCTATATATGGCACTGGGCGCAAAGAAAGAGAACATCGTCATGCTCGACTCCAAAGGCGTCATCACCAGCGACCTCCCGAACCTCACGGAACAGAAGAAATTCTTCGCCACCGACCGCCGCGACATACACACGCTCGAGGAAGCCGTAAAGGATGCCGACGTATTCGTGGGGCTCTCTAAAGGCAATGTGCTTACACAAGACATGGTACGCTCGATGGCGAAAGACCCTATAGTATTCGCCCTTGCCAATCCCGTACCCGAAATCTCCTACGAAGACGCGATGGCCAGCCGCCCCGACGTACTGATGTCGACCGGGCGTTCCGACTATCCTAACCAGATAAACAACGTCATCGGATTCCCATACATCTTCCGAGGCGCGCTCGACGTACACGCCACGGCTATCAACGAGGAGATGAAGATGGCCGCCGTGCACGCCATTGCCGAC
Organism: Prevotella sp. UBA1378; assembly: GCA_002305505.1. GTDB lineage: Bacteria > Bacteroidota > Bacteroidia > Bacteroidales > Bacteroidaceae > Prevotella. The sequence continues at coordinate 42,382 of DBRC01000047.1, read as the reverse complement.
TTGGCCAAGCAGCCCGTACCCGACGTGGTGAATGATGTATACCACGTGAACAACCTCACATTCGGCCCGTCGTACTTCATCCCGAAACCGGTAGACCCGCGCCTCATAACCGAAGTAAGCGCAGCCGTAGCAAAAGCGGCAATGGAGAGCGGCGTTGCACGGCGCGAAATAACCGACTGGGCTGCATACAAGAATCAGTTGCGCCAGCTGCTGGGGCAGGAAACAAAGCTGACACAGAAGCTCTACGACACGGCACGCAACCACCCACAACGCGTGGTATTCGCCGAAGCCATCCACCCCACAATGCTGAAAGCTGCCGTACAGGCAAAGGCTGAAGGCATCTGCGAACCGGTTCTGCTGGGCAACGACGAAACGATTGAGAAACTGGCCAAGCAGCTCGACTTAAGCATCGAGGGCATCGAAATCGTCAATCTGCGCCATCCACGCGAACAGGAGCGCCGCGAGCATTACGCACGCCTGCTCACCGAGAAGCGCCAGCGCGACGGATACACGGTGCAAGAGGCCAACGACAAGATGTTCGAACGCAACTATTTCGGTATGATGATGGTGGAAACGGGCGATGCCGACGCGTTTATCACTGGTCTTTACACCAAATACTCGAACACTATCAAGGTGGCAAAGGAGATTATCGGCGTGCGCCCCGAATACAAGTATTTCGGTACCATGCACATCATCAATTCGGCCAAGAAAGGGACGATTTTCCTTGCAGACACGCTTATCAACCAGAACCCCAATACGGAAGAGCTGGTAGACTTGGCAAGGCTTTCGGCCACGGCCGTACGGTTCTTTAACGAGAAGCCCAACATCGCCATGATCAGCCACTCTAACTTCGGTTCCGACACCAGCGACGGTTCGAAGAAAGTGCGCAATGCCGTGGCCATCCTTCAAGAGGAGAACCCCGACCTCGCAGTAGAAGGCGAAATGCAAATCGGATTCGCCCTTGACAAGGAGCTGCGCGACGAACAGTACCCGTTCAACCGCTTAAAGGGGCACGACGCCAACACACTAATATTCCCGAACCTTACCAGCGCGCGATCGTCGTACAAGATGCTGCAGCTGCTGGATGCCGACGTGGAAATCATCGGCCCGATCCAAATGGGCCTGAACAAGCCGATACACTTTACCGACTTCGGTTCGTCGGTGCGCGACATCGTCAACATCACAGCCGTAGCCGTTATCGACGCTTATGTGGAAAAGATTAAGAACCGTGTAAACGGCAACAGGTAATATCTCTGTATACCGAAAATGATACCCCCAGAAAATGCCACAGTTTTCTGGGGGTTCTTTTATAAACCACGGGGGAAATTTACAAAACCTGTTCCCATGCATCAATATGCAATAATATCCGAGTTCGCAACGGGGTATTCCCATTAATACGCCTTGCGACTCACTCTTTGCATTGTAACAGCCCTGCCTGTGCAGGCCGAGGGATACACGCTGTTTTTGATTTTTGGCCATTTTTCTG
>DBRC01000047.1:12061-40825 GCA_002305505.1 Prevotella sp. UBA1378 | reverse complement strand
GCCCCCTTATCCGCCTGCTGCCCATAGCGTGGCTTTAGGTCTGCAATCCCTTTATTTTTTTCCTGCAAAAACTAAAATTGCTTATATCGAACTCGGGTAATAACCGATATGCAACAAAAACCAAACACCAACACCTCTCCATTACAACCGTTTTATTAAGCAAATTCTTGGCTGAATAGAAAACAATTAGATTTTCATATCTGTATTGGCGTTCGAATACATCAAATGGAGCAAGAAAGAGGGAATAATAGAGTATCGGTTAAGAATTACCTCCTGTTTTTTATCCCCCTAAAACCTGTTTACGTACACAACGAACATACATTTTCATGTCATTATTTGATTGATTTAGGTCAAATAGTGACAAAAAGATACCTTTTTCTTATTTTTTTCGATAAAATGTTTGGTATTCAAAAAAAATGCTTTAATTTTGCAACCAGTTTTGAAATAAAAAGAGATTTTCATCAAATAACAACTAAAAAAGGAACAAAGATTATGAATGCAGCACAAGTTGTAGAGGATCTGAAAAAGAGATTCCCCAATGAGCCGGAGTACATCCAGGCAGTTTCTCAAGTACTTCCTACCATCGAAGAGGAATACAACAAGCACCCGGAGTTTGAGAAAAACAACCTCATCGAGCGTCTCTGTATTCCAGACCGTGTCATCGAGTTCCGTGTGACATGGACCGACGACAAGGGCAACGTACACACCAATATGGGATACCGTATACAGCACAACAATGCTATCGGCCCGTATAAAGGCGGTATCCGCTACCACAAGTCTGTAAACCTCGGCATCCTGAAATTCCTTGCTTTCGAGCAGACGTTCAAGAACGCCCTGACAACCTTGCCCATGGGCGGTGCCAAAGGCGGCTCCGACTTCTCTCCCCGCGGCAAGAGCGATGCAGAGGTGATGCGCTTCTGCCAAGCATTCATGAACGAACTGTACCGCCACATCGGCCCGGACGTTGACGTGCCGGCAGGCGACATCGGCGTTGGCGGCCGCGAGGTGGGCTACATGTTCGGGCAATACAAGAAGCTCACGCACGAATGGAGCGGCGTACTGACGGGCAAGGGTATCCAGTTCGGCGGTTCGCTGATCCGCCCCGAGGCTACCGGTTACGGCACCGTTTACTTCCTCGTATCCATGCTGGCCACACGCAACATCGAGCTTAAGGGCAAGAAGGTATTGATTTCGGGTTCGGGCAACGTTGCACAGTACGCTGCGGAGAAGTGTATCGAACTGGGTGCTACGGTACTGACATTGTCCGACTCCGACGGCTATATCTACGATCCGGACGGCATCGACCGCGCTAAGCTCGATTACGTTATGGAACTGAAGAACGTTGAGCGCGGGCGCATCAAGGAGTATGTAGAGCAGTATCCCAACGCAGTATACCACGCCGGTGAGCGTCCCTGGAACGAGAAGGCCGACATCGCCCTTCCATGTGCTACGCAGAATGAAATCAACGGAGAACAGGCACAGGCTCTCGTTGACAACGGGATCATCGCCGTGGCCGAGGGTGCCAACATGCCTTCGGTGCCTGAAGCTATCGAGATATTCCAGAATGCAAAGGTGCTCTATGCCCCGGGCAAGGCTTCGAACGCCGGAGGCGTATCGGTATCAGGGCTTGAAATGACGCAGAACTCCGAACGCCTTTCGTGGACAGCTAAGGAGGTTGACGACTACCTGAAGCGCATCATGAACGACATCCATGAGAACTGCGTGAAGTATGGTACAGAAGCCGACGGCTACATCAACTATGAAAAGGGTGCGAATATTGCCGGATTCATGAAGGTGGCCAAGGCGATGATGGGCCAAGGTATCGTATAATCACAACCAACACAAAAAATTCTTCTATACCGCAAGGGGGGCTGTTCGTGAAAGAGGACAGCTCCCCTATTATTATGCTGGTGCAGGAAGTGGTAAGCAATGAAATGGAAGGGGTGAAAAGTGCCAATGCTGACATAGAGGTGAAGCATATCCGCCTCTACGACTTCGACGATGCTACTCGTGCATGCTCTGTAAGACGAAGCCCTTCCGTCTTTCACTGTAAAACTTGATTGCCCATCCCGGAGTTATCCTTAATCCGTTAATTTCTTCAGCCGGCTGTACAACTGTACAGCTTCGCTCCTGCGGATGGCCAGCTTTATTTCGCAGGTGTTATCATAGGTCTGGGACACGATACGGGCCGACATTTCCTTCACGATGCGCATCACGCCGTTCATCCGTTCATAAGGGAAATGATATGTTACCATCTCCTCCACCTGCTGTGTCACAATAGCAGAATGCTCTATTGCATCAGCGGCGGCGGCACGGTATGCAATGATTAAGCCGCCCGTACCTAAATTCACACCGCCATAGTATCTCACCACGACGACAAGAATATCAGTAAGCCCACTGGAATTAATCTGCCCCAAAATCGGTTTGCCGGCCGTGCTGCTGGGCTCCCCGTCGTCATTAGCCCGGAACTCTTTGCGGTCGGCCCCCAGCACATAGGCATAACATACATGCCGGGCATCGTAATACTTCTTACGGTACTGAGCCAACAGCTCCCTTATCTCATCGGCCGATGTGACATGATGAGAAAAAGCGAGGAACTTACTGCGTTTCTCCGTGTAATATCCCTCGCCTATTCCTTTTATTGTCTTAAACTCGTCAGACATGATATGGTCAATCACCCAACTTGTGGATGATCAATCCGCTCCGCAGTTTGGGTTCGAACCATGTCGCCTTCGGGGGCATTATCTTCCCGCTGTCGGCTATATCCATTATCTGTTGCATCGAAACAGGGTAAAGAGCCAGCGCCATACGCATCTCCCCGCTGTCGACACGGCGCTTCAGCTCGCCCAGGCCACGCAGGCCGCCCACAAAATCAATGCGCTTATCGGAACGCAAATCCTTAATGCCGAGAATGGCATCGAGTATCAAGCGGCTCGAAATATCAACGTCAAGCACACCGATAGGGTCAGAATCATCATAAGTGCCGTCCTTGGCTGCAAGCTTGTACCACTGGCCGTCGAGATAGAGCGAAAACTCGTGCAGGCGCGCAGGCTTATAACACTCCATACCGCCAGCGGCACACTGGCCGCCGCCGAGCGGCGTAACGGTGAAGTTCACCTGCAGTGCAGAAAGAAACTCTTCAGGGCTCATACCGTTGAGGTCTTTAACCACGCGGTTATAGTCGAGGATGGTCAGCTGGCTGGCTTGGAAACACACAGCCATAAAGTAATTGTACTCCTCCTTGCCCGTATGCTCCGGATTCTGCTGCTGCTTCTCTGCCCCGACGAGGGCTGCGGCTGCCGAACGATGATGCCCGTCGGCAATATAGAGGGCTGGCATCTTGGCAAACTCAGCGGTAACCGTCAGGATATCGGCATCGTCGCTGATAATCCAGAACTGATGGCGGAACCCGTCGACCGGGGCAATGAAATCGTACACCGGCTCCGTGGCCGCATAGCGCATGATAAGGCTGTCGAGGACGCTGTTGTCCGGGTAAGCAAAGAACACCGGCTCGATGTTGGCATCGTTCACACGTACATGCTTCATACGGTCTTCCTCCTTGTCGCGGCGTGTGAGCTCGTGCTTCTTGATGACACCGGAAAGGTAATCGTCAACAAAAGCCCCCACTACAAGCCCGTACTGGGTTTTCCCGTTCATCGTCTGGGCATAGATATAATACTGCTCCTTATCGTCCTGCCTGAGCCAGCCGTTGTCTTGGAACTTGCGGAAGTTCTCGGCGGCTTTCTTGTATACGAGCGGGTCGTATTCGCTCGTACCTGCGGGAAAGTCGATTTCGGGCTTGATGATATGGTAAAGGCTCATCTCGTTATCACCGGCTTCCTCGCGCGCTTCCTCGCTGTTGAGCACGTCGTAAGGGCGCGATTCTATCTTCTCCACCAGCTCTCTGGGAGGGCGGATACCACGGAATGGTTTTATTACGGCCATAGCTACTTGTTTACTTGGAACTTGGTGTCACCCGTAGCAAAGAACGAGTTGATTTGCTTGGCTGCAGCGATGCCGGCATTGGTATTGGCCTCGGCCGTCTGCGCGCCCATCTTCTTGGGTGTAGAGAAATAACGGCCTTCGAACTTGGCAAACTCGGCATCCACATCCGGCTTGATGTCGGTAATATACTTCAGGTCTTCACGCTCCGACATCAGCTTTATCAGTTCCGGCTCGTTGATAACCTCCTTCCGGGCCGTGTTCACCACGATTCCGCCCTTCTTCATCTGCCCCACCATGGCGTAGTTGATACTCTCCTTGGTCTCTGCCGTAGCAGGGATATGGAGCGATACGACATCACAAGTCCTGAACAACTCGGCCGGGCTGCCCGCTGCATGTACACCGGCCTTCTCGATAACGTCAGCCGGGCAGTAAGCATCATAAGCATAGACCTCCATTCCGAATCCGGAGGCAATGCGTGCCACGTTGCGCCCTACGTTGCCGAACGCGAGGATTCCCAGCTTCTTGCCACAAAGCTCCGTACCGGCCTTACCATTATAGAAGTTGCGGACAGCGAAAACAAGCATGCCGAAAACAAGCTCGGCCACGGCGTTGGCATTCTGCCCCGGCGTGTTCTCGGCCACCACTTGATGGGCTGTTGCGGCAGCGAGGTCGATATTATCATAACCGGCACCGGCACGCACCACGATTTTCAGTTGCTTGGCAGCGTCGAACACCTCGGCGTCTACCTTGTCCGAGCGGATGATAAGGGCGTCTGCATCTTTCACGGCATCAAGCAGCTGCGACTTCTCCGTATACTTCTCAAGGAGTGCAAATTCGTTGCCTGCAGCTTCGATTTCTTTCTTTATGCCCTCAACGGCTGCGGCTGCAAAAGGTTTTTCTGTTGCTACTAATACTTTCATGTTATTCTTTTGTTTTTAGTCGGGCACGGATTGTGCATCGCTCGAAAAGAACGAAAATACGGATTACGTAAATTACCCCTCTTTTCCAATCAGTGTAATCTGCGCAACCCGTGCCTTTGTAGGTTTTTATTTGTTTTATTAATGCTGTGCTTCAAAGTCTTTCATTGCCTGTACCAAGGCGTTAACGCCTTCGATGGTCTGGGCATTGTAGCAGCTGGCACGGAATCCGCCTACAGAGCGGTGGCCCTTAATACCTACCATGCCGCGCCCGACAGCAAAGTCGAGGAACGGTTTCTCGAGTTCGGCATACTCGTCGTTCATTACGAAACAGATGTTCATAACCGAGCGGTCTTCGCTTACAGCCGTTCCCCTGAACATCTTGTTGCGGTCGATTTCCGAATAGAGTATCTCCGCACGCTGGAGGGCCAGCTTGTCCATCGCCTCTACACCGCCATTCTTCTTAATCCAGCGGAGGGTTTCGAGAGCAGAGTAAATAGGAACGACAGGAGGAGTATTGAACATCGAGCCTTTCTCTACATGTGTACGGTAATCGAGCATCGTCGGAATCTGGCGGGGAGCCTTGCCCAGCTTCTCGTTTTTCAAGATGACCAGGGTAACGCCGGCCATGGCAAGATTCTTCTGTGCGCCTGCATAGATACAGTCGTACTTGGCAATGTCGATTGGACGGCTGAAGATATCGGAAGACATGTCGGCAATCATGGGCACCTGTACGTCGAGATCCTTGCGGATTTCAGTTCCGTATATCGTGTTGTTCGTCGTGATGTGCAGATAATCGGCATCGGCCGGGCACTCCCATTCTTTTGGAATGAAGGTGTAATTAGCATCAGCTGAAGAAGCTACTTCAACTACATCACCGAAAAATTTAGCCTCTTTCAGGGCTTTCTTTGCCCATGTACCCGTGTTCAGGTAAGCAGCTTTCTTGATTAAGAAGTTGTAAGGTACCATACAGAATTCGAGGGAGGCACCACCGCCAAGGAAGATAACGGAATAACCTTCAGGAACCTGGAGCAATTCCTTGATAAGGGCTTCCGCCTCATCAACTACCGGTTGGAAATCCTTGGCACGATGGCTGATTTCCATCAATGAAAGACCTGAGCCATTGAAATCTAAACACTGCTTGGCTGTGTTCTCAATCACTTCGCGAGGGAGCATTGACGGACCTGCATTAAAGTTGTACTTCTTCATTTGATTGTCAGTTATTATTTTAGTTTTAAATCAATATACATATTGAAAAGATGCTGCGAAATTACACTTTTTATTCCAAACGGCAAAATATTTTAGCACAAATATAGCGTTTCTACAGAATTTCTTGCAATTTGTCAGATTGACTTTACAATTTACCGCACAGGCTCCACTACCGTACGTATGCCTTTTATTTTCTCGCCGCAGGTTTGCTTGATAACCTGCTCCAGCTTATGACGGGCAACGGCAGCGTACGCATAACGGTCTTTCACGTCTATACGTCCAATCTCATTGGGTTCAAGGCCGCCTTTCTTGCAAAGGTAGCCCACGATGTCGCCTTTGCTTATTTTATCTTTCTTGCCTTTACCGATATAGAGTGTGGCCATCTTGGGCAAGGCTGGTTCCGGCAAATCGCCAACAAGCTCATAACTTTCCGCATTGCCTTGGATGAAATCGGGAATACTCTCTTCCGGGCCAAGGACAAGGAAAGCCCTGCCATGTGCGTCCCAACGGGCTGTGCGGCCGACACGGTGGATATAACCGTCTTCTCCCTGCGGTAAATGGTAGTGGATGATATTGTCGATACCGGGAATGTCAAGGCCGCGCGAAGCAAGGTCGGTAGAGACAAAGACATTGGCCGAGCCATTGGAGAACTTATAGAGGGCATCCTCGCGTTCTTTTTGTTCCATGCCTCCGTGGAAAGCGCTGGTGGAGAAACCGCGTTTACGGAGATATTCGTCGGTGCGTTCTACAGAGTCGCGGTAATTGAGGAATACTATTGAGCTTTGGCTGCCTAAAGAGCGGAGCAGCTGGCTGAGCGTCTCAAGCTTGTCTTTCACGGGGCTGTCGACACGGTAGAGGGCTACCCGTTCCGGAACCTGTTCTTCGGCTTGCAGATAATCGAACTTGTCCGTACGGCCGAGCTGCACGAAATGGGGTATCTGCTCGGCGTCGGTAGCCGACAGCAGGAAGCGCCTGCGGACACCAGGCAGTTTTTTTACCAGTTTCGACATTTCATCGTTAAATCCCATTTCAAGGCATTTGTCGAACTCGTCGATAATCAGGAAACGCACACCGTAAGGGGAAATATTCCCTTTATCAATGTGGTCGTTGAGACGCCCCGGCGTCCCGAAGACGATATGCGGTTTTATGTCTTTCAGCCATTTATGCTCGTCCATGGCCGGGCGCCCTCCGTAGCAACTGAGCGAGCGGAGGCCGGAACCCATATCCTTCAATACCGTGTCAGACTGTAAAGCGAGCTCGCGCCCCGGGACAACCACGACAGCCTGCACATCATCAGCCGTATTGTCCAGCTGTTGCACCAACGGCAACAGATAAGCCAGTGTCTTTCCGGAGCCTGTAGGCGACAAGATTACCATGTCGTGATTGGTGCGCAGCACGCAGTGCACCGCCTCTTCCTGCATGGCATTAAGAGCATTGATATTCAGTTTGTCCAGTATTTCATTTATATCCATTTGTCGTCTTTTTAAAAGGGTAAGTAATATCAATCCAGTTCGTCGCATTCTTTCATCCAAATAGCGCTTGAGGCGTCTGAAGGCATGCGCCAGTCGCCGCGCGGACTAAGGCTGATGCTACCCACCTTCGGGCCGTCGGGAAGGCACGAGCGTTTGAACTGCTGGTTGAAGAAGCGCCGGCAGAAAGTTTTAAGCCAATGGCGGATAGTGTCTGCACCGTAGGTACACGCTTCAGGATGCTTTCCGCCGAAGGCTTCGCATGCCATGGCATAAATCTTTGAAGGGCGGAAGCCGTGGCGGAGGAAATAATAGAGGAAGAAATCGTGCAGTTCATAAGGCCCCACGAGGTCTTCTGTTTTCTGCAAGATATTCCCCTGTTCATCAGCCGGCACCAGTTCCGGACTGATCGGGGTATCTATGATGTCGAGCAACGTAGCCTTTGATTGTGGGTCGGCGTCATTATCAGCAACATATCTTACGAGATGGCGTATCAATGTCTTTGGTATACCCGCATTTACACCGTACATCGACATGTGGTCGCCGTTATAGGTTGCCCATCCGAGCGCAAGTTCGCTCAAATCGCCCGTACCCACGACGAGACCGCCCAGTTTGTTGGAGAGGTCCATGAGAATCTGCATGCGCTCCCTTGCCTGCGAGTTTTCGTATGTCACGTCGTGATTGGAGGGGTCTTGCCCGATGTCCTCGAAATGTTGCATCACGCTCTTCGAGATATTGATTTCCTCGGATGTAACGCCCAAGAAACCCATTAGCCGGACAGCGTTGTTGCGGGTACGCCCTGTGGTCCCGAATCCGGGCATCGTCACGCCAACAATCCCCCTGCGGTCGAGGTTCAGCCGGTCGAAAGCACGTACACAGACAAGAAGGGCCAAAGTAGAATCAAGCCCTCCGCTGATGCCGATAACAATCCGCTTGCTGCCGGTATGATGCAAACGCTTGGCCAAACCGGCGGTTTGTATCTGCAATATCTCTTCACAACGTGCGGCCATATCGTCCTTGCCCTTAGGGACGAACGGCAACGGGTCGATATTGCGGAGGAAGCGGAACTCATGCACGCTCTCCCCCACTGGCTTTGCAGCGACACAGACGGCCGTGGCCGAACGCTGGGCATTAACGAACGTGGTGTTCATGCGGCGCTCTGTACGCAACCGTTCGACGTCAATCTGACTGACTTTCAATTGTGGCCGGTAAGAAAAGCGTTCGGCTTCTGCCAACATCTGCCCGTTCTCGAATATCATGGCATTGCCGCCGTACACCACATCTTGGGTGCTTTCGCCGAATCCGCAGCTCGAATAGACGTAGCCGCTTATGGTGCGGGCACTCTGCTGAGCCAAGAGCGACTTGAGATAGGCATGCTTGCCAATGAGTTCATCACTCGCAGAGACATTGAAGATGATATCGGCTCCAGCCAATGCCAAATGATTGCTCGGAGGAATAGGCGCCCACACGTCTTCGCATATTTCCACGCCGAACTTTACGCCGCCGGCCGTAACGAAGAGTTGGCACTCGGATGAAACCTTCACAAGGTTGCCGGCCAAATAGATTTCCGCGGGATTCAAGTCTTGGGCAGAGGCGAACCACCGCTTTTCGTAAAATTCGCCATAATTGGGCAGATAAGTCTTGGGGACAATACCCAGCAATACCCCGTGTTGGATGACCGCAGCACAATTAAGCAGCAGGCCGCCTACGGATACGGGCATGCCGACGATGCTGATGACATCCAGTTTGCGCGTAGACGAGAGCAACTGTATCAAGGCTGCTTCGGCCTCGTCGAGCAACAGCTGTCCATGAAACAAATCCTGACAGCTATATCCCGTAAGGCAAAGCTCGGGGAAACACACGATTTCCACCCCCAGTCCGTCGGCTTCAACAATCTGGCGTTCTATCTCTTTTACATTATAACCGGTATCCGCCACTTTCACGGCCGGTACCGCCGCTGCTACCGTAATGAACCCATACTTCATCATCGCCTTCTCTTTATCTGATTGTTACTTGTGTCGCACCATAACCGTATTCTTGGAACGAAGCATCTTGATAGTGGTAGTGCTTGAAACGATACTGCAAATCATTAATCAGCGCACGGCGCAATACACCTTCTCCCTTTCCGTGGATAAAGACGATTTTCTGCCCCTTTTTCTTCCCGTATAGCTTGAGGGTATTACGGAATGTCTCCAACTGGTAGTTGAGGATGTCCGACGGTTCGAGCCCCGCCATGGTATCAAACAGTTCGCCGGCATGGAGGTCGACAACGACGGGAGTGTCTTTCCCGTGCTTGTCCTGCTTCTGCTGCTGGGGGGGCGATGGCGGTTGGGAACTGCCCTTCGCCTTGTTCATCATCTCCTGCTTCATCTTCTGCACGTCGATAACCAACGGCCGGGCTTCCTTGTCGTTTTCTATAACGGTATGTAGCAGTGCCGGCTGTTCGAAGAAATCATTTTCCTGGAAGGTATGCAGTTTGTAAAACTTCACTGCATCCAAACGCAATTGCACATTGACTGCGGGTTTCAGCAAAAAGCCCTTGTCGCGCTTGTAGGCAATCATCTGCAGACAAATATGCTCCATTTCGCTAAGCATGTCACGGCCAAACTCCTCGATATAGAGCTTGGTGTTCGGCTCTATTTCACCTACCGAGCGTACATGCCAATTGGTTCCTTCTGCCGAAAGATAAACATATTGCATGTAATAGTTGCTGTCGTTGACGATGTAGGTCTCGAAACGCGTGGAGGTAAGCTCGCGTATGTCAATGGGCACAAAGGCGAGGTAGGCACTTAACTTGTCGCCACCCCTGCGCTCTTCGGCAGACGCCTTGAAAGTGACAGGACGGTCGGACGGGTCGTCATCATCATCAACAGCCGGTCCTGGTCTGACGGCAGGGGGTTGCGGCTTACCGGAACTTTTCTTGTTCTCCACTATCCGGGCCGTACTATAGTCGTCATCGCCGACAACCACGACATCAGTAACAAGCATCGGTATCTGGAAGCCGTCTTCGTCTTCTACGAGCACGATGTTATTGCCCTTGAATCCGGCAACGGTCCCTCCTCCCGTTTCACTTACGAATCTTACTTTATCTCCTATTTTCATTCTTTTTATTTTTATCGTTTTTAGGGTATAAGCAAACTGCTGTCGCCATAGCTCAAGAACCGGAAACCGTGTCCCAGCGCATAATCGTAGATACGGCGCCAATCACCTTTTACAAAAGCGCTTACAAGCAGCAGCAATGTGCTTTGCGGCTGATGGAAGTTGGTGATAAGCATCTTCACTATCTTGTAGTCGTATCCCGGCGCAATGATAATCTGTGTGCTGGAGTGCAACGCATTCAACCCGTTGAGCTCAAGCCAGTCGATGATATTCCGGATAGCTGTGGCAGGTGTTATCTCATTGGGGGTTTCGTAAGGTTCCCACTGATTCACATGCAATTGCTCCTCCGCCAGTTCCGGATGGCCATGCAATTTCTGTCCTATATAATACAAGCTTTCGAGCGTGCGGACACTGGTTGTGCCGACGGCAATAGCCGCACAGCCGTGCTGGATTAGTTTCTCCAATGTCTGCCGCCGCACACAGATATACTCGGCATGCATCTCGTGCCCCTCTATCTCGCCGCTCTTCACCGGCTTGAACGTACCGGCACCCACATGCAGCGTAAGCTCCTCACGGTCGATACCGCGCCGGTCTAACGCTTCGAGTACCCTTTCGGTAAAATGCAGCCCGGCTGTAGGTGCCGCCACACTGCCTTTTATCTTCGAATAAACCGTTTGATAGGTCTGCTTGTCGCTTTCCTGCGTTTCCCGGTTCAAGTAAGGCGGAATGGGGAGCTCGCCTACGGCTTCAAGTATTTCGGCAAACGACACGCAGGGATTATCCCAGTTGAAATCAATCCGGTGGCAGCCTTTATGTTCTCCTTTGCGGGCGGCGGTAAGCGTGAGATGCCGGCCGTTGATATTGAGCTCACGGCGCAGGGCGCCTTCTTTCCACTTCTTCAAATTGCCCACCAGACAGAACCAAGAACAGTGCCCTGCCGTCTGGAACATCAGTTCGTAATCAGCAGGCTCGGCCGGTTCGAGCAAGAACACCTCGACCAAGGCTCCCGTCTCTTTGCGGAAATGCATGCGGGCTTGAATCACTTTGGTGTTATTGAATACCATCAACGCCCCTTCGGGCAGATAGTCCGGCAACCGGTAGAAAACATCCTCGCCCACCTCCCCGCGGTCGTACACCAACAGTTTAGAATGGTCGCGCTCCGCTATAGGGAATTTGGCGATGCGTCCGTCGGGCAAGGGATAACTATAGTCGCTTATTTGTATATGTTTCGTTTCCATTTTGTCATTATTGCATGAAGCAGGCTTTCACGAGCGCATACACCAATGTGAACATCAAGACACTGACGACGACATCTACATCGGTAATCCGATAGCCCTTAGAAGTATATTGCGATGAGACGAAATTCACGCCGCCGCCCAAGTTCTTACGGATGCGGTAATAGAAATAGTAGACGGCGCAGCCTACCACGCCCCCCCATAGCAGTCCGAAAAGAATATCTCCGGGATAATGCACACCAAGGTAAATACGTGTCCAGCAGTTGACGAGCGACCACGACACAAGGGCTACCGAAAGAATCTTGCTGCGCACCAGCAAGCAGAAGAACACCGCTACACTGAACGTATTGGCAGCATGGGCGGAAAAGAAACCGTAACTGCCGCCACGATAGCCGTTCACCACGTCGACCAGCAGTCCGATTTGCGGATCATGGGTCGGCCGCCACCGCCCTACGAGGGGCTTCACGATGGCATCGTCGACCGTTCCGGCAAACAATACGCACAAGCCTGCACAACCGACAATCAGCAAGATGTGCTGCACACTCTCATTGTTTTTCAACACGAGGTAGAACAAGGATATGTACAACGGTATCCATGTAGTCGTCTTGGTGAGCGTCATCATGAGACCGTCAAGGAACAACGACTCACTGCCGTTCAAAGCCAGCAACAACTGCTTGTCAAATTGTATCAGTGCCTCCCAGTCCATCGTTATATCACTTCTATTTGCGAGGTTTCAATCCAGCCTTCCTTCCCGTCGGCCACTGTCACTTTCTTCCATTCCTTCATCGTATCGTCCGTGATATTTACCTTTGTGCCTTCGTGAAGTATGAAAAGGTCTGTCCCGTTCTTTGCCGGCGTGCTCTTTACCTGCACTGCCGACGAGATAACAATGGCACCTGTGCGATGGATGAGCTGCTGCTCCTGCTGGTAGGCAAAAAGGTTACCGAGAAGGAACACTGCAACGAGCAAGATACCGCTGAAGAAACCTATCTTGCGCAGCCAAATACGCTCGGAAAAGAGGTAGACTAAAGTAAGGATGATAGCCAGGGCCAAGGCAGCCAAAGCAGTTTCCGCCCATCCGTCGACGCTCATCAGATTGACAAACGAGCGGTACCACGTAACAAAGAACATCTCTGTTTCGGGCGTAATCTTATCAATCGTCTTGCTGCGTGCCATCTGCAGGTTGAAACGGATGTCGCGGTCGCCCGGCGACAACAGCAGCGCCCGCTCGTAATTGAGCACGGCACGCGTAATGTTCTCCGTGCGGTAGTAGGCATTACCCAGATTATAGTAGAGTTCGGCACTGACGCCTTTCTGCAATAACCCCTCATAGCCTTTTATAGCCTGTTGGTACTGTTGGCGTGCGTATGCACTGTCGGCCTCTTCCTTGGTTACAGCCTGCATGGCCATGGGGCACCACAAGAGCAGCAGGAGCAGCAACTTTGCATTCACCGTTCTTTTCTTCCTCATCACGTATTCAATCTTCATAATGGCAGTCATGGCTACCTCGAATGTCTTACTCATATTGCCTTTCGCATCTCCCGGGGCATAGCGTTCAAACTCGCACTCGTCCAGTGCCCTGATAAACAGTTGCACGGTATCTTCGTCTACATGGCGCTCCGCCAAGCGCTGGCTGATATTCTCCCGTGTGAGTTGTGCCACAGGGATATTCAGTTTATCGCCTACATATCCCCACAACGCACGCAACACCTCGTCGTAGAACTCATCCGACTTACCTGCTTTCATCAGCCTGTCAGCCGCCTTCAACCGCTTCGTGGCCACCTTGTTGGCTTTCTTACCCCGCATTTTTCCGATATTGGCATTGTCGATGGCACGTTGACGGAAGATGACAAACAATGAAATAAATATCACAGCCAGTACAACGAGCGAAACCCAATAGCCCGTAGAGCCAAAGAAGAATTCATTGACAGCGTGGTTTCCGGCCTTTCCCGTCTTTATATAACGGATATCCTTGTTCAGCGTCTTCAAGTCTTCCTGTCCCGTATAATCGCTTACGTTGCTGTTCCCCGTCCCCTTTGCTACATGAAGCGTAAAAGCCTGCGTCTTCACGGTTTTATAACTGTTCGCATTGGTATCGTAATAGGTAAATTCTACCGGAGGTATCTCGAACTGCCCCTGGTGGCGCGGCACAGCAAGGAAATCGTAAATCACATTGCCCTCTACACCATTGCCCGTCAACTTGGTCTTATCTGTTACCTTAGCGTCGTACTTGTCGAAATCCTTCGGAAATTTCACCACCGGCTCCTTTATCAGCTTCAGGTTGCCGATGCCGCTCACAATGACACGCAACGTGATGGGGTCGTTGGCTTTGATTTCCGTCTTATCCAACTGGGCCGAGATATTGAAATGCCCTACACCGCCCGAGAAGCTAGCCGGGCGCGCAGGCAAGGGGTCGACCTGTATAGTAAGTCCGGGAGCCTTGATTTGTTTTTTCACTTCCACATAGCCCGAACCTCCATTGAAGAAAGCCTCAAAAGGATCGACGGCTCGGTTTTGCTGCACCACGATGCCATTGAATGTAATACTTGGGATTTCAAGTTGCCCGGTGATTTGCGGGAACATTACGTATTGGCTCCATGTCACGGTGCGGTACGGCCGCCCGTTCACGTTCTCCACCTTGAAACTCTTCTGTTGAGGCAACTGCACCTCCTGTGTATGGAAGCCTTTCAAGTCAGGCATTTTGCCTTCCAATTGTGTCAAGTCGACCAACGTATATACTTTATAGGTCAGCAATACCGGTTCCTGCTCGTGCACACGGCGCTTGTTGGCACTTACCTTGATGAACAAGTCGGAACCGGAGATACGCGAGCCTGCCGCCCTCATTCCCTGTTCGCCACCCTGTTGCTGGCTGCTGTTGCTACCGCCTCCATTGCCCCGCGCCGTGCCGCTCACCTTGATGGTCAGGCTGTTCGAGGCCAGCGTCTTCCCCCCTGCCGTGATATGTGCAGGCGGGATGGTATACGTTCCATTCTTATTGGCACATAATATATAGGTATAGGTAACCGACGACGACGAACTGGTATGTCCGTTCACCATTTGGAAACTCGACTGCGATGATGTGCTCGGACCCATCAACACCTCAAGTGCCTCCGGTATGCTGCCGGCACGGAAACCGCTTACATTCTGCGTATTGACAGTATAGGTCAGGCGGAACTGCTCTCCCACAGCCACCTGCGAGGGAGCCTCACCCACAAAACGCTGCGCATTGGCCACAACAGCGCTCATCAAGAACATCAATACATAATATACTTTTTTCATACTCCGTTTGCTTACCAATTTTTCTGCAATTTTCTCCTGCCGGGCTGCTGCATGGCTTTCTTCATGCGCTGCTGCGTATTTTTCTCTTGCTGGATTGCCGCGTTTAACAATTGTTCTGCATTGTCTTTACTCATCTTATTCTGGTCGTCCTTCTGCTTCTGCTGGTTCTTTTTCTGCTGGTCTTGCTTCTGCTTCTGTTTGTCTTTATCGTTTTTATTCTTGTCCTTATTGTTTTCGTTCTTGTCCTTGTTCTGCTGTTGCTTTTGCAACTGGCGCTTGCAAAGCGCGAGATTATAGCGCGTCTCATCGTCATTGGGATTCAGGCGCAGTGCGCTTTTGTAAGCCTCGATGGCCTCGCCATACATCTTATGGATTTGACAAACCACACCCATATTATGGTACGACATAAACTTGCGCCGGGGATTTGTTTCGAGCTTGGCTGCGGCCTCAAACTGCTGCACAGCTGCCGAGTCTTTTTTCTGTACCATCAGCGCATTACCTAAATTATAGGCAGCCTGCGGGTTGCGCGGATTCTTCTCTGCACCCTTGCGATAAGCAACCTCGGCCTCGGCATAATTCCCGCTGCGATAATGCTTGTTGCCCTGGCGGATATGCCTGCGGTCGGTCTGCGCATTTGTCGTAAGCGTGGCAAGGAGCAGGAGTAACAACACGGCTGCCTTCTTATTCTTCCTGAAAAGCGATTTGCCTTTCAACAGCGGATTCTTTATTTCAAGGAGACAAACCTCGGCTATCAACAGCAGCAGCACGATGATGCCAAAAGCTTGGAACTGTTCGTCGTAGTCGCTGTAAATGGTGGTCGAGGTTTCTTTCTTCGCCAACTTGTCCAGCTCGCTATCCAACTGTTCCTGCGCATTGCTGTTGTTGTCCACATGGATGTAAGCGCCGCCACCGGCTTCGGCCACCTGTTTACACATCTCTTCATTAAGTGCCGACATCACCGTATTACCCGTATTGTCCTTCATATAATCGTTTGTCCCTGGGATAGGTATCGGCGACCCCTTAGCCGAACCGACACCCAGCACGAATACCCGCATGCCGGCTTTCTTGGCTTCTTTGGCAACCTCAAGCGCGCTTCCTTCGTGGTCTTCGCCATCGGTAATCACGATGATGGCCTTGCCGATGCCTTCCTGTTGGGTAAAACTGTGCATTGCCATATTGATAGCCGCGGCGATATCGGTTCCTTGGGTGACAATCATCGAAGGGTCAATACTGTTGAGGAACATCTTTGCCGACACGTAGTCGCTGGTTATCGGTAACTGTACAAAGGCTTCCCCGGCAAAAACAATGAGCCCTATCTTGTCGTTATTGAAGTTTTCCACAAGATTCTCAACCATCATCTTGCTGCGGTCGAGGCGGCTGGGCACGACGTCTTCCGCCAGCATCGAGTTGCTGATGTCCATCGCTATGATCGTCTCGATACCCGTACGTTTCTCATGGCTGATTTTTGTTCCCATCTGCGGCCGTGCTGCCATCACGACGAGCAAAGCCAATGCAGCTTCCAGCAGCCAGAACTTGGCTGCCGGACGCCATACCGAGACATCGGGCATCAGCCCTTTCAGCAAGGCAGGGTCTCCAAACTTACGCAGGCGCCGTTTCTGCTGGCGCACGGTAACAAAGCGGATCAGTGCCAACAGGGGTATCAGCACCAACAGATACAGATATATGGGGTCTTCAAATCTGAACATATCTTCAATTCATTATTCACTAATTCATAATCACGGCAAACGGCGGAACACTGTGATGCGCAATAATATCTCAAGCAGCAACACTATGACAGCAGCGATGGCCAATGGCTGATAGACGTCATAACGCTTGCTGAACTTCTTGACGTTCAGCTTGGTTTTCTCCAGCTGGTCGATTTCCTTGTATATCCGCCGCAGCTCCCGTGTGTTCGTAGCGCGGAAGAAGTCGCCCTCTGTCGTCGCGGCAATCTGGCTCAACATCTTACTGTCTATTTCCACAGGTATGTTCACATACTGCACACCGCCAGCCACCGGCATCGGATAGCGGGCGGTGCCGTTGGTACCTACGCCGATGGTGTAAACGCGGATACCCAGGCTGCGCGCTATCTCGGCAGCGGTCATCGGCGAGAGGTCGCCCATGTTGTTCGAGCCGTCTGTCAGCAGGATAACCACCTTGCTCTTCGCCTTCGAGCTTTTCAGCCGGCTGACGGCATTGGCCAGTCCCATGCCGATGGCCGTACCGTCTTGTATCAGCCCGCGCGCGGCGATGTCGGTACGCACGTTCTGCAGCAAGCTGAGCAATGACGCATGATCTACCGTCATGGGGCATTGCGTAAAGGCTTCGCCGGCAAAGATGGTAAGGCCGATATTATCATCCGGGCGCCCCGCGATGAATTCGGCCGCCACCTGCTTGGCTGCCTCGATACGGTTGGGCTTCAGGTCTTCGGCAAGCATACTGGTCGACACATCCATCGCCAGCATGATGTCGATACCCTCCACCGACTTGTCTTTCCATGAGTTTTGTGTCTGCGGGCGTGCCAGAGCCAACACGAGGAGCACAAAGGCAGCCATACGCAACAGCAACTGCAGCGGTATGAGGCGCACCTTCCAGCTCTTTGGCGCATAGCGGTAGGCAAAAGTATCGCCCAGCCGCATCGTGGGTTCGCTCTTTTTCCGGTACATCAGATACCAAAGCAGGTAAGGTATCAGCAGTACGAGCAGGAACAAATATTCTTTATTGGCAAATTCCATTTTTTCGTTTTTTATCCACCTTGAGTATATTATTTAGGAGACGGCCGATGTTAATTTATCAACATATATACAGTAGTCAGCACATAGCCGAACAAAGCGACGCTGACGAAAGCAATCGCCGTGATGACAACCTTCAGCATACGGCGCGTTTTCACCGAGCGTTCCTCTTCGGCCGTCAACTGCGGTTTCACCACCTCCTCTGTCGACTGGTTCTCCAGTTTCGTCTGATTGATGAATTCGATGGCATTCACCAGATTCATGTCGTTTTCGTTAATCAGTGTAGAGTATTTGGCAAACTTCACGAGGTCGGCCGTCATGAACAGCCGGTGCAGCTCGTCAAGCGATTTCTGGTCCTGCGACGCCATCAGCCGCCCGATAATCTCCGAACTGGTCATTTCCATTGCACTGAAGCCGTAACGCTCCTCGATATATTTACGCAATGTCTCGGTCAGGCGCGTATAATATTCTTTCTGGTCTTCCGAACTAACCATCTTCTCGGCCTTTATCACCTCTATCTCCTTCATGGCTTTCTGATGCGGCAGGAGCCGCTTCACCACCTTGATATGGGCGATAATCGGTTTATTATCGCGCAGGCGGATATAAAGATAATAGCCCAGCGTAGCCAACAGCAGCATGAGCACGCTGAGCCAGAAGACAAGGCTCCAGTCGCTCCACAGGAACGGATTATCCTGCACATCTTTCGGCCCGAAAAACTGGTCCATCTTCGTTGTATCCACCTCCATCTCAATCACCTTCAGCGCCAAGCTCTTGCTTTCATACGCCTTTCCGTTTACTTTTACGGTAAAGGGCGGCAGGTAATAGAGGTTGCCGTCGAACGATGTCAGTGTATAGACACGCGTAAAACGCGCCTGCCCGTTGTCGGCAGGGCTCTTCTGCACCTCAGTGGCTCCGAGCACCTCTACCCCCGGCGTCACCGTCTGTTGCGGCTTGAATTCGGGGAATACCGGTTTCGCTTGTTCACTGGCCGTCGCTGTCACCGTGACGTGCACCTGCTGCCCGATGAGCATTTCGATGGAATCGATGCCCGCCTCGACGGTAACCTGTGCAGACAATTGCAGCATACCGGCCATCAGCCATATCAGTATCGTAAATCTCTTCATATATTCTTTGCATTATTGTAGCCGTCGTTCACCGCTGCGCCTCCCGCGTACAGTCAGCGGTCACGAACGTTTCTTGAACAGCAGGAGCAGCGCTTTCACAAAGTCCTCGTTGGTAGCGATGCTGATATAGTCTACATTACTCTTATTGAACGTTTCCTGCAACATGTTCTGCCGCCAGACGAAATAACGGCGGTGTGCCTCGCGCAGGCGCCTCGAACCGGTGTCAATGTATTGTTCATGCCCGGTCTCGGCATCCACCACGCGCATCAGCCCCACATCGGGAAGCTCGCGGGCACGTTGGTCGTACACTTGTATGGCCACCACGTCGTGTTTGCGGTTGGCGATGGTCAGCGTCTGCAGGAAATCGCTGCGCACGTAGAAGTCGCTCAGCACAAAGGCCGTGCACCTGCGCTTGGCTACGCCCGACAGGAACTCGAGTGCCCCCCTTACATCCGTTTTCTTGCTGTCGGCCTTGAAGTCGAGCATCTCGCGGATTATGTAAAGGATATGCTTGCGCCCTTTCTTCGGCGGTATGTATTTCTCAATTTTGTCTGAGAAGAACACCACGCCTATCTTGTCATTGTTCTGGATAGCAGAGAAAGCCAGCGTTGCGGCAATTTCGGTCACCATGTCGCGTTTCATCTGTTTCGACGTGCCGAAATCGAGCGAGCCGCTGACGTCGACGAGCAGCATCACGGTCAGTTCGCGCTCTTCCTCGAACACCTTTACATAGGGCCGGTGGAAGCGCGCCGTCACATTCCAGTCGATGTCGCGCACATCGTCGCCGAACTGATACTCGCGCACCTCCGAAAATGCCATACCCCTGCCCTTGAATGCCGAATGGTATTGCCCTGCGAAGATATTGGAGCTCAGCCCGCGGGTTTTTATTTCAATCTTGCGTACTTTCTTTATGATTTCGGATGTTTCCATAATTTGTCTTTATCACGGCACTTCCACCTTATTAATCACCTTCGAAACGATTTCCTCGCTCGTGATGTTGCCCGCCTCGGCCTCATAAGTAAGGCCGATACGGTGGCGCAGCACGTCGTGGGCTACGGCACGCACGTCTTCGGGCACTACATAGCCACGGCGCTTGATGAAAGCATAGGCGCGGCTGGCTTTTGCCAGGTTGATGGAAGCACGCGGCGAACCGCCGAACTGTATCATTTCCTTCATGTCCTTCAGCCCGTAACGGTCGGGGTAGCGGGTTGCGAAAACGATGTCGGCAATGTACTGTTCTATCTTCTCGTCAATATACACTTCGCGGACCACGCTGCGTGCCTGCAATATGTCTTGTGCCGTTGTTACGGGTTTCACCTCCGGCAGTTTCTCGGCAATATTCTCACGGATGATTTTCTTTTCCTCTTCGATTGTCGGGTAGTCGATGACCACCTTCAGCATGAAGCGGTCCACCTGGGCCTCGGGCAGCGGATACGTGCCCTCCTGCTCTATAGGGTTCTGCGTAGCCATCACGAGGAACGGGTTGGGCAGCCCGAATGTCTCGCTGCCTATGGTCACCTGCTTTTCTTGCATGGCCTCGAGCAGCGCGCTCTGCACCTTGGCCGGGGCGCGGTTGATTTCATCGGCCAGCACGAAGTTGGCAAATACGGGTCCCTTCTTCACCTGGAACCGCTCGTCTTTCTGCGAGTAAATCATAGTGCCTATTACGTCGGCAGGCAGCAAGTCGGGTGTAAACTGCACCCGGCTGTATCCGGCATCTATCAGTTGTGCCAGTGTTTTGATGGCCAGCGTCTTTGCCAGTCCCGGAACTCCTTCCAACAGGATGTGCCCGTCGCTCAGCAACCCGATGAGGAGCGAGTCCACCAAATGCTTTTGCCCCACGATGACACGGTCCATGCCTGTCGTCAGATTCGTTACGAATGCGCTTTGTTGTTCTATCCGGATGTTCAGTTCCCGGATATCAATAGCTTCTGCCATAGTCTTATTACTTATTTTAAACGTTTATATTCTGTT
This sequence comes from Prevotella sp. UBA1378, assembly GCA_002305505.1. Lineage (GTDB taxonomy): Bacteria > Bacteroidota > Bacteroidia > Bacteroidales > Bacteroidaceae > Prevotella. The sequence goes on along the minus strand of DBRC01000047.1, from coordinate 19,842 downwards.
GTTTTGACTGGCAAAATTAGTCATTTCATAGGTGAAATGGAAAAATATCCCTCTAAATAATATTAAAAATGCCTTTTAACACTTAGTTTTTAAGAAACTTTTCAGTTTTCCCCGGACTGCCACTCATTGTTATCCAACGTCCCTGTTTGTTTTCCGCTGCCTGCCCATTCACTCCGGCTGCCAGAAACGCCGCAGGCCGTTGATGATGGCATCATGGCCGTGCTTGGTAATGAATAAAACCGCCTGCCGACACGGGAAAACCACTATTTATTTTGACATTCTTCGGTTTTCTCGAAAAAAATGCCTACTTTTGCCCCGTTTTTCAATTAAAACGTTTTTATACAAACATGTACAAACCAGTTTTCAACAAGCGCGAGGTATTTTATTTTACGCATTTCCAGCGTAAAGGATACTCGCTCTTTGCTTGCCTGGGACGCGAGGTACTGATTGGTACGCTGAGCGTGGCAACACTGACACACGCCACTGCCGGACCGAAATGCACCGAAACGCAACCGGCCGACAGCTGTACGGCAAGCAAAGAGGTGATGCTCGACGGCATCAGCATCACAGGCTCGCGAGCCCCGCTGGCACTTGGCCAAGCGGCGAGAATGGTAACTGTACTGGACCGCGAGGACATTGCCTGTGCGCCAGTGCAAAGTGTTAACGACTTGCTTAAATACGTCACCGGCGTAGATGTGCGGCAGAGAGGGGCTATGGGTGCCCAGACCGACATTTCGGTAAGAGGCGGCACACATGAGCAAGTCACCATCCTGCTGAACGGCATCAATATCTGCGACCCGCAATCGGGGCACAACACGATGGATCTCCCGGTGGATATCACCGGGATAGAGCGCATCGAGGTGCTCGAAGGGCCTGCCGGACGCATCTTCGGCACATCGTCATTATTAGGAGCCATCAACATCGTGACGCGGACACCGCAGACGAGCAGCGCCGATGTGCACATAGAGGGAGGCTCGTACGGCTATGTGAAAGGTGGCGGGCGCGTCAATGTGAAAAGCGGGCGCACCAACAACCAACTGAGTGCCGGATATGCACGCAGCGACGGGTATAGCCGCAGCAAGGCGGGCAACCTGAACACCGACTACAGCGGGGCGAAGGCTTTCTATCAGGGCGGGTACGATGACGGCAGCGTGCGCATCAGCTGGCATGCCGGCATTGCCGACAAGGGCTGGGGCTCGAGCACGTTTTACGCTTCGTCTAAATGGCAGGCCGACAACCAGTACGAGCACACCACAAAGATATACACCGCCATACAGGCCGAGATGACAAGCGGCGACTTCCACTTCCGCCCGTCGATATACTGGAACCAAAACCGCGACCGCTATGAAGGCTACCGCGGCGAAGCGGCAAAGATGAAGTACAACTACAACCGATGCGACGTGTACGGGCTGAACCTGAACAGCTACTTCGACTGGGCCGCAGGGCGCACGGCCGTCGGTGCCGAACTGCGCAATGAGGATCTCGTCAGCGGGAACCTGGGCGAGCCGCTCCCGCGCACACACCATATTGCCGGCACCGACCGCGACTATACGCTGGGGGTCAACCGCACCAACATCAGTGCACACCTTGAACACAATATCCTGCTGAACAGGTTTACGCTCTCGGCCGGGTTTGTAGCGGTGAAAAACACGTGGAGCAACATGAACTTCAGCATTTACCCCGGCATCGACGCCAGCTACCGCATCGGGCGCCACTGGAAAGTGTATGCATCGTATAACACCTCGCTGCGCATGCCGTCGTTCACCGAGATGTACTACAAGCTACAGGGGCATCAGGCCGATCCGCACCTGAAACCGGAGGAGATGCAGGCCATGGAGGCGGGCGTAAAGTATCTTGGGGAGGCTGTGCAGGCCCGACTGAGCGTATACCGCCATCACGGGAAAAACATGATAGACTGGATTATGGACACGCGCAAGGGCAGCAATGCCGACTGGCAAAGCGTGAATCACACGAAAATCAACAGCACGGGGCTTGAGGCTGGCATCGACATCGACTTCAGACGGCTCCTGCCCGGACAACGATGGCTGAAAAGCATCAATACAGCTTACAGCTGCATCTATCAAGACAAGGATTTGGAAGAAGGCATCGTGTCACAGTATGCACTGGAGTACCTGAAACATAAGTTTGTGGCCGGCATGCAGTTCTGCTTATGGCGGCAACTCGGTTTAGGCGTCAATTACCGGTTCCAAGACCGTGTAGGCACCTACATCGATTTTACAGGACAAGCCTGCGGCTATAAGCCGTATGCGCTTTGGGATGCACGGTTATCGTGGAATGCCCCGCATTACAAGCTGTATGCAGAGGCCAATAACCTGATGAACAAGAAAGACTATGCCGACTACGGCAATGTGGTGCAGCCCGGCACATGGATTACCATAGGGGCTGCCTTGCATTTCAACTTATAACGAAAAACGGGAGAAGGCTGTACCGGCATTTCCGGCACCGCTTCCCCCGTTTTCTTATTTCATTACCTTCATCACTTTACCCCCTTTGCGCACGATATTCAGCCCTTTCCGCAATTGGCCGGCCTTTATGCCGCCCAGCGTATAGATTTCACTTTCTTGAGAAGTGGCGGACACAGCCGGCTGGACACCCGAAGCATCGGCAGTGGAAAACGGTGTGAAGATTACCTCGCCCAGTGTGGCATTGTCTGCCTTATGGTAAATAACATTCTCTATGCCGGCCACGGTCTGCGCCCCGGCTGTTTTCCAATAATTGCCCTGTGCATATACCGTATTAGCCGAGTTGTTGTAAAGATCGTAAACCACACCGTTATTCCCGTTATTATAGAAAGTGTTCTGGCCCGGATTATAATCAGCCGCGGTTGGGTCGCCCGTTTTACCGAGGTTGATGGTCTTACCGCCGATGATGGTCACCCCCCAGAGGCTGCCTTCAATGTAATTGCCGGTAATCATGGTCTCCTGCTGGCCCGATGCGTCAGTGATATTAATTCCGCTGCCGCCGTTATTCGGGTTGGTTTCCGCATTGTTGTTCAGCAGCAGATTATCTTTTACAACCGCTTTCTGATTCGAATAGAGCGCAATACCGAAACGCGCGTTCTTTATCACGCAGTTCTCTATCAACGTATGCGGATTACGCGCCACGTTGACAAGGTCGGACACTACGATAGCCCCCACGCGTGTATTCTGTGGGGCGCCCTCCACATAGCAGTTGCGGATGATAACCTGCGGAGCACATGTCAGGTTGATTTGCGGATAGTTAAGATTAGAGGTGCCGTTCTTGAGGAATATACAATTCTCGATTGTAATGGAATTGCTGCTGTTGGCGGCACCGCCGATGGCTGAACGCACGTTTTCCGAGAACGTGCAATTGGTAATGAGGAACTCCGCTCCGGAGAGCCCCATGTTGACGGCGCTCGAACCGTGCTTCTTCGAAGCCTGATGATACTTAAATGTGCACCTGTCGGCCTCGAGCCCCTTCGGTGCTGAACATTTCAGGCCGGCATACTCGAAGTCGATGTTCTTGAACTTGGCTTTTTCTGTCTCGCCCTTAATGTACACGGCATTGGGGGATACCCCCTCGGCCGTCCTCGTGAACAGCACGCGCTCGGCTGCCTCGAAACCAGCAGTCCCCTCTACTTCTAACGACACATCTTCGCCCATACAGACCGTTATGCCGCTTTCAATCTGAAAATGGTCGCCTGCGGCTATCACGACAGTATTGGCCATCGTAAACGCTGTACCATTCTTCGTTACACCAGTTCCGGCTGTTTCCGACAGGGCCGTCATCGTCCAGCTCTTACCGTCGCCCGCAGTCTTAAAGTCTTCTGCAATAGCATTTACAACAAATGAAAAGGCGAGAATCGCCATCAACGTAAATTTTCTCATACACGAATTTTCTTTAATTAATAATAATGGATTCACCGTGCAAATATATAAAAAAAACAAAACACGGAATAAAAAAACGGGGAAAAACAATGATTGGCCCGGAAAAATCATGCCGATATATGCAATTTTCCCGTAAGTTTTCCGCTACAGGGAAATGTTATTTTCTTTATGTAACTGGCGTAAAATTCAAGAATTTTATGTAAGTTTGCACCGATGGAACGAAAAAAGACTATCCTCGCGCTACTGTGCGCAGCAATCCTGCCGTGCTACGGGCAACAGCAGGCCACGCATGCAAAAAAACTGCGGCCTTGCGACCTTCTCTTCCACGTTGCCCAACAAGACAACCCTATTACCGACGTTACGCCGGGGCGGATAGACCATGTGGCCATTGCTATAGGGCAAGACAGTGTCATTGAGGCAATAGGGAGGGGAGTGGTCATCACCCCGCTCGACTCGCTGAGGGCACAAAAAGGCTATTACATCGTGGGAAGGGTGCGCGGCAGCATTGACAGGGAACAAACCATCCGGAACGCCCGGTCGTACTTAGGGCGGCAGTACGACCACTTGTTCCTAACCGGGAACGACGGTATTTATTGTTCGGAACTCGTGCAGCTGTCGTATGTCGATAAACACGGCAGGCCGCTATTCGCTCCCGTCCCCATGTCGTTCCGCGACGGAAACGGGAACATCACCGGTTACTGGAAACGCTTCTATGCCAAACACGGCATGGAGGTGCCGGAAGGAGCACCGGGTACAAACCCGGGGGAAATGTCGCGGCGGGCGAACATAAAGATTTCCCACAGGATGCGCTAATTGCAAACTTCACTTTGCATTCTCCCGGACTGTGCGCAAAAAAACACTAAATTATGAATTGCATATTGCGGTTTACAGATAAAAATAGCTATCTTTGCGTTCGTAAAAACGGATTTAATAAATTCATTAAATATAGTAGTAATTATGACAATCAACGAATTTAACTTTGCCGGGAAAAAGGCAATTGTACGCGTGGACTTCAATGTGCCACTCGATGAGAACGGTAAGATTACGGACGATACCCGCATCCGCGGCGCATTGCCCACACTGAAGAAAGTGCTCGCCGACGGCGGCGCCCTCATCATCATGAGCCACATGGGCAAACCTAAAGGTAAGGTTAATCCAAAATTCTCGCTCGGCCAGATTGTCGACGCTGTAAGCGCAGCACTCGGCACAAAGGTCCTGTTTGCCCCTGATTGCGCAAAGGCACAGGACGCTGCCGCTGCCTTGAAACCGGGCGAAGTACTGCTGCTCGAAAATCTGCGCTTCTATCCCGAAGAGGAAGGCAAGCCTGTAGGCATCGATAAGGAAGACCCAAAATACGACGAAGCCAAGAAAGCCATGAAGGGTGCACAAAAGGAATTTGCAAAAACACTGGCCTCCTATGCCGACGCTTACGTGATGGACGCCTTCGGTACAGCCCACCGCAAGCACGCTTCTACAGCCGTTATCGCCGACTACTTCGATGCCGGCCACAAGATGCTCGGCTATCTGATGGAGAAAGAGGTACAGGCCGTTGACAATATCCTTAGCAATATCAAGCGGCCGTTCACCGCAATCATGGGCGGCTCGAAGGTCTCCACCAAAATCGGCATCATCGAGAACTTGCTCGGCAAGGTGGACAACCTGATTCTTTGCGGCGGTATGACTTATACATTCGCCAAGGCGCAGGGCGGGAAAATCGGCAATTCTATCTGCGAGGACGATAAGCTCGACGTGGCACTCGACGTAATCAAGAAGGCCAAGGAAAACAATGTCAATCTCGTGCTGGGTACCGACTGCATCGCCGGCGACGACTTCAAGAACGACTGCAACCAGAAGGTATGCCCCTCGAACGATATTCCTGAAGGATGGGAAGGATTGGATGCCGGCCCCGAGACACGCAAGGCGTTCGCCGCAGCCATCGAGGACGCCAAGACGATTCTATGGAACGGCCCTGCCGGCGTGTTCGAGTTCGACAACTTCGCCGGCGGCTCGAAAGCTATCGCAGACGCTATCGCCAAGGCCACTGCCAACGGTGCATTCTCGCTGATTGGCGGCGGCGACTCCGTTGCTTGCATCAACAAGTTCGGCATGGCCGATCAGGTCAGCTACATTTCTACCGGCGGCGGCGCGCTGCTCGAAGCCATTGAGGGGAAAGTTCTCCCGGGCGTGGCTGCCATCAAAGGCGAATAATCCATATACGGCAATTCAATGTTTTAATCATCATAAGGCTCCCGATGATTTTCTATCGGGAGCCTTATTCATGCAATACCAGCAGGGAGTTGTATCTGTCCGTGCGCAGGTGCCCCGATCATATTTTCCAATGCCACCTGGCCTCATCCTGCAACGACTGCGAAGAAAATACAAAGACCGATTATGAACCTAAAACAAAAACTCACCCTGGCCATGCTCCTGCTGACCGGCTTTCAGGAAACGGCATGGGCGGGAATCATAGAAAGGGATTCCAGTTTCCTCACCTTGGACGACATGCCGAATGCGGTGGTCTACCTGCCGCCCCCACCCGACACCGCCAGCCTGCAGTATGTAAACGACTGGCACCAGTATATCTGGGGAAAATCGGTACGCCCCACCAAGCGCGGACAAATGGCAAAAGAGGATGCCAAGTTCGGCATACAATACATGCTGGAAATATTCTCAGAACCATTCGGACTGAATCTTTCAAAAGACAATACGCCTGAGATTTATAAATACTTGAGGTATTCTCTGAGGACAATCGACCGTTGTACCAAAAAAGCCAAGAAACATTACATGCGCAAACGGCCTTACATGCAGTTCAACGAGGCGACATCAGTACCCAAGGACGAAAAGGTGCTGAGCACAAACGGCTCATACCCCTCCGGCCATACCAACTACGGGTGGGCAACGGCATTATTGCTTGCCGAACTGAACCCTGCCCGGCAAGATACGCTGCTGGCAAGGGGATACGAATATGGACAAAGCAGGGTTATCACCGGATTCCACTACCAGAGCGACGTGGATGCGGGGCGGCTGACGGCTTGCGCCGGTGCAGCCCGCCTGCATGCCGAAGAGGATTTCATGAAGCAGCTGGAGAGGGCGAGAAAAGAATTCAACGCACTGACAGCACGGAAATATGTCCTACCCGCCAGACAGAAAGGGAAGGACGGCACTACGTTCCTCGCCCCGGATGATTATCCCGACGGGGCAAAGTTCCTGCCTGCACCGCCCGATACGATGAGCATGCGCACTTACGGCGACTGGGCGCAGCACTGCATCGGCAAATCGCTGCGGCAGACAGCACGCGGCGCGCAGGCGCGGCGCGATGCGGCATGGCAGGCCGACAGCATCATGCAGGAATACAGCCGGCTGGCCGGTTTCAAATACGACGGCACAAGGCTGCCGCTGCTGAAACAGCTGATTGAGAAAATCGGATGGGATGTAAGCAAGGCCAACAAGGGGGTGAAGGATATGTTCCGCCGCAAGCGCCCATACGTGCAATATGCTGAAGGCACTTTGGTGCCCGGTGAAGAGGCTTCGCACATCAACTCCGGCTCCTATCCTTCGTCGCATGCCGCCATGGGATGGGCCACCGCCTTGCTGCTCATACAGTTCGACACGGCCCATCAGGACGGGATACTGAAACGCGGATATGAGTACGGCGAAAGCCGCATCATTACCGGATACCACTACAAGAGCGATGTGGAAGCCGGGCGGCTGATGGGGGCAGCAACGCTCGTGCGCCTCTTTGCCGACGCCGCTTTCTGCAAGCAACTAAAGAAAGCAAAGGCCGAATATGCCGATTTCCTGGCAACACATAAAAGATGAATCCGTACAAGCACCTTGTACTGTTCCCGGATGAACGGATGAACAGGTTAACGGATGAACGGATTAACGGATACCTGAGTTCGGGATAAGGAT
>DBRC01000047.1:0-12002 GCA_002305505.1 Prevotella sp. UBA1378 | reverse complement strand
TGGCCAAAAATCATCCGGGCCGCTTTCCTTATATGCCGCCGGATTAGCGCGGGTTTCTTATCCCGAACTGGCGTAACGGATGAACAGATGAAATGGGTGCAGCCACTGCGGTTGCACCCATTTACATATATAAAGTTTATAAGAGCTTACTCTTTGTCGAGCAGAATCTTCATCATCTCTACAGCTGCCTTAGCCACCGAGGTGCCCGGGCCGAAGATGGCCGCCACACCGGCTTTATAGAGATAATCGTAATCCTGTGCAGGAATCACACCGCCGGCAATCACCATGATATCATCGCGACCCAGCCGTTTGAGCTCTTCAATGAGCTGGGGAATCAATGTCTTGTGGCCGGCAGCAAGCGATGAGGCACCGATGATATGCACGTCGTTCTCCACAGCCTCGCGTGCCGCCTCGGCCGGTGTCTGGAACAGCGGCCCCATATCCACGTCGAAACCACAGTCGGCATAACCCGTTGCCACGACTTTCGCACCGCGGTCGTGCCCGTCCTGTCCCATCTTCGCAACGAAGATACGCGGACGGCGACCTTCTTTCTTCGCAAACTCCTCCGTCAACTCACATGCCTTATTAAAGTCTGAGTCGTTCTTACTTTCTGATGAATACACGCCTGAAATTGTCCTTACTACTGCTTTATAACGGCCTACGATGTCCTCGCAGGCATCACTGATCTCACCGAGCGTACAGCGCAGCTGAGCGGCTTTCACCGCCAAATCGAGCAGGTTGTCCTCGCTCTTCTTGCCTTCCTTAAACTCCCGTACGCAATCGGTAATCGCCTTGAGGGCAGCCTTGCATGCTGCCTCGTCGCGATGGGCGCGCACCTGCTTAAGGCTTTCCTCCTGCTGCACGCGCACTGCCGTATTGTCTACCTCGAGGATATCTATGGGATCCTCGTGGTCAAGACGGTACTTGTTGGTGCCCACGATGGTCTGCACACCCGAGTCGATACGGGCCTGCGTACGCGCGGCAGCCTCCTCAATGCGCATCTTGGGCACACCCGTTTCAATGGCCTTAGCCATACCGCCGAGCTTCTCGATTTCCTGGATGTGCTCCCATGCCTTGTGCACCAGTTCGTTGGTGAGCGATTCTACATAATAAGAACCGGCCCATGGGTCGATATGCTTGCACACCTTCGTTTCGTTTTGTATGTAAATCTGCGTATTGCGCGCAATACGTGCCGAGAAGTCTGTCGGCAGCGCGATGGCTTCGTCAAGCGAGTTGGTGTGCAACGACTGCGTGTGCCCCAGCACGGCGGCCATTGCCTCGATACACGTGCGGCCCACGTTGTTGAAAGGGTCTTGCTCGGTAAGCGACCACCCCGATGTCTGCGAGTGGGTCCGCAATGCCATCGATTTCGGGTCTTTCGCACCGAATCCCTTCACTATCTTTGCCCAAAGCAGGCGCCCTGCACGCATCTTGGCTATCTCCATGAAGTGGTTTACGCCGATAGCCCAGAAGAACGACAGGCGCGGAGCGAAAGCATCGATGTCTATGCCTGCGTTCACACCGGTACGCAAATAGTCCATACCGTCGGCCAGCGTGTAAGCCAGCTCTATATCGGCCGTGGCACCGGCCTCCTGCATGTGGTATCCCGAGATGGATATAGAATTGAACTTCGGCATCTTCTGCGAGGTAAACTCAAAGATGTCGGCAATAATCTTCATGGAGAATGCAGGGGGGTAAATATAGGTGTTGCGCACCATGAACTCCTTCAGGATGTCGTTCTGAATCGTACCGGCCATTTCCTCCAGCTTTGCCCCTTGCTCCAGTCCGGCTACGATATAGAAAGCGAGCACGGGCAGCACAGCGCCGTTCATGGTCATTGATACCGACATCTTGTTCAGCGGAATGCCGTCGAAGAGCACCTTCATGTTCTCTTCGTTGCAGATGGACACGCCGGCCTTGCCCACATCGCCTACCACACGGGCGTTGTCGGGGTCGTAACCGCGGTGTGTCGGAAGGTCGAAAGCTACCGACAAGCCTTTCTGCCCGCTGGCCAGATTGCGGCGGTAGAAAGCGTTTGATTCCTCGGCCGTAGAGAACCCGGCATACTGGCGGATGGTCCATGGGCGGAAAGGATACATCATCGAGTACGGGCCGCGCAGGAACGGGGGTATGCCGGCCGCATAGTCGAGATGCTCCATGCCTTCCAAGTCTTCCTTCGTGTAAACCGGCTTCACTTCGATGTGTTCCGGAGTTTTCCAGTTGTAAGCAATGCCGTTAGCCTTCTGCCATTCAGCACCGTCCTGCGCCTGAATGCCGGCATAAATATCTATGTCTTTAAAATTCTTTCTCATGACTTCTTTACTCATTTAACCCCTAACTTAGCATTGTACTCTTTCAACGTTTCAAGCACATTGCATTTCACATGAACGAAATTCTCGATACCGGCAGCTTTCAGGTCGTCCATACAGGCCGGTGCACCGGCCACGATGAACATGGCACGCCCATCAAGATACTTGAATGCCGGTATGGCATATTCAGCATATTCGTCGTCGCTCGAGCAGAGCACCACCACGTCGGCACCAGCCTTGAGCGCAGCGTCGACGCCCTCCTCCACTGTCTTGAAGCCAAGGTTGTCTATCACCGTGTATCCGGCACAGGCAAGGAAATTAGACGAGAACTGGGCACGTGCCTGCCTCCATGCCAGGTTACCGATGGTAAGCATGAACGCCGTAGGCACTTTTCCGCTGTTCTCCGTCTGCAGGCGAAGCTGCTCGAAATCGGCAGCCAAGCGCGACGTGTTGACAGCCTTAAAGGGAGCCTCGCCGCCGCTTCCGCAACCGCACGCACAAGCTGCAGGAGCCTTGCCCTCGCTCTTCTCCGTAAAATTAGGGAACTGGTTGGTACCGAGTATGAACTCCTTGCGCTTGGCTGCATCGTCATGGCGCTTCCCGTTCGTAGCATTGATATCATCCTGGATGGTGCCGGCCTTGGCTGCAGCGAGGAACCCGCCTTCGTCCTCTACTTTGAGGAACAGCTTCCATGCAGCACGGGCCAGGTTGTCGGTCAGCTCTTCGATGAAGTAAGAACCGGCCGACGGGTCGACCACCTTATCGAAATGGCTTTCTTCCTTCAGCAGCAACTGCTGGTTGCGCGCGATACGCTCCGAGAACTCCGTCGGTGCTTCATAAGGGGCATTGAACGGAACAACCACTATAGAATGTACACCGCCCAACGCAGCGCTCATGGCCTCAGTCTGCGAGCGCAGCATGTTGACATAGCTGTCGAAGATGGTCTGGTTGTATTTGGAAGTAACGGCATTTACAACCATACGGCAGGCACAATCGCATGCGGGGCCGTATTGCTTTACGATTCCGGCCCACAACAGGCGGGCTGCACGGAACTTGGCTATCTCCATGAAATAATCTTCAGAGATACCCATGTTAAACTTGATTTTACATGCGGCCAGCACGGGGTCGACCCCGGCATCCGTCAACTGGTTGAGATACTCGTTACCCCAAGCCAGCGCATAACCCAATTCCTGGACGATGTAAGCCCCGCTATTATTCAGCATGTCCGAATTCACGGCAATGCAACGGAAGTTCGGATAGTCTTTCAAGGCCTCTACAATCTGTACGGCAACCGGCAGCAGTGCTGTGGTGTCTTTGCCCCTCCCGATGATTTTCCCCATGGGGTCGAAGTCGACGGAGCCGGCCACCTTCTCCTTGTCGTAGCCTTGCTTCCCGAAATAATCTGCAAGCAGCAACGCCAGTTCCAGCGAATGGCGCTGGCATGTGTGGAAGTTAACCTCCACGATATCGCAGCGGATACCCTTTAATAACGTTTCCACGAAATCAGCACTCACCAGCTTGCCGGGTATGCGGAACCCGAGCGAATCAATGCCCTTGTTCAGGATGTCGAGCGCCTTAGCATTGGCTGCTGCCGCGTCGTCGGCAATAATGTCCTGGCGGACATACCACGTATTGCTGTCCTTCTTGTTCCCCCGTACGAACGGGAATTCGCCCGGGAGAGCCTCGGGTGTCGCCAGGTTGGCGATATCTTCCTTGCGGTAAAAAGGCTGCATGCTGAAGCCTTCATTGGTCCTCCATACCAGTCTCTTCTGGAAGTCGGCGCCTTTCAGGTCTACCTCGATTTTGTCGAGCCATTCCTGCTTGGTAGGCGCGGTAAACTCGGCAAAAAGTTTTTCCTTTTTGTTTGACATAGTTGCTTTGTTTTATTATATAAGTTATTGCATTTATATCTAAAGTTTGACGTGCAAAGATAATGGATTTTCTTGAGATTTTGATAAAAAGAAATATAAATTAATATTTAATCGTGAAAAATACAAAAAAGTTGTGGGAATGACCAAAAATAGTTGCACATTTTTTGTTTTTTGCGCAGTATTTTGAGTAATTTTGCGGTCGTTAAATCAACGTTAATGTTATGGACTCATTTCAATGGCTAACAAACCTATTCACTGCTACTGACTCCGTGGCACATATCGCGTTGCTCTACGCGATTGTCATTGCGGTCGGCGTCTATCTCGGGAAAATCAAGATTTTCGGTATTTCGTTAGGCGTCACCTTTGTTCTCTTTGCCGGCATCGTTGCAGGCCACTTCCGCCTGACGGCTCCGCCGAACATCCTTACTTTCGTCCAAGACTTCGGGCTCATCCTCTTCGTCTTCATGATAGGCCTCCAGGTAGGCCCTGGATTCTTTGAGAGTTTCCGCAAAGGCGGTGTCACGCTCAACCTGCTCTCCACGGCCACCGTCCTGCTCAATATCGCCGTAATGTTCGCTTGTTATTTCATCTTCTTCGATACTTCGTCCACGCATAACCTGCCGATGATGGTGGGCACGCTTTACGGTGCCGTCACCAATACGCCGGGGCTCGGAGCCGCCAACGAGGCATTGGAAAGCATGTTCCCGAGTGGCGGGGTCCCGCAGATAGCCTCCGGATATGCCTGCGCCTACCCTTTGGGGGTGCTGGGAATCATCGGCGCCACCATCGCCATCCGGTATATCTGCCGCGTGAAGCTGGAAAAGGAAGAAGAAGAACTGAGCGATGAAGCAGCAGAAAACACACGTGTAAAGCCACACATGATGCATCTGCAGGTAACCAACTCTTACCTTGCCGGCCGCACTTTGCTGCAAATACACGAATTCTTGAACCGCGACTTTGTTTGCTCGCGCATCCTGCATAACGGGCATGTCAGTATCCCCAACCGCAACACGGTGTTCGAACTGGGCGACCAAGTGTTCATCGTCTGTGCCGAAGCCGATGCCGAAGCCATCATCGCATTTATAGGCCCGGAGATACAAGTGGCATGGGAAAAAACCGACCAGCCGATGGTGAGTAAGCGTATCCTTGTTACCCGTTCGTCAATCAACGGCAAGACACTCAGCGGCATGCATTTCTCGTCGGTATACGGTGTCAATGTCACCCGCGTCACCCGGCAGGGGATGGAACTGTTTGCCAGCCCGAACCTTTCGCTCCAAGTGGGCGACCGCCTGATGGTGGTAGGGCCCGAGGATCTCGTGAACCGCGTTTCCGATGTATTGGGCAATTCTATCAAGCGCCTGGAAGCACCCAATATTGCGACGATCTTCGTGGGCATTATCGTGGGTATCATCTTCGGTTCGCTGCCGTTCGCGCTCCCCGGCATGCCGGTGCCTATGAAACTGGGCATTGCCGGCGGCCCGCTGATTGTCGCCATCCTCATCGGGCGCTATGGCTACAAGGTGCGGCTCGTCACGTATACCACCACATCGGCCAATATGATGCTACGGGAAATCGGCCTTGTGCTCTTCCTGGCCAGCGTCGGCATCAAGGCCGGGGCGGGATTCCTCGAAACCGTCGTCCAAGGCGATGGTCTGAAATACGTTTATACGGGTTTCCTCATCACTGTAATCCCTATATTAATAATAGGTACACTGGCACGGTTGAAATTTAAGTTCAACTACTTCACCATCATGGGCATGATTGCCGGCACCTATACCGACCCGCCCGCATTGGCATACGCCAACCAAAGCTGTTCAAAAGACACACCGGCCGTAGGTTACTCGACGGTTTATCCGCTCTCGATGTTCCTCCGTATCCTGACGGCACAGCTGATTGTACTGCTTGCCTGCGGTGCCTGACCAAAACACGTAAATAAAAGCCAATAACTTATATAATATAACGCACGACAAAAAATGAACAAATTCGGATTTCTGCTAAGCACGCTCCTGTTGTCAGGCACTTCTGCTGTCTTTGCCCAAATGGAAAAGAGCATCAAGATCAGCGAAGTGATGACCAACAACAGTGCCAGCCTGCAGGACGAATACGGGCAGCGTGAAGCATGGGTAGAGATTGCCAATGTATCGTACTCCACGTACAATATCCGCGGCATGTTCCTCACCACCGACCGCACCGTGCTCGACCCAGGCATGAGTGTGCCGGAGCGCATCAAGCGGATGAGCATCATCCCCGAAGACGCCCGCACCCACTTGAGCGCCCGACAGCATGTACTGTTTTTCTGCAACAGCAACCCTGCACGGGGGTCGCTGCATCTCTCTGTGAAAATCAATCCGGCACAGCCCACGTGGATAGCCCTCTACAGCGGCAACGCCACTGACATGATTGACTCTGTACTGGTTCCGGTGCTTGCCCCCAACCAGTCGTATGCCCGCCATAACGGCGGTACTGCCGTATGGCAGGTAAAGCCGGCCGACTGTGTTACGCCGGGTATTTCCAACTATATCCAAGTAAACGAGACCAAGGTGGCTAAACTGAAGCGGAAAGACCCCTACGGCCTTGGCATCACGGTGCTCGCCATGGGCATCGTCTTCTTCTGCTTAGCGTTGCTTTTTGCTTTCTTTACCGTCTTCGGCATATTCATGCGCAACCGCGAAGCGGCGAGAAAAATGGCCAATGCCCAGCCTATCAAGCCTTTCACCAAGACAATGGAGAAAACGGTTGAACTCGGGCATAAAACCAATATCCTCCTGCAAGACGGCCTGAAGACAAAAGGTATCGACAAGGAGATATACATCTCCGTCATAGCCATGGCACTCAAACAATACGAAGATAACGTGCACGACGTGGAAAGCGGCATCATCACCATCAAGCCGAAAGAAACCGACTGGAACGATGAGTACATACAGATGACACAGTTTCACGATTAACCCACAATAAAAATAAAACAGGAAATGAACAAGTATCAATATAAAGTACAAGGCATCGACTACGAAGTAGAAATCGAAGAAGTAGAAGGCAACATCGCCAAGGTCAAGGTCAACGGCATCCCGTTCGAGGTAGAGCTTAAACACCCCATCAATGCCGCCAAGCACCCCACGATAGCCAAAGTAAAGGTTGAAGCACCCAAACCCGCCGCTACGGCAGCACCAGCCTCGGCGCCGGCTACGGCACAGGCAGCAGCCGGCTCGGGCACTCCCGTCAAGGCTCCCCTGCCGGGCACCATCACCGAAGTGAAAGTAGGCGTGGGGCAACAAGTGAAGGAAGGCGACGTGGTCGTCGTGCTCGAGGCCATGAAAATGCAGAACAATATCGAGGCGGAGCTATCGGGAACCGTTACGTCAATCATCGTAAACAAGGGCGACTCGGTAATGGAAGGTGCCGTGATGCTCACAATCGGATAACGCGCTATGGGATTCACGGACTTTATTGCTGAAAACTTTAACGAGTTCCTTACCTATACGGGCTTTGCCAATGCCGAGGTAGGCAACATTATTATGATAGCGGTGGGTGCCTTCTTGATTTACCTTGCCATCAAGAAAGATTTCGAACCGCTGCTGCTCGTCCCCATCGGACTGGGCATCATACTGGGCAACATCCCTTTCCGGGCCGATGCCGGACTGGAAATCGGGCTATATGAAGACAACTCTGTGCTCAACATCTTCTATCAGGGCGTGCGCCAAGGATGGTATCCGCCGCTTGTCTTCCTCGGCATCGGGGCAATGACCGACTTCTCGGCGCTCATCGCCAACCCAAAGCTGGTGCTCATCGGAGCCGCCGCACAATTCGGCATCTTCGGAGCTTATATGTTCGCGCTGTCCCTGGGCTTCGAACCCAACCAAGCAGCCGGTATCGCCATCATCGGCGGTGCCGACGGCCCCACGGCCATTTTCCTTTCGTCGAAGCTCTGTCCCAACATGATGGGAGCCATCGCCGTATGCGCTTATTCATATATGGCGCTCGTGCCGCTGATTCAACCGCCGCTGATGCGCTTGCTCACCACAAAGAAGGAACGCGTCATCAAAATGAAACCCGCACGGCAGGTAAGCCAGACGGAACGCATCCTGTTCCCCATCATAGGCTTGCTGCTCACCACGTTTATCGTGCCTTCAGGCTTACCGCTGCTCGGCATGCTCTTCTTCGGCAACCTGCTGAAAGAATCGGGCAAGACCACCCGCCTGGCCAAAACCGCCGGCTCGGCCCTTAACGATGTCATCGTGATGCTGCTCGGCCTCACCGTAGGCTGCTCTACCCAAGCAAGCGAGTTCCTGTCGTCCAACACCATATTTATTTTCGCTATCGGTGCCTGCGCCTTCATCGTGGCTACGGCCAGCGGCGTGCTGTTCGTCAAGCTGATGAACCTGTTCTTGCCGGGCGAAAAGAAACTGAACCCGCTGATAGGCAATGCCGGCGTATCTGCCGTACCGATGAGTGCCCGCATATCCAATAACCTCGGACTGGAATACGACCGCCACAACTTCCTGCTCATGCATGCCATGGGACCTAACGTGGCCGGTGTCATCGGCTCGGCCGTAGCAGCCGGCGCCTTGCTCGGATTCCTGTCTTAACCCCCTAACCATAGATATGAAAAAGAGCATTATAGCGCTGATGTTCTGTGCCGGAACCGCTGTTTCTGCACAGAACATACAGTTGCACTACGATTTAGGGCACAGCCTGCAAGGCGCACTGAGCAACCGCCCCAGCGTAACGACCACTATCGAGATGTTCAAACCCGACAAATGGGGGAGCACTTTCTTCTTCACCGACATCGACTATCAACGCGACGGGGTGGCAGGAGCCTACTGGGAGATAGCACGCGAATTCAACATCACGGCCAACAACCAATGGGCCGTACATGCTGAATACAACGGCGGGCTGACATCGGACGAAGAGACATGGAACGCCACGCGCTTCCAACATGCCGTGCTCTTGGGCTGCGCATGGAACTGGAGCAGTGCCGACTTCAACCGCACTTTCTCTTTACAGGCTCTTTACAAATATTACTTCCGCAACCGCCATTGGGATGCCGGTGCATTTAATAGTTTCCAGGCCACAGCCGTATGGAGTGTCTTGTTTGCACAGAAACGCTGCACGTTCAGCGGCTTTGTCGACGCATGGTACGACCGGGATGCTAACGGCAAACTTGCCGTGGCGGGCGAACCGCAGTTATGGTATAACCTGAATACCATCAAAGGTTGGGAAGACATCAACCTCAGCGTAGGCACAGAGATAGAAATCAGCAACAACTTTGTATGGGATGTCAACGGCAACCATAACCGCCTTTACGCCATCCCCACCATAGCCGCCAAATGGACTTTCTGATACGGACAGCATGAAACAAATAACAGCAGGACGACCGAAAGTAGCAATCATCGACACCAATACCCTTGCGGCACTGGGATTGAAGGCAATGCTGCAGAACATCATCCCGTATATGACCGTCGATACGTTCGGCTCGTTGGCCGAACTCGAAGCTAATACCCCCGATTCTTATTTCCATTACTTCGTTTCGATGGATATCGTGCTGCCCCACCGCCCGTTCTTCACTGCCCGCCGACAAAAAACCATCGTGCTCACCCTCTCGCTCGACGAGCATTCGCAGATGAGCGAGTTTCACAGTCTCTGTATCAACGTGCCGGAGAAAGAGCTTGTGCGTTCGCTGCTCAGCCTTGAGCAATACGCCCACGGACAAGGCCGGCACCTGCCCCCCGCCCCTTCCATCCTGAACCGGAAAATCCTTTCCGACCGCGAGATTGAGGTGATGTCGCTCATTGTACAAGGATATATCAACAAAGAGATAGCCGACCGTCTGAACATTGGTCTCTCTACCGTCATCACCCACCGGAAGAATATCATGGATAAACTTGGCATGCGCAGCGTTTCGGCCCTTACCATCTATGCCGTGATGCATGGCTATGTGGACATCAACAAAATCTGACATTAACCGCCGGAATGTCTGAATTGTATCGACGAAACGGAATTTTAATATAAATTCTTTGGCGGTTTATTAAAATTTGTATATATTTGCGGCATAGATTCTAAACAAGCGTGTTTGGGACAGCAGATGCTTATGCATCCCGTAAATAAATATAGTAGGTAGTTGTGTTTTCTATTATACAATAACCATTATTATCGTTTAATTTAAAATTATTTGTTATGCTTAAAAAATTACACTTAAAACTTGCGCTATTGCTGGTTGCGTGCGTCGCAGGAGCAACGAATGCATCAGCTGTGGAAAAGACAGTGACGTTTGATTTTTCCGGTACCGGTTTTACGATTACAAACGGAGGGGTATCAGGAGGAGGACAGTCTGTCGATATATCTTCTGCAGCGATTCAAATAACAGCAACCAACGGGTATGTAAATACAGGTAGTTCGCGCTTACATGTATACAAAAGCTCCACATTGACAATCAGTTCTTCTGAAGGAAACATTAAGAGTATCCAATTCACGAGCACAGGTGGTACCTATGGTTGTGACAAGTTGTCTACCACATCTTCAGGATATACCTCTACCGCTACTTCCGGAACATGGGAAGGAGATATGGGAGCTATCACTTTCTCTGCCTCAGCACAGGCTCGATTATCAACGATAGTTGTCACTTATGAGGAATCTGCTTCCACAGTAAGCCCCCCTGTATTTTCTCTTCCGGAAGGCACGTATACAACACCGCAAAATGTTGAAATCACAGCAGGGGATGGAGCGTCTATTTATTATACAATAGACGGAGAAACCCCTACAGCAGAAAGTTTGTTGTATACAACAGCTATCCCCGTAGCAACCACCACCACCATCAAAGCCATCGCAATAAAAGACGGGAATTCCAGTACTGTGGTAACTGCTACATATACCATCAACCCGTATCTAATCAATGTAACCTATGACTTTACTAAGAATGGCTATGGACTAATCTCTATAAGCAGCCCCACAGCGTATGCTCCAGACCCGTCGACCATGACGAACGGTGACGTTACGTTAGTTGCTACCGGGAAATTCCGTTGGTGGCAGGGAGAGCAATTACGCGTTTATAATGGTACAACCTTAACGGTATCAGTTCCTGCTGAATATGTCGTAACAAAGGTTAAGTTTATAGGCACCTATAATTTTAAAGTAGACGGAGAAAGTATTACTGCATCCGGATGGGTTGGCGCTCAAAACAGCGTTCAGTTCGTATACGCAGGCAGCAGTAGCGGGGATGTCAAGTCGATAGAAATAACTTACAACAAAGTAGAGCCAATCACAATAGGTGCCAACGGTCTCGCCACTTACACACCGTCGAAAAACCTCGATTTCACTTCGGCTGCCAACATTGCAGCCTATAAGGCTTCCGTATCCGGCTCCACCGTTACGCTGACCAAAGTGACTACCGTTGCCCAGGGCGAAGGCGTGTTGCTCCGTTCGCTGAACGGCGGTGAAACAAGCGAGGGCATCCTGATAGTTATTGACGCAACAGCAAACGCCGACAATGCATTTACCGGTACGCTCACGGATATTTATACGACTACTGGGTATGTGCTGAACAAGGTGAACAGCGTTGTAGGCTTCTTTAAGGCCGACCCGAATGCCAACGGCGGCCAAGGCACGAAGGTTGCTGCCGGAAAGGCTTACCTGAACATCAGCAGTGGCGCCAAGGAGATGAAGATGGTATTTGCCGACGGTGCTGCCACAGCCATTACAGAGACAAAAGCAGCCGTAGTAGAAGACGGTGTGTTCTACAACCTCAACGGTATGCGTGTAGCCCATCCGGCAAAGGGCGGTATCTACATCGTGAACGGAAAGAAAGTTATCAAATAACCAGCAAAAAAGG
>DBRC01000012.1:9775-30897 GCA_002305505.1 Prevotella sp. UBA1378 | reverse complement strand
AAACACAGGGTTATGCAGGTGAGCCTGTAATATCAATGAAAATAGTGGGGCCGGGGGATTTACCAACCGTACAGGTGGAAAACTTTTACGGCAGACTTGCTCCCGTTGGCTGCATGGAATTCCATTATCATTGGTTGGGCATGAGCGGCAGGAACCTTTATTTCCACTTCCGACAGGGAGGCAATGTCTTTCTCTTCCAGGCAAGCCCCATCAAGGGAATAGGCCTTCACTTTTACTAAAGGCAATGTGGACTGGGCTTCCATTAGGCCGTTGCCCATGCTTTTAATCGTTACAACGACTTGCTCGCGGGAAAGGGGATACGGTACCGTGATGCTTCCGATGCCTGCGGCAATGAGCCTTTCCGTCGCCTTCCCGGCATATCTCTTACCTAATTCCATATAACCCTCGCGCGTAAAGTGGAGCTTGTTGTCCGGGATATAGGGCAAATCCAGTGCTTCCACCTTATAGCAGTTCGGGATGTAGTAGGTATTGCCCTCCGTAACGATGGCGTCTTGATTGGCGATAGGGCCGTTCCCTGCGGTCGGCTCCCCGAATATAAGGGGCACGTCGGAGGCTTTTAAGGATAAGTCTTTGAGCATGTCCTTATATACTTTCTTTACCTCGGATGGCCAGAACGGCTTCCAGCCGTCGGCCTCGCCTTGGTGCATGAGGATACCTTTGATGGTGCCATACTGCTGGGCTATCTTGGCCATGTCTATGATTCGTTGGTAGGGATTACCTCCATAGGCATATTTAGCCTTCTTACGGGCGTTGGCATCCGGGGCGGGGTTTGTTTGTGTCCCATCCATGTATGCAGCATACAGGCTTTTATCAAACAGCCGTATTCCTGCGCTGGCTACGGCCACGTGGACGAAGCCGAACTTCTTGCCGGGATTCCTGGCAAGCATTTCTTCGCCGAACGCCTTAACCCAACTGAAAGCCGTTGGAAACCGTTTGGACTTGCGGCAGTTGGGTTCGGAGACCGATTCCCATTCCCCAAGGTGCGAGTCGTTGGCCCCGGTAGCGTCCTCGTTTTCATAGTTGTCGTATGCAATGAGGTTTTTCAGGTTCGGGTTGGGTATCCTGTCTTCGTATAAAGGCTGTGCTGCAAAGCCTTCGGCATTGGATTGCCCGAAGACGATGTAAATGTAGAAGTTTTCCTTTTGAATCTGTGTGATAGGATCCCAATCATCAAACTCCGTGGCTCCGATGGGCAACCCTATCAGCAAAACTGCAAACAGGAGCCCTAAATGCTGGTTATGGCTTGTGATACTCATTGTTGTATGTTTTAATAATTCCTTGTATTACTTCTTGCGGAAGTCGTCCGGGACCTTCCTTAAAGCCGCAGTATGCGACTGTAGCTCCTGACTGTTGGGGCCGATCATGATAGAGAAGTCGCCGGGTTCCACTTTGTATTCCATGCTGTTAGTCCAGAAACCAAGTTCACGGGCATCCAGCTCAATCTCTACCCTCACCGTTTTCCCGCGCGGGATGCTTACTTTCTTGAACCCCTTCAGCTCCTTTTCGGGGCGCACCATCGTGGCAACGATGTCGGAAACATAGAGCTGCACCACCTCCTCGCCATCGAACCCGCCTACATTGGTAACATCAACCGACACGGTCAGCTTCCCGTCGTCATTAAACGTATCGGGACAGGTGTAATTATCATATTTATACTCTGTGTAGCTCAATCCGTAGCCAAAGGGATAAAGGTTTTCGTTCCTGAGGTCTATGTGGCGCACTGTCGATGCCCTTTCCATGTTCCCGGGACGCCCGGAACGCTTGTAGTTGTAGTGGTTGGGGATTTGCCCTTCGGCCTGTGGGAAAGACGTCGTGAGTTTGCCGGACGGGTTATAGTCTCCGGCAAGGATGTCGGCAATGGCGTTGCCGGCCTGTGTGCCGAGGAACCAAGTTTCAAGGATTGCGTCGGAAACAGGAGCCGCCTTGGAAAGCACCAGGGGCCTCCCGTTCATGAGGATGGTAACTACCGGCTTGCCTGTACTTTTGAGGGTGTCGAGCAATTCCTGCTGGACGCCGGGGAGGCCGAGGTATGCACGGCTGCGCGACTCCCCGCTCATCAGTGCTTTTTCGCCCATGACGGCAATCACAATGTCGCTCCGTTCTGCCGCCTTTACAGCCTCGGCGAACCCTTTCCTGCTTGTGTCGCTGAAGTCGCAACCTCGTACATGCGTGATCTTTACCTTATCGCCCAGCTTGTTTTTCAGTCCTTGATATACGGAAACGACATCTTCTGCCTGTCCGCGTGCTTTCCAGGAACCCATCACTTCGGCCTGGTTGTCGGCTAACGGCCCCACCAGCGCAATGTTCCTGATGGACCTGGAGAGGGGAAGAATCTTGTTCTCATTTTTCAGCAGTACGGCCGACTTTAATGCGGCTTCCTTGGCAATGGCCATCTGTTGGGCATTCTTCGCCTCCTTTTTCTCGCGCCCCTCATCAAAGAAACGGTACGGATTGTCGAACAGGCCGAGCTTGTATTTGATGGAAAGAATGCGCTTCACGGCAGCATCTATCGTACTTACCGATACGCTCCCCTCTTCAACGGCCTTGGCCAGATGGGCATTGTAAAGGCCATCCGTCATATCCATGTCGATGCCGGCGTTCAGTGCAAGGGCCGCTGCTCCTTTCTCATCTTCCACCACAGCCTGCGTCTTTAACTGTACGACGCCGTTCCAATCGCTCACCACGAAGCCCCCGAAGCCCCACTGGTTACGCAGAAGGTCCGTGAGCAGCCACTTGTTTCCTGTAGCAGGGATTCCGTTGATGTCGTTAAACGAAGCCATGAAGGTTTTCACCCCGGCATCCGCACAAGCCTTGAAAGGAGGCAGGTAGACCTCTGCCAACGTGGCGTTGGACATGTCTACCGGTGCGTAGTCGCGCCCGGCTTGGGGTGCGCCGTAAGCGGCGAAATGCTTGGCGCAGGCAATCAGTGCATCCGGTTGCCACAGGTTCCACTGAAACCCCTTTACGCGGGCCTCTGCGATTTTACAGCCCAGGTAGGTGTCTTCGCCCGCACCTTCAACCACGCGTCCCCAACGGGGGTCGCGCGCAATGTCGACCATTGGGGCAAAGGTCCACTGGATTCCGGATGCTGAGGCCTCGATGGCTGCTGCTTTTGCCGTGCGGAACATGAGGTCTAAATCCCATGAACACGACTCAGCCAAAGGGGTAGGGTATATTGTTTTGAACCCGTGAATCACGTCGAACGCGAAAAGAATAGGGATTTTCAAGCGCGATTTCCGCATGTTCTTCTCCTGTATCTTTCTCAGGTTCTCCACTCCTTCAATGTTGAGGATAGAGCCAATCATGCCGTTTTCCAGCAGTGAGTCGGAGAGCAGGCCGCTCTCGGGGCCTGTCAGCAGTTCGCGGCCCACATACTGCGACAACTGCCCTATCTTCTCTTTCAAGGTCATTTTAGACATGAGGTTGGCTATGAACCCGTCTTCCGGCGTTTTTTTATCGGTATCCCCGGTGAAGGGCTGCGGTGCAACGGGGCTCCCCCCGCCGGCAGAGGCTGTGGCGGTGCCGAGCAGGAGGGTTGCGCCCAGTATTCCTTTGAACAGATATGTCCGTTTCATCTTGTAGTATTTCTTTCGGTAGTAAATATAGCTGCTACGTTGTGTTTATTCGCTTGTTATCTCGGCAGTGGCCGGCTTCAGGTCTACACCTTTCGCTGTAAGTTTGATACGCGAAGGAACCTTTCCCGCCCGGACGACAACAAGGCACCGGCCAAAGAAAGCCTTCCTGTTGCCTGCCTGGAAACGTTCCAGCGACATCTGGCTTCCATTATCAACACCGGCTATCGTTGCCTGGCCGTCTAATGAGAAGAACACCGTGTTCTCGGCGAAAGGACAAAGGTTACCATCCTTATCCACCACTTCCACGCTGACGAAAGACAGGCTCTTTCCGTTGGCCTTGACCGTGGTCTTATCGGGAGTCAGGCGGATGTGATCCGGGGCACCGGCCGTGCGGATTGTCTGCTCCTTCACGGTTTTCCCGTTCTTACGTGATACGGCACGCACCTCCCCCCGCACGAACCGGAGCCTCCACATCACATGGTACTCGTGTGCACCTTTCTTCCTGATGCCTTGTGAAACACCGTTCAGGTACAACTCCACTTCATCGGCATTGTTGTAATAGCACCACAAGTCAATGGTCTGCCCCTCGATCCAGTTCCAGTGGGGGAACAGGTGCAGCACGTCCTTGTCCGTCCACTCGCTCTGATACATGTAGTAGACATCCTTTGGGAAGCCTGCGAGGTCGATGATTCCAAAGTAGCTGCTTCGTGCCGGGAAAGCGAAAGGGGTGGGTTCGCCTATATAATCCCACCCAGTCCAGACGAATTGTCCGGAGCAATACGGCGTATGCTTCACGGCGTCCCACGTGGCTTCATGCACCGAGCCCCATGCAGCTTGCATGTTGTCGTAGGCTGAGCACATGAATGTAGGGTCGGTATACGGGCGGACTTTGCCCGGGGCGCTATAGACGGAATCGCTGGGCATCATGTAATGGCCACGTGTCTGCAAGGCCGATACGCTTTCGGTGAAGAGGAAAGGCTTGCCGGGGAAGTCGCGGGGAACGTCTTTAATGTTCTGGTGATGGTAGTTGAAGCCGATGATGTCGAGCGCCCCGCTTTTGAACAGGTGGTTCCTGGGCGACACCTCGTTGCATCCGGCCGTAACCGGCCGCGACCTGTCCAGTTGCTTCACTATGGCGGCCAGTTTTTTCGTGAGCAGTGCGTTCCGGCTCTCTCCGCCTTCCTGCGAGAGGAGGGAAACATCCCTTGCCTTATTCAGGTCGATGTTGACATGGTCGAGCGGCACTTTTTCGTGACGGCTGGAGTTCCACTGTTCCAGCACCTCATTGCCGATGCTCCATAGGATGACGGAGGGGTGGTTGCGGTCGCGAAGCACCATGTCGGCCAAGTCGCGTTCGTGCCACTCTGCAAAATGCACACTGTAGTCGTACCGGGTTTTCCCTTTGAACCAGCAGTCGAAAGACTCGTCCATGACAAGGAACCCCATGCTGTCGCACATGTTCAGCAGCTCGGGCGCCGGCGGATTATGAGCGCACCGTATGGCATTGGCCCCCATCTTCTTCAGCATAGCGAGCTGGCGGTGCAGGGCGTCCTCATTGACAGCGGCTCCCAAACAGCCTAAGTCGCTGTGCATGCAGACGCCATTGAGCTTCATGTTGATGCCGTTGAGAGAAAACCCGGTCTTTGCATCGAAGTGGAAGGAACGGATGCCTACAGGCAGTTCTTGACTGTCTATGACGTCCTGCCCGTCCAGGATCTCCACTTTCAACCGGTAGAGATAAGGCGAATCTACCGACCACAGCAACGGCTCCCTTATGCTGAGGCGCTGGCGGACAGTAGATTTCCCCGCTTCGGCCACGGCAGGGCCGTTCCCCTTAGAGACCGTTTTCCCGGTAGCGTCGCAGATGAGATAGCGTATGCTTACGGGCAAGGGGCCGCTGCGGTGGTTTTGTATATCGACGGCAACGTCTATCCATGCAGTGCTTTCCCGCACCTCCGTGTTCACGTTCAGACCCCACTGCGCAATATGGACGTCGTTCTTCTTCACCAGATAAACATGCCTGTAAATGCCACATCCGCTGTACCAGCGGCTATTGGGTTGCTTGCTGTTGTCTACGCAAACGGCCAACGTGTTTTCACCGTTTTTGTCAAGATAGGGCGTGAGGTCGTAGCGGAAGCCGATGTACCCGTATGGCCTGGTGCCCAAGAGATGGCCGTTGAGATAGACGGACGAATTCATGAACACACCGTCGAAGTCGATATAGTAGCGTGTTGTCTCATCCGTATCATTGACGGAAAAGCGTTTGCTGTACCATCCTATCCCGCCCGGCAATGCACCGCCAACGGAGCCGGAGGGGTTCTTGACATGAAAATCGCCCTCTATTGCCCAGTCGTGGGGCAAGTCGAGCGTGCGCCACGAAGCGTCATCAAGCGGTGCGGGAGGCAGTTCGGCAGATTTGCTGAGGGTGAACTTCCAGTTGTCGTCGAATAGGATGCGCTCCGAGGCCGTTGCCCGTTGGGAGAGGAAAAACACTACGAGAAGCAGGGGGATATGTTTCATTGACTACGGTCGTTAGGGGGATTATTCTGTATTGGGGGCACAGCATGGCAGGCTCATCGCTGCCTGACAACCTGTTTACTGCCGTTAATAATATAAATGCCGGGTTGCAGGGCCTCTTGAAGGTCTCCTACGGCCATTTTCTTCCCGTTGAGATGATAAATGCCGCTGGCCTTCCCCTCCTTGGCAGCAGGTGCGTTTTTAATGGCAGCAGACGTGTCTTTGGCCTTTACCTTTACCTGCGTGAGGTTGTACTTGCTGCCGGTGACAGCCAGGCCGTAGGTCTTGAGTACCTCGGCAGCCTCGGCATTTACGGCGAAGCTGTACACACTGTCTTCCTTGTTCTGCTCCAGACTCAGGATGTGCCCGTATTCAGAAATGTCCGACGGCATTTTGGGACGGTCGCTCTGGCCCTCGATATTCCTGTTCTGGCGCAGGTAGCATTTAGCCTTTGCTGCTACATCGCGCATGCGGAACTGCAGCGTGTCGCCTGCGTTGATATGGACAAACTCCTTCGGGCTGACCAGCACTTCGCCCCACTTGATGGCCTTGTCGCCTTCCCATGCTATGCCATTGTGCTGTTCCAGGCTGGCGGCGAACAATGTGATGCCGGTTCCGTAGACAGTGCTTCCGTTTGTCTTCAGTTCGTTGAGCATGGCGTCGTCCTCTATCCTGAACGCAACTTTAGCATCGCCTTCGGCTATACTCAGTTCCCAAGCCGAAATGGACTTGCCGCTGCTGTTCCTCAAATCCAGATAAGGATACTTGTCCGAACCGCTCTTCTTGAGGTCGAAGATGACGCGGTCGCCCACGGTTGCACCGGAAAAGAGGCCGGCTGGCAGCATAACGCGGGTGCCCGATACGGCACCGTCGCCTGTGTAGGCTTCTGAACCATGCCACAGCGGTGTGCCGGTACGCCTGAACGAGCGCAGCCAGTCGATATCCATGTGGTAGCTATGAGGCACCAGTGATTTGTCGGCCGCGTAGGCAGGGTCGTCTTCCGGATAGCCCACGCCCATGTCGCCGGAACTGTTGCTTGCTCCCACCTGGCCTGTGATGGCTACATCCCAAGTGGCATTCTCGTGTCCGCCCTTTACAGCGTCGCTCATGAACTTGTTGTACCGGTTGCCGTAATCACGGCTGCGCCATACCGAGCGGATGCGCCCGTCGATAAGGAAGCTCATTACGGCGTGGTTGTCGGGGTCGTCGATGTCGGGCTCAATCTGTACGCCGTAGGTATGGTAATCCTCTTCCGGATTGAAGTCGATGGCCGAGATGCGGTCGGACTCGGGATTGAGGTTGTACCTCACGCTACCCGTATTGTTGTCGTTGCCATGGATAGACTGGTTGATCTTGAAAGGAACCGCAGGGTCTTTCTCCTTGTTCCATTTCACGAAGAACTCTTGCAGGTCTATCTCGAACATGCTTGCCCCTAAGCGGTGGCGGAGCCAGAAGGCCATCCACACCCCTATCTGATAGGGGACTTTTGCCCTGATCTCAATGCGCGAGAAGAGCGGATAGTATTTGGCCTCGTTGCCGTTGTAGTTCTTGGAATCGTGGCTTGAAAGTGCCCCCGACCACCATCCATACTTGTCGGCGGCATACATCGGTGTGGGCGGATTGTTGTCGCGGGTAGCCGTGATGCGTGCCACACGGTTGTCGCCGTCGTTCACGAAGGTTATCTGCTCCGGCCTGTAGGTTTGGGCCATGCGCTGGTTCTTGTTGTTCTGGCCGTATTGCGCATTTTTGGTGTAATTGTCGCCGTAGACACCCCAGTACTGGTAGTTTACTTTCCGGCCGTTGAACTCATCCCCGTCGTAATAACTCCAGCCTATAGGCAGTTCTGACTCCGGGACGGTTTGTGCCTTTGCGCCCCCTAAGCAGGCAAGTATGATGGCACAAGTTATGCAAATCTTCTTCATAGTTGTTGTTTGTTAGTTGAATTTAAAATCGGTATGATAATATGTCCAGGGCTGTTTCTTGTGTGGCTCCTGGCTAAAGGCAGTGTCATGGTTCCACTATTATACCCTTCTTGTTGGGGAAATCGTACGTGAGCTTGGTGCCGGCCTTCCATACATGTTCCTTGTTAGGCTCGTCTGAACCCGGTTTGCGGAAAGCCAGTTCGCCTGTCTCCAGATTCACGGCCACTTCGCGTTTCCATTCAGAGAATTTCGGGTTCAGACTGCTGAACTTCGGTATCTTGGCATATGTCCTTACCCTCCCGTCGGCAGGAAGGACAGCAGTTACGGTCTTCCCGTTCTCATCGGTCGAGAAGGTGAAGTATGAACTTCCTGCATAGCCATAGATGGTGGCCTCCTGGATGTAGACCATGCGGAGGCTGAGATCTACGAAGATCATATAAATACCGTTTTCAGGAATAATGGCTTTGCCGTCTTTCACAGTATAGCCGCCATTGTCCTTGAGCTCGACGAACTCGTTGCCGCCAAAGCATTTCTCCGTGGAAAACTTCACGCCAGTGCCGCCTTTGAAGTAGTTGACGTAGAACCAGCGGTAGTTTTCGCTATAAGAGCGGTCGAAGGTTTCTACCAGGGGCGAGCCCCAATTCATGTCGCCAAAGTCGTCGCCGGTGAGGTATAGAGCTTCGGCCGCCTCTGGGATATTGGCTTCAGACATTGTATATCCGTATTCGGCGGTGCCTCCCGTGAAGTCCAACAGGATGGGGATATTACCGGCCACAGGGACATTCTCTTGCTCCTGGGCATTTACGCCGCGATAGTCGATCTTGTTTTTGTAAATGTTGAACTCCATGGAATCCCATTCGCGGTCGTTGTATTTGGAGGTGGCAAACATCTTGAGATTGCCCCGGCTGGCCGTGGTGGCAACAAACTTGTTCCCTTGCAGTACAAAGCGCTGCTCGTCGCCGTTGAAACATTCGCCTATGCCGTATACTTCCGGGGTTTCGAAAGAGATGAGGTTCCGCGACAAGTCTATATATACCAGATAGTATCCCGACTGGGTCACGGTAGCCTTTCCTTGGGCGTCTACAGTAAAGTTCATGTTGTTGTCCTGCGATGCGAAGCTGTTGGTGCCGGTCGGGCTGGTTGACCATTCGATGCCCTTGCCGGCCGTGAAGTACTGGATAGTCCAGAATGCCCCGTTGCCGGCAACGCCTACCGGTACCATGCTGACACTGTTGGAACTCCATCCGCCGAAGTTGTCACCACCCATGTAGAGCTCCTTGGCGTATCCTTGGGCCTCGGGCTCGATGATTTCTTCACCGTCTATCTTGGCCGTGAAGTTCTCTGAGAGCACACTGTATTGCATGTGGATAATATAGTTTCCCTTACGCTTCAGTTTCAAGTTGACCTTGGAATCAGTGGTAAGGGCAGTATATTCGTTGGTCAGGACATTGGTCCTGATGTTGGCACCAATACCTGTATAGGTAGAGGGGATGGTTTCGCTCACAGATTCGCTGTATCTTACCAGTACGGGCTCGTCGTTGCCATAACAGAAGGTATACTCTGTGGGGAGCAGTAGCTGTTCGTCATCGCCGCTCTTCCATGTCACGATATGCGTGATTTTGTCGTAGCTTACATTGTCCAGCCCTATCTCTTTCGCTCCTTGCCCGGTGAATTCGAGGTCGGCCTTCACCTTGAAGTCCAGAGGTATGACATTTACCTCGTTGAGCTGCTTGTTGACAATGACCTTGTAAAGCCCTTCGGCTGGTACGGTGATACCGCTCCCGCCTTGTGAAAGGCCATACACTTTGAGGTTGGATGACAAAGCCGGTGTCTCGCCTTTATTGCCGAGGGCCATGGGCTGTCCGTCGTCTCCCACATAGGAAATCTTGAAGTAGCCTGTAGGTTTCAGCCATACGTTGAGGCTGTAGAGCACACTATCCTTGATATTAGCGAGCTGTCCTTTGGGGACCTCTGCGGAAAATTCACTTGCAGAGCCCGATATATAGATACCTTTTGCTACGTTGGTTTGTTCGTCGAACGAGATGTTGTTGTCTACACAACTGCTCATGGAGAACACCAACATGCCTGTGAAAATGATATAAAGGCTTCGTTTCATACTTGTGGTCTTATAGTTAAACATGTTTTACCAACCGGGGTTTTGTTCCCAGGTTTTAAGTTTGAGCAGTTCGCTTTGAGGTATGGGATACCAATACATCTTAGGCAGGAAAGTGCGCCGTTCAACGGTATACGGAACATAACGGAATGCACCGTCGTCCCCCTTCGTGATAGTGACACCCCTCAGGGCAGCCCCAAGCGTTGAGGATGCAATTTTCCAACGGCGCACATCCCATGCCCTATGTTCCTCGAAGGCGAGCTCGATGCGTCTTTCCTGCCTGATTCTCTCCCGCATCTGTTCCTGTGTTAAGCCGCTGGGGAGGTCGGGCTGGTCTGCACGCGACCTTACCGTGTTGACGTACTCTGCTATGTCCGGATGCCCGGGGCTACACTCGTTGAGGGCTTCCGCATAATTCAGGTAAATCTCGGCAAGGCGGAAGATGGGCCATGTGTGCCCAAGAGCCCCTCCCCCTGTCAGGATATTGACCGACTCATTGGCATACTTCTTGAGATAGTAACCGGTCTTGGTTGCATTGGTGGTATATGCGCCATCCTTCCCTCCGGTCCAGCTTTCCACGGTGTTCTGTTTCCATTGGCTGCCGTTGACGATGATGGTCGCGTTCAGGCGGGCATCTCTGTCCTTATATGGATGGGCAGCCAGGTTGGCGTCGGTCCAGCTGAAAGTGGTGCCATCGTTCATTTCGTAGGCGTCGACAAGGTTTTGTGAAGGGTTGGTCCCGCCCTTTCCGCCGTAGCTGATGGGAAAGTTGTAGCTTTCGAAAGATGAGTTGGCCGGGTATCTTTTTATAAAGATAAACTCTGTGCTCTGGAAGTTGTTGGTGAACAGGTCGGTATAGAAAGGATTCAGGGTATATTGCCCAAGGTCGATGACGGCCTTTGCTGCCGCTGCCGCTGCTTCCCATTGCGATTGATTGGAAGGCAGGCTCGTTTCGCTGATGTCCGTCCAGTCTTGATAGAGCGGACTTGCCGCATACAGCAGCAGGCGGCTCTTCAGGGCGAGGGCAGCCCCCTTGGTGGCATGGCCCAATGCGGTGTTGTCGCGCCATGGGGATACCTCGAGTACGCTTGCAGCGTTGTCGCATTCCTTGGAAATGAAACTGACACACTCTTCCATGCTGGGGCGTGTGGTGCCGGTATAATTGCCATTGACAGACAATGGTGTGGTGACGATGGGCACCGGCCCATACCGTTTGAGCAGTTCGAAATGGAAATACGCCCTAAGGAACTGTGCCTCGGCTTTCCATATTCTGATGTCTTTAAGCCGGTTCTGGTACTCGGTTTGGTTGCCGGGGTCGTTCTTGTAAGTGTTCAGGTTCACCAAATCGGCGTTCTCAATGAATTCGCTTGCCATGCGGATGCCGTAATAAAGTCTGTCCCACATGTTGTCGGGGTTGTACACAGCGTTCCATGAACCGGTATTGAAACTCTGAACATTGGAGGCATCCAAGGCTTGTTCGGCGTCGTCGGTTGCTGCATCGAACATTCCCCCGCTCCCCATGCGGTCGAGGCCATCGGGGATAATGGTGTAGATGCTCACCAGGTACTTGCTTGTGCGCTCATAAGAACTGAAGGTCATGTTCTTGTCGATGTAGGAGTCGGTTTCCCTGTCCAGATAGTCACTGCATGAGCAGAACACGGTTCCAATACATGAACATAGTCCCAATAAGATGTTATATATTAATGTCCGTCGCATATCAGTATTCTTTTTCTTTGTTTAAAATGTTACTTTCAATCCCATGTTACAGGTCCTGGTGATTGGATAATTGGTGAGGGAGTTCATCTCCGGGTCGCCAAGTCCGTCCATGTGCGCAATCGTCAAGAGGTTGGTCGCGCTGATGTATACATAGATGTTGCTCAGTTTGACAGGCTCCACCACCGACCGCGGGAGCGAATAGCCCAGCTGTACGTTGCGCAGGCGCAGGTAGCTGCCGTTGCGTTTCCAGTATGTAGAACTGCGGTAGTTGTGGTCGAACAAGGTGGTAGACAGCCTTGGATAGCTGGCATTGGGGTTCTCCGGTGTCCAGCTGTCGAGTGCAAGGGGGGATGCACTTCCGTTGTTCTTGAAGGAGTAGATGCTTGAGCCGCTGAGGAAAATCTCCCTGTTGGCCACGCCTTGAAGAAGGGCGGAGAAGCAAAAGCCTTTCCACCGGAAACCCAAGTTGAAGGCATAGTTCCATTCCGGAATGGCCGAGTAGCCAGTCGGGTATGTATCATTGTCGTCGATTACATTGTCGTTATTTTGGTCTATATACTTGATGTCTCCGGGAGCAACTTTGCCATACTGTGGGATGGCAAGGCCTTCTTTCAGGTTTCCGTCGGCATCGAAGTCCGACTCCTGATACAAGCCGTCTGCAATGAGGACGATGGGGCGCCACACCGGATTACCGCGATGGTAGAGATAGTCGTAGGCTTTCAGGTCTTCGCCCATTTCCTTAACCTCATTCTTTGCATACCATGTGGCAGCCTGGACATGGTAATCGAAGCTGTTGCCCAGCCTGCCGTCGTAGCGCAGGGTCAGTTCGAACCCGTGGTTATCGACACGCCCGGCGTTCATGTAGGGAAGCACGTTGCCGTAAGAAGCCCCGATGAATCCCGGGACAGCAGAATAGGGCTGCACCAGGATGTCTTTCTGCCTCTCGTTGAAAATGTCGAATCCAACGGTGAGATGCTGCCATAGCTTGGCATCCAAGCCGATATTCAGTATGTCCTTGCGCTCCCAGCTCACATCCGGATTGGCCAATGTCGTCTCTTTGAAGCCTCCGGCGGTAGTTGAACCGATACCGAAGAGGTAGCTGCCGCTGCTATTATAAGTGGCATCAAAGATATAGCGTGCACTGGTCTGGTCGTTACCTACCTGTCCATAAGATGCTCTCAGCTTTAGGAAGTTGAGCCATGGGGCATTCCCGAGGAACTTCTCATTGGAGGCAATCCAGCCTATAGAGACAGCAGGGAACAAACCGTATCTGTGCTTGGGTGCGAAATTGTCTGTTCCCATATAAGATGCCGTGAACTCGGCGATGTAAGTCTTGTTGTAGTTATAGGTGAACCTTCCGGCATAGTTCAGATACTTGGTATCGTCGCGGACACCATACACCTTATACCTGTCCGAAAGGAAAAGCACGGAGGCATCGATGCCATGGTTGCCAAAGGTGTTGCTGTAATCAAGCTGTGCCTTGAAGTTGGTACGGCTGAAGTCCGTCCTGAAACCTTCCGTGGCAGCCAGTGGGGCATCGGCTCCGTAGACGGTGTATTTATAACCGTCGGCAGCAGCAGGGTCGGCGGTAAGCGAATAGCGTGCATAGTTGCGTGTTTTCGAAGAGGTGTCCGCCATGTAGTTATTATAACCAACGCCAGCGGACAGGCTGAGCCCCTTGATGAGGGCGCTGAGGTCGTATTTCAGATTGAAGATAATCTGTAATGCCCGGGAGTTTTCCTTGTACAGGCCGCGGTTGGTGATATCGCCGACGGGGTTGGTGAACGCGCTGTTGCCGCCAAACGTGCCGTTGGGGTTATATACGGGGAAGGCATTGGGCGGGGTAGCCCATATAGAGCCGATGAGGCTGGCTGCACTGCTGTTGCCGCCCGGGGTGGAAAGGTCGCCGACGCTGACCCCCGAATAAAGTGAGGCCAGCAGGTTCTTCGTTACATTCACGTCAAGGTTTGCGCGGAAATTAAACCTTGCAAAATAAGCATTTGAGCTTTCCTTGCGCTTACTGTCCGTCCCCTTATAGAGACCGTTGTTTTCCATGAGCCCGGCCATTACATAGTACCTGATGATTTC
Organism: Prevotella sp. UBA1378; assembly: GCA_002305505.1. Lineage (GTDB taxonomy): Bacteria > Bacteroidota > Bacteroidia > Bacteroidales > Bacteroidaceae > Prevotella. The sequence continues at coordinate 16,945 of DBRC01000012.1, read as the reverse complement.
CGTGCCGCCCCTGAACGCCATTTCCGCAAAAGTGAGGGGAGCTGTCTTTTTCAGTATTTCATTCTTCCAGTCTACATTAGGATAGAGATAAGGGTTCGTCCCGTTTTGGTAAGCAGCGAGTTCCTCCGCACTGTATCTGGGAGCAAGGCCGTCGTTGGCCCTGGCTTGGTTGTACAGGCGTGCATAGTCGTAGGCATTCAGTGGGTCGTCCATGGCGGTGGCCCTTTGCACCCCAGTCTGTACCCTGACTGAGATGCGCGGCGCAGAGATTTTACCTTTCTTTGTCGTTACCAGCAAGACGCCGTTGGCTCCTCTGGCACCGTAGATGGCCTGTGCGGAAGCGTCTTTCAACAAAGAAACGGATTCGACCTCCTCTGCCGACAGATAATCCAGCGGTGCTTCAAATCCGTCGACAAAGACCAACATCTTCTGCCCGCTGACAAATGAGCTTAATCCTCGCGAATACATATTCTGCAAATAGAAGTCGTAGCCGGGCTCTCCACTTGGCTGGAGCGAGGTGAGGCCGGGGAGCATGCCCTCTAAAGTGTTGCCCACCGACGGTGCCGTTATCTCCATCAGTTCATCATTGTATACTGTTGCTATGGCAGACGATGTTTTCCAAGCCAACTGTTTCCCATAGCCGATTTCAACCGTTGCCGTGTCTTTTGTTTGGGCAACGCCGCTGGTTAGTAAGGTGCATTGTGCCACACATCCCAATATCAGCCATTTATATTTCGTAATCATAGGTCTTTGGTATTAAGATTCGACATTAAGTATATTTACCATCCGGGGTTCTGAATGAGATAACCCTTGTTCACCTCGTTCTGCATAATGGGATGGAGATATGAACGGCGGCTCCAGGAGCGCTGTTCGAATACATACGGCTCATAGTGGATGTTGGTGGTGCTGCCGTCGACCGACTTGATTTTAAGCCCGTACATCTTGCCTTGCATCACGCCTTCCTTTTCCGCAATAAGCCATCTGCGGATGTCCCAAAAGCGGTGGTCCTCGAAAGCCAGCTCTACGCCACGCTCGTTCTGTAACTTCTCGCGGAAGCCCGCTTTGTCCAAGGCGGCGGGGAAGGGCGGCATGCCTGAGCGCGCGCGGACTTTAGCCACGGCATCGAAAGCTGCCGTGGGAGGAGCATCGTAGTATTCATTCAGAGCCTCGGCATAGTTCAGGTACAGTTCGGCAACCCGGAATACAATCCAGTCCACATTGGCCGTATTCAGCGGTGGAGTCACTTTCATCGTGCGGGGTACCCACTTGTGGAGCAGATGGCGTGTCTTGTCGGTGGAAGAACTCTGGGCACCGTTTGGAAGGAAGTTGATTATGCCTACCTCGTCGCTCCATTTGGAACCATGATAGGCAATGGTCTGGGCAAAGCGTGGGTCGAGGGTGTTATAGATGTCCATGAGGTTATTGCCGCCGGCCTCTGCCCAATCGGCCTTTGTGCCATCCTTTTTCTCATAGAACTTGACAAAGTTGAATGTAGCGTACAAGCCGCCGTCGCCCCATGCCTTGTTCATTGCCCAAGTCGGGAGGTTGGCTACCATAGGCCGTGCACTGACCTTGAAGTTGCGGTATTTCTTGTTGGCAAGGATTATTTCCTTGTTGTCCGGAGTTGTCCACACATATTCGTAGTTGGTTTCCGGTGTACCGTCGGTATATAAACCGTACTGGCCCGATGCATTGACAGCGTCAAGGGCTTCCTTAGTCGCATCGGCAGCTTTCTTCCAGCGCTCCCTGTCATAATTGCCATATCCTATCAGGTCCTCATGCCCGGGGAAAGGAAGGTATGGGGTGTCGTTGTTGAACAAGGGGCTGGCCGCATAGAGCAGCACCCTCGACTTCAAAGCCAAGGCCGCTATGCGGGTTGCACGCCCTTTCTTGTTTGCGTCCGTGTAATAATCCGGCAAGAGGCCAGCCGCATGGTCGCAGTCTGCGATGATGGCGTCAATACATTTTTCAAAAGTGTTTCTGGGATGCTCGGAGAAGTCGTTCGGCGACATCCTGAAATGGATGATGGGCAGGCCTCCGTACCTGTAAACGCCTTCCCAGAACACGAGCGCCCTCATGAAATAAGCCTCGCCCTCGGTGCGCTTGTTAAAATCGGGGTCTCCCTGGTCGAAAGGGACTTCGTGTATGCGTTCCAGGATGATGTTGCACTTGCGGAGAGTCTCCCAGCGGAGATCGTGCCTGCAATCCTCGTCCCAGCTGGCACTGTTGTTATTGTGGTTGTCTGTATTCCATGCGGAATTGCCACGTGCCCAGTCTGCCACATCCTCACCCTCGTCGCATGCGGAGCCGAGGGTAGAGGAGGACAGGAGGCGCCGGTCGGTGTTGGAGCTGCTCATGCAGAATCCAAGCGGCATGCCTTCGGCATAAACCCCGGTAAGGTATCTCTCGGTTAAAGTCCTGTCTGCAAAGACTTTTGTTTCATCAAGTTCCACCGTGGGCGGTGCTTCCAGATAGTCTCCGCACCCGCTGAGCAGGGTTGCGGCTAAGACGGCGGATAGATATTTTGGATTTTTCATAATCGTTCAGAAATTAACGTTAAGTCCTATATTGTAGATTTTCTGCAGGGGGTAGGTGTTGATTTCAACATTCCCTGCCCTGGAGGGCGCCTCGGGGTCTAAGTCGATGACGTCGGTCCATGTGATGAGATTGGAACCGCTGACGTAGAGGCGTATGCTTTGTACACCAAGGTGGCTTGCGATGCTCCTGCCGAACGTATATCCTATTTCTACGTTCTTCAATCGCAGATAGCTTGCGTCCCTGATCCAGAAGTCGGAGTCCCTGTAGTTGTTGTCAGTGTCTTTGCTCGGACTTAATGACAGGCGCGGGAACGTAATGGTTTCCCCTGCGTCGTACCGTTCTTGGGTCCAGCGCTCCTTAATCAGCTCCTTGGCGCTCTCGTGACTGTTGATGAAGGGCCACAATGAGCGTCCGAAGTATTTGATGGAAACATTGTCTGCACCCTGGAACAGGGCAGAGAGGTCAAAACCTTTCCAGTTGAACCCGAAAGAGAATCCGTAGATGATTTCAGGGGTTGGGGAGTAGCCTACGGGCACTTCATCGTATGTGTCGATGATGCCGTCCTTGTTGACGTCCACGTACCGGATGTCGCCGGGCTGCAATTTGTTGCTGTTCCAAGAGCTGACGGGACGGTCAAGTGCGTTGACTTCTTCCCAAGAGTTGTAGAAGCCGTCGGATAATAAGCCGAAGAACTGGTTGAGGCGCCTTCCCGTTTCCATTTGGTAAGCATACTTTTTCTTGACCTCGTCTTTGTAGAGCACCTTGTTCCTTGCAAAAGAATAGTTCAACCGCGCCCAGTAGTTGAAGTTGCGGTAATTATTCCTGTAGTTGATGTCGATTTCCCATCCCTTGTTTTCCATTTCCCCCATGTTGTATGCCGGGAGGTTGGCTCCGATAATCATGGGCTGGGTGTTTCGGTTGGCAAGGATGTTATTTCTTTTTTCCTTAAAGATTTCTATAGAGGTTGTCAGATGGTTTTTGAAGAAATTCATCTCGAGCGCCAGGTTCATCTTTTCAGCTTTTTCCCATGTCAGGTCGGGATTGCCTATCTTGTTCTCGATGATCATCAAGGAATTGTAAGGGGATGAGGCATCGCCGAAGTTGTATTGGTTAATGGCTGTGTTGGCTGCATCGCCATACGAAGACGGGAGGTACAGGAAGCGGTCGCCGCCGATTTTGTCGTTACCGACGATACCGTAGGATGCCTTGATCTTCATGAACACCAGGATGTCGTTCTTGGGGAAGAAAGGCTCTTCCGTAACAACCCAGCCGGCTGAGAATGCCGGGAAGAATCCGAAGCGCTTGCTTTTAGCAAAGTTCTCCGTCCCGTTGTAACCCATGTTGAACTCCGCAAGGTAGCGTGAAGCGTAGTCGTATGTCACACGGCCGACAAGGCCTTGGTACGCATTGGGCACATAGTATTGGAGCGAAGGCGAATAATACTTGCTCTGGTTGTAGAGTATCATGGCGGTGGCAGAGTGTTGCCCGAACGTACGTGCATAATTGATGCCGGCCTCCATATAGGCCTTGCGGTTCTTGTCGTAGCCGGAGCTGGCACTCCACACATTCTCTTCCCCGGTAGGGATGTACAGGATGTTGTCCGGGTTTCCGGGGTCGCGCTGTGCTATATATGATGGCAGGCTCTTACGGAACGACTTCCTGGTGTAATAGTAGCTGTCGTAGGAGATGCTTCCATGTACGGAAAGCCCTTTCAGGAGCACCCTTGACAGGTCGTAGTCTAAGCGGAAGGTAGTGTTGACATTGTTCCTGCTGTCTTCATTGTAGCCATTGCCTCTAAGGGTCGACCAAGGATTGGTTGTCCCCATAACCCCGTCCAGGCGGATGATTTTACCGTCGATGATGCCGGGTGAGGTCATGGGGTTGGCGTATGACACGTCCTTCCATACATTGCTGTTACCGGCACCGGGAGTCCTTACATTCTCAATCTGTGTAGCCAGCTGCACGGTAGCCTTAAAGTCGTCTGTAATCTTGAAATCAAGGTTTGAGCGGAAATTATATCGCGCATTATGTGCATTGACATCGTGGTCTTCGTCTATCCTGGTATTCCTGTACATGCCTTCTTGGGAAAAGTACCCGGCAGAAATAAAGTATTTCACGCGGTCGGTACCGCCGGAAACGTTGAAGTTGTGCTGTGTACGCAATGTTGTTTTGCGCAGGAAATCGCCCGACCAGTCCATGTCGGGGTGGAAGATGGGGTCGGTGCCGTTGCGGTACAGTTCGATGTCTTCGTCAGTGAATCTTGGGTCGTATGTGCTTCCCGATGTGTAAGCATCGTTTCTCATGGCCTCATTGTACAATGTGGCATAGTCGGCACTGTTCAGGTAGTGGGGCAGTGCGGTTGGGCTTTGGATGGCAATGTTGCCGGAATAACTGATTCTCGGCTTCCCCACTTCGCCTTTCTTCGTGGTAATCAGGATAACGCCGTTGGCGCCGCGCACACCGTAGATGGCCGTGGCAGAGGCATCCTTCAATATATTGATGGTTTCTATCTCGTTGGCATCAATGCCGTTGTAGTTCTCCCGTTCCACGCCGTCGATCATTACCAGCGGCGCCGTATTGCCCGTAAAGGTGCTCACGCCGCGAATCAGCAGTGTAGACTCGTCTTCACCCGGGGCGCCGCTTCTTTGCATGGCGATAAGCCCGGGCATGCGCCCCACAAGCATATTGCTGATGTTGGCCTGCGGTGTTTGCACCAATTCTTTTGTGCTGAGGGAGACGATGGATGCGGTAAGGCTTGCCTTCTTCTGTGTACCGTAACCTACCACGACCACCTCGTCGAGGATTTTGGAGAGGTCTTCGCTCAGGGTCAGGTCGATTCTGTCGCGTCCTTTCACGGGTACGGTCATTTTCTTGTAACCGATATACGATACCAACAACACGGCATCCTCCGGTACCTCCAGGCTATATTGCCCGTCGATGTCCGAGATGGTCCCCACCCCTGTCTTGTTCTCATCCTTCAGGAGCACCGTGGCGCCAATAATCGGCTCGCCGTTCTGGTCGACGATCGTGCCTCTTACGTTGTGCTTCTTGCCTGCCTCGCTCTTTTTCCCCGTATTGGCGGGCGATGCCGGGCGGGGCTGTTGTGCTTTCTTGACAAGTACGATGGTGTTGTTGTTTACCGAGTATCCGATTTCCATTGGAGCGAACACATGTTCAAGTACTTTACTCAAAGGGGTGCGCTCACACTTTATCGAGACTTTAGCCTTGGGGTTAAGTACGGAGTCTCGGAACACGAAGGTGTAGTGCGTCTGTCGCTCAACTTTGTTGATAAAGGTTTTCACCTCCCCATTCTTGATGTTCAGCGTGACGAGCTCTTGCTGCGCAGAGATAGGGCATGGCCACCAGAGCATCAGGAATATCCAAAAGGTTAGCAGTGGGATTTCCCGCTTGTGTTGTTTCATTGCTGTCATCATTTTCAGTCTTAGTGGTTATTAAGTTTGGTTCATGTTCATTCATCCTCTCTCGTTACGGCATGGCCCCTGCAGGTATGGCCTTTCCCGCGGCTTATCGAAGATGCTTTATTTCACGATAATCAGGTCTTTCTGGGTTTTGTAGTTGAATTTGTACTGCATGCTCAGTGAGTTCAGCACGCTTTCCAGTGTTTCGTTGTGGAATGAACCGGTAAGCTTGTCGCCGGCGAATTCCGGGTTCTCAAGTTTTATTTTCACGCCATACCACCTTTCTATTTTTGCAAGGACTTCTTGGAGGGGCATCGAGTTGAAAACCAGGTAGCCGTTTTTCCAACCCAGGTCCTCGTCCCTGTCGTTCTCTTTTATGGATATTTTATGGCTGGCGGCCTCATATATCGATTTCTCGCCGGGCTTGAGCGTATATGCATCCCTCAGATGTGGCGTGGTAAGTTTTATGCTCCCGGTAAAGAGCGAGGTGGAAACCTGTGGCCCGTAGGCATTGACATTAAACGTGGTGCCCAGCACTTCGATGTGCATGTCGCCCACGGCGACGCGGAAAGGATGGCTGCGGTCTTTGGCAACGTCAAAGTATGCTTCGCCGGTCTTGATGATAACCTCGCGCCGGCCATGCGCCTCCACAGCATAGTGCATGACGGTGCCGCTGTTCATTTCCACCTTGGTCCCGTCGGGTAAAACCATGCTTGCCTTGTTTCCCGGGGCAACCGTCACTTCCGCCATGGGGCGTGTTTTGTCCAGCGAGCTTTGATGGTACCACAGGTAAATGGACACCGGGATTGCCAGGGCCAGTATTGCTGCTGCATATCTGAGGAACCTGGCGAAAGAGGCTCTCCTCTTTATCTTGGCATAGATGTTGCTGAGGATTTTCCCGCGCTCATCGTCGCCCATACAGGATTTCCCCGTACGCGATGCCTCTTCTTCCATCATCTGCCATAGTTCGTCGTCGGAGGCGTTGTTTACGTCTTCTTTGAAAGAGGCAAGTTCATCTTCTGATAGTTCACCTCGTAAATAGCGGTGGTATAAATCATTAATCAGCATTAATGTCAGGTTTTGTCGGTAATACCGGAAAAACGCAGGTAAGTACCATTCTTGTCCCCGTTTTTAAGTTACGTTAACGCCAGTTCGGGATAAGAAACCCGCGCTAATCCGCGGCATAAGTGAAATCGGCCCGGATGATTTTTGG
>DBRC01000012.1:0-9709 GCA_002305505.1 Prevotella sp. UBA1378 | reverse complement strand
ATAGCTATAAATCTTTTTGCCCCTTAGGTCGGGATAAGCGTAAATATTCCGGTTTCCTGCATGTTTTACAGATATTTTGCGTAACTTTGCACCCGATTTGCAGAGTGCATATCAAGGGGTGCCTGCCATTGCAGGCTGAGACTATACCCTCTAACCTGATCCGGGTAATGCCGGCGTAGGGATGGATATTTTCAGGAATCGAAACAATTACCCCCTTCTGATTTCAGTTGTTCATTAAAATTTAAAGGATGAAAAGGATTTTGTGGATGTTCGCGGCATTGGCAGCCGTTACCGGCGCAAATGCCGGGAACAAACCGGGGCAAGGCCACGACGAGGTGTACTACGACTCAACACGCGTGGAACAGTTGTCCGAGGTGGTAGTAAAAGGAGTGAAGGCACAACAGAACGCACCGTTTGCCGTAACCAATATCAAGAAAAAAGAGCTGCAAGAGTTTTCGAAAACCGGGCGCGAGCTGCCTTTCCTCTTTGCACAGACGCCGGGCGTGCTGGCATGGAGCGAAAACGGGTTGGGCATAGGCACTACTTACATGCGTATCCGAGGTGCCGGCGACTCGCGCATCAACGTTACAATCGACGGCGTGCCGCTCAACTCGCCGGAAGACCAGTGCGTATTCTGGGCCAACATGAACAGCTACGCATCGCTGCTGGGCGGTGCGCAGATACAGCGCGGGGTGGGCACGTCGACCAATGGCGACGGGGCTTTCGGAGGTACGGTGGTGCTCTCCACGAAGGCGCCCTCGGACAAGCCGTCGCTCGAACTGTCGGCGGCATACGGCTCGTATGCCACGTTCAACATAGGAGGGTCGTTCTCGTCGGGACTGCTGTACGACCACCTGATCGTCGACGGGGCGTACCACGAAACCAATACCCACGGGTACGTGCACGGAACGGCCGGCCGCTCGGGAAGCTATACCGGCGGACTGACATGGACTGAAGACAACTTCATAATCCGCTACCGCAACATCGGCAACTTCGAAACCACCGGCCAGGCATGGAACGGCGTGACGGCCGGCGACAACAACCTGAGCCTGATGGACGGCACCTACGGCGCTAATACCGGCATAACCACATATAAAGATATGTACGGTGCCGGACTGGGGAAATACAACAGCCTCTACGAGCGCATGGCTACCGATGCCAACGGCAACTTCGTGAAAGACGCCGAAGGCCGATACCTGACGGAACGCTACACGATGGCCGACGGGAGCCTGTGGGAGAAAACAACCGACAACTTCTGGCAAAACCACAGCCTGCTGTCGCTGGTCTACGACTGGGGCGGCCACTGGACGGCGACGGGAACGCTCCGCTATACGTACGGCTACGGATATTACAACGAGTTCAGGTACAATAACAAGCTGAGTAAGTTCGGGCTGCCCAATTTCACCACCCCGCAGGGAAACACCGTCAAGCGGTCCGACTTTGTACGCAAGAAGGGGCTCTCGCAGAATACCCTCGGCGTGATGGGCAGCGTAAACTATAAGAACGGCCGGTGGGACGTTATCGGCGGCGCATCGCTGCAAGGCTTCAATGCCGAACATTTCGGCTATATCACTTATGTGTCGGAGGCCGAACTGAGCAGCCACTTGCTTGCCCGCGGCGATTACAGGTACTACGCGTCCGACGCTGATAAGCTCGACGGCAGCTTCTTCTTGAAGGCCACGTACCGCATCGCACCCTCATGGGATGTGTTTGCCGACATGCAGTACCGGCACGTAGGTTACAAGACGGGCGGCTACAACGACAAGTTCATCGGCAACCAGGACGGCACCTACAGTAAGCATTACCTCGACATCAACAAGAAGTACGACTTCTTCAACCCCAAGGCAGGCATCAGCTTCCATCAAGGCGGGCACAGCGCCTATGCCTCGGTAGCCGTGAGCCACCGCGAACCGGAGCGCAACAACTTCACCGACAACGGCAACTATCCCGCGCCAAAGGCGGAACGGCTGCTCGACTACGAAGTGGGATACAGCCATACAGGCAGCAACTGGCATGCAGGGCTCAACCTTTATTATATGGACTATACCGACCAGTTTGTGCAGACCGGTGCGCAGAGTGATATAGGCGAGCCACTGACCACCAATGTCAAGGACTCTTACCGCATGGGCATCGAGCTCACCGCGGGCTGGGCTCCTGCGGCATGGCTCACGCTTGAAGGCAACGCGGCCCTGAGCGAGAACAAGATAAAGGATTTCGACGAAGTGGCCAGCGTTAACTGGGAAGACGAGTTCCGCACGATACATTACGACAACTCTACGCTGGCCTTCTCGCCCAGCACCATCCTCAACGGCTTCGTCGACCTGCATTGGAAAGGCTTGCAGGCCGTGTGGCACACCAACTTCGTGGGCAGCCAATACCTCGACAATACGGAGAACAGCAGCCGGGCACTGCCTTGCTACTCGGTAACCAACGTCAACCTGAGCTATACGCTGCCGTGCAAGCGGGCCCTGGGCTTGAAGGAGGTCGTGCTCGGAACCCGGTTCGGCAATATCTTCAACCGCCGTTACGCGGCCAGCGGATGGGTCTACTCGTCGATCGTCGAGGGATACGGCCACGCCAACGACAACCGCTATTATCAGATAGGCTTCGTGCCGATGGCCGGCTTCACGGCCATGGGAAGCGTCACACTACGGTTCTGACCCGCTATGGCTGGATTCCTGCTCGGCCATTGGCTCGACATCTTTACTACGGTACTCGGACTGGTTTACATCTGGCTCGAGTACCGTGCCAGCATAGCGCTCTGGGCTGTGGGCATCATCATGCCTGCGCTCGACGTCTGGCTTTATTGGCAGCATGGGTTGTACGGCGACGCCGGCATGGCCTGCTATTATACGCTGGCCGCCGTTTACGGTTACGCCGTGTGGAAGTTCGGGAAAAAGCGGGGCCAGGAAGAAGGTGCCGAAATGCCGATTACGCACATGAGGAAGTCGCTCGTCCTGCCTGCCGCCATCTTTTTTTTCGCAGCTTGGGGAGCTACCTATTGGATACTCGTCACCTATACCAACTCTACCGTACCCGCGACCGACGCCTTCACCAACGCGCTCAGCTTCGTTGCCCTGTGGGCTCTGGCGCGCAAGTACATCGAACAATGGATGATATGGATTGCCGTCGACATCGTCTGCGCCTATCTCTACATCAAGAAGGGCATCCCGTTCAAGGCCGGGCTCTATGCCCTTTATGTCGTGATAGCCGTGTCCGGCTATTTCAAATGGCGCAGGATGATGGCGGCATCCGCCGGAACGGCTACATAGGGAAGAGCAGCGGCAGGATGGCAATCATGACGATGCCCATGATGATTTGCAGCGGCAGCCCCACCTTCACATAGTCCATGAACGTGTATTGCCCGGCTTTCATCACCAGTGCATTGGGCGGTGTGGAGAAAGGCGAGGCAAAACACATGCTGGCCGCCACGGTTACAGCCAAAAGGAAAGGGTAGGGGCTCAGCTGCAGCTCCGTAGACGAGGCGATGGCGATAGGCGCCATGAGCACGGCCGTAGCCGTGTTGCTGATGAACATGGTGAGCAGCGAGGTGGTGAAATAGATGCCTGCCAACAGCGCAAGCGGCCCCATCTCGCCCAGTCCGCCGGCCAGTCCGTGTGAAATCATTGCCGATGTGCCGGTCTTTTCCAGTGCTATCGACATGGGCATCATGGCCGCTATGAGCACGATGCTCTCCCAGTTGATGGTTTTGTAGGCAGCCTCCACGCTGCGGAAACAGCCCGACAGAATCATCAGTATGCTGGCAATAAGCACAGCCGTTACAGGGGCCACGGGGATAAAGTCGAACACCATCATGGCCACCATGGCCAGCATGATGGCCGCAGCCAACGGCGCCTTGTAGTCGAGCGTCACCCGCGACGCCTCCTCCAGCGGCTGGCCCAGTACCACCCAGTGGTCCTCGTCGTTGCCCAGCCGGGCGATGTTCTCCCACGAGCCCTGCACCAGCAGCACGTCGCCGGCATGCATCTTCACCTCCGGCAGGTTGTCTGTAATGTATTTGCCGTCCCTGCGCACTCCCATGATATTCACGTTGTATTTCCGCCTGAACCCTGTGTCTTTCAGCAGGCGTCCCACGTATTTGCATTGCAGCATCAATACGATTTCGGCCATGCCGATGTCGAAGAAATCGAGCGATGCGTCATCTTTTCCCGATGTCAGTGTGTAGTCGGCGGCAAACTCGCCCACCTGTTGCCCCTCGCCCGTCAGGTAGATGATGTCGCCCTCGTCGAGCTGCATGTCGGGGCCAGCGGCAGCCTGCGTGATATCCACGAGGATACCCCGCCCGCGCGATTTCTCCCTTCTCACCTCGAGTATCGTCAGCCGGTAGCGGTTGTACACGTCGAGCTCGGCGATGGTCTTGCCTTTCACCTTGCTCTCAGCCCCCACCTTCAGCCTGTGCAGGTTTTCGTTCAGGCGATACTCTTCCACCAGGTCGGCCAGCGACTTACCCCTTCTTCTCCGTTCGTTTCCCGCATTGCCCTTCTTCGGCAGCAGCCACTTGCTGAGCGGCAGGAGCACGACGATGCCCACGGCGATGCACACCAGTCCGATGGGCGAGAACGCGAAGAACGACAGGGGTTCATATCCGGCATTGGTCAGCGTGTCCTGGATGACAAGGTTGGGCGGCGTACCGATCAGCGTCAGCATACCGCCCATGCTGCTGGCAAAGGCCAGGGGCATCAGCAGCCGCGAGGCATCCGTCTTCGACAGGGCTGCCATGCTCACCACGATGGGCAGCATCAGCGCCACCGTACCCGTATTGCTCACAAATGCACCGATGAAAGCCGTCACCAATACCACCAGCAGGAATATCATCAGCTCGCTCTGCCCGGCCAGCCGCATGATGCGCCCGCCAATCATCTTGGCCAGCCCTGTCTGCAACACGGCGCCGCCCACGATGAAAAGGCCTGCCATCATGATGACCACGGGGCTGGAGAAGCCCGACAGGGCCTCTTGAGGCGTGAGCACCCCGGAGACGATAAGGAGAACAAGGGCGCAGAGCGCCACGATGTCTGAACGGACCTTCCCGACGGCGAAGAAGACAGCAGCAACGGCAAGTATTATCAATGTTACGGTCATAATAGATGTCGCGAGTTTAAGATGTGAGTACTAAAATGACTGCAAAGTTACGAATATTTTCCGAGAAAGCAGCGCCCCTGCCGGTATTTGTATGTCCTTGCCCTACCTGATGAACAGCAACTCGCGGTACTTCGGCAGTGTCCACAGGTCGTCTTCCACAATCAGTTCCAGCTTGTCTATCTGGTAGCGTATGGCATCCATCTTCGGTGCCACCGTGTCGTGATAGGCAATGGCCTTGGCATGCTCGTCGCCGATTTTGTTGGCTACCTTGCGTGCCTCTACCAGTTCCTCCACACCTTTCTCTATGGCCTCCGTGCGCGCGGCTATTTCCTCAATCAGTTTTATGTTGCGGGCGTTCAGCTTGTCGGCCTTGTCGCTGTCGAAGATGCCGCGCATGTTCTGCACGTTCTTGATCAGCTTGCTTTGATAGTGGGTTGCCACGGGGATGATGTGGTTCATAGAGAGGTCGCCCATCACGCGCGCCTCAATCTGTATCTTCTTTGTGTAGGTTTCCCATTTCACCTCGTTGCGTGCCTCCAGTTCCTTCTTGCTCATCACGTTCAGGCTCTCGAACATCCTGATGCTCTCCGGGGCAAGGTAGCGTTCGAAGATGACGGGACAGCTCTTCTCCACGTCGAGGCCCCGCCGGGCGGCCTCCTGCACCCACTCTTCGCTATAGCCGTTGCCGTCGAAGCGGATGGGCTTGCAGGTCTTGATGTCTTCGCGCAGAATGTCGATGATGGCAAGCGTCTGCTCCTCGCCTTTGGCGATGAGGGCGTCGACACGTCGCTTGAAGTCCGTCAGTGCTTCGGCCACGGCCGAGTTGAGGGCAATCATCGCCGAGGCGCAGTTGGCCTCGGAGCCGACGGCACGGAATTCGAAGCGGTTGCCTGTAAAGGCGAACGGCGACGTGCGGTTGCGGTCGGTATTGTCGATGAGCAGTTCGGGAATCTCGGGTATGTCCATTTTCATGCCCTGCTTGCCGGCCATCGAGAAGAGGTCTTTCTTGTCGGCGTTCTCGATGTGGTCGAGCAGTTCGTTGAGCTGCTTGCCGAGGAAAGAAGAGATGATGGCGGGAGGAGCCTCGTTGGCGCCCAGCCGGTGTGCGTTGGTGGCGCTCATGATGCTGGCCTTCAGCAGGCCGTTGTGCCGATATACCCCCATCAGTGTCTCCACGATGAATACGGCAAAGCGCAGGTTGTCCCCGGGTGTCTTGCCCGGTGCATGCAGCAGTATGCCGGTATCGGTGCTGAGCGACCAGTTGTTGTGCTTGCCCGAACCGTTGATGCCGGCGAATGGCTTCTCGTGGAGCAAGGCGCGGAATCCGTGCTTGCGGGCGGTTTTCTTCATCAGCGACATCAGCAGCATGTTGTGGTCGACGGCCAGGTTGGTCTCTTCGAAGATGGGGGCCAGCTCGAACTGGTTGGGTGCCACCTCGTTGTGGCGTGTCTTGCAGGGTATGCCCAGTTCGAGCGCCTGTGTCTCCAGATCTTTCATGAACGCCTGCACGCGGTCGGGGATGGTGCCGAAGTAGTGGTCGTCCATCTGTTGGTTCTTGGCCGAGTCGTGCCCCATCAGCGTGCGCCCGGTGAGGAGCAGGTCGGGGCGTGCCAGGTAGAGCCCCTCGTCTACGAGGAAGTACTCCTGCTCCCACCCCAAGTTGCTTTGCACCTTTCTGACATCCGGGTAGAAATACCGGCATACCTCGGTAGCCGCCACGTTCACGGCGTGCAGCGTGCGGAGCAGGGGAGCCTTGTAATCGAGCGCCTCGCCGGTATACGAGATGAAGATGGTGGGTATGCAGAGCGTGTCGTCGATGATGAACACGGGCGACGTGGGGTCCCATGCCGAGTAGCCGCGTGCCTCGAACGTGTTGCGGATGCCGCCGCTCGGGAACGACGAGGCGTCGGGCTCCTGCTGCACGAGCAGCTTGCCGCTGAACTCCTCTACCATCCCGCCCTTAAAATCGTGCTCGATAAAAGAGTCGTGCTTCTCGGCGGTGCCCTCGGTAAGCGGCTGGAACCAGTGGGTGTAGTGGGTTACGCCGTTCTCTGCGGCCCATTGCCTGATGCCCGCTGCCACGGCGTCGGCCACCTTGCGGTCGAGGCGTGCGCCGTTGTCGATGACGTCGGCCATTCTTTCGTATACATCCTTCGGGAGATACTTGTACATCTTCTCCCGGTTAAACACCTTTTTGCCGAAGTATCCGCAAGGACGTTCCGACGGGGTCTTTACTTCCAAGGGCTTTTTCATGAAAGCCTCTGAAACAACCTGAAATCTTAAGTTTTCCATTATCTTACTGTTTTGTTTGTTCCGTTTCCTTAGTTCTTCGTTATCATGGGCCTTGGCGTCCTGCGCTGCGGCTTTACCTCAGCCACTTCGTGATTCGGGCCATTGCCTCGGCGCAGTCGTCCTCGCTGCCGAACGCCGTCAGCCGGACATACCCTTCGCCGCTGGGGCCGAAGCCCACCCCTGGCGTGCATACCACGTGAGCGTCGTAGAGCATCTGTTCGAAAAAGCGCCAGCTGCCCATTCCCCCGGGTGTCTTCACCCAGAGGTAAGGCGCGTCCACTCCCCCGTAGACATCGAGCCCCAAGGAGCGCAGCGTGGCGCGTATCGTCCCGGCATTGCGCATATAGTAGTCGACGGCCTCCTTCACCTGTGCTTTCCCCTCGGGCGTATACGTAGCCTCGGCGGCGCGCTGGCTGATGTAGCTTGTACCGTTGAACTTGGTGCATTGGCGGCGGTTCCACAGGGGGTTGAGCGGTATGCGCTCACCGTCAAGGGCGGCAGCCGTCAGTTCCTTGGGCACCACGGTATATCCGCACCTAATGCCTGTGAATCCGGCCGTCTTGGAATAGCTGTGGAACTCTACGGCCACCTTGCGTGCCCCCTTTATCTCGTAGATGGAATGCGGGATGCCGGGCGATTGTATGTAGGCCTCGTAGGCAGCGTCGAAGAAGATGAGTGTATCGTTCTTCAGTGCATAGTTCACCCATTTCTTCAGTTCATCCTTCGGCAACACGGTGCCCGTGGGATTATTGGGATAGCACAGGTAGATGATGTCCACGCGGCGGTCGGGCAACTGCGGCACGAAGTTGTTCCCGGCAGTACAGGGCATGTATACCACGTTGCTCCATTTCCCGTCGTCGCCTTTCAGTCCGGCACGCCCTATCATGACGTTCGAGTCGATGTAAACCGGGTAGATAGGGTCGGTCACCCCGATGGAGTTGTCCCATCTCACCAGTTCCTGTATGTTTCCCGTATCGCTCTTGGCGCCGTCGTTGATGAATATCTCGTTGGTGTCGAGATGGATGCCGCGCGGCAGGAAGTCGTTCTTCAGTATGGCCTCGCGCAGGAAGCCGTAGCCTTGCTCGGGGCCGTATCCGCGGAATGTCGCCCCGGCCGCCATCTCGTCGGTGGCCCGGTGCATTGCCTCCACCACGGCGGGGCAGAGCGGCCGCGTTACATCGCCTATGCCCAGGCTGATTACGTCGGCGTGCGGATGGGTGGCTTTGAAGGCATTCACCTTTTTGGCTATGTCGGCGAACAGGTAATTGTCCGGCAACTTGAGGAAATGTTCGTTTACTAATGCCATATTTTTTGTTCCTTTATCTTTGTTTGTTTAAAGTACTTTTGTACATGTTTGGGTGCAAGCAGGCTCATAACGCGACCTCGCCCTCGAAGACGAAGGCGGCGGGGCCTGTCATGTATACGTGACCGTTGTCCCCGTCCCACTCCACGGACAGTGTGCCCCCATCCATCGCTATGTCGCTCTTCCTGCCGGCACGCTTGGTGAGCGCTGCGGCCACGGCCGCGGCACAGGCCCCCGTGCCGCAGGCCATGGTGATGCCGCTTCCGCGTTCCCACACGCGCACCCTGATGCAGCCGCCACCCAGCAGTTGTGCGAACTCTATGTTGCACCGCTGCGGGAATACGGGGTGGTTCTCCAGAATCATGCCGTACCTGGCGACGTCTACTTGATTGATGTTATCCACGAAGACAACGAAGTGGGGATTGCCCATCGAGACGAAGGTGCCCACGAACTCCGTATCTAACGCCCCGAGCGTGCTTTCCGTCATCGCCCCGTCGCCGATGCCCAGCAGGCCCTTGTCGCTCAGCACCGGCTCCCCCATGTCTACCGTTACGGCCTCCACGGTATTCCCGGCGTTGTCGAGATGCAGCTTCAGCACCTTTATGCCTGAAAGTGTGAGCAGGCGGATTCCGGTTTTGCAGGTGATGCCTTTCTCATACAGGTATTTCCCGATGCAGCGCGCGGCGTTCCCGCACATCATGGCTTCCGAGCCGTCGGCGTTGAATATCCTCATCGAATAGTCGGCCTCGGGCAGATGGGACTCCCCGATCAATACCAGTCCGTCGCTCCCGATGCCGGTATGGGGCGCGCTCCATTTAACGGCTGCCTCCGCCGGGCGGGGAACCTTATATAATATGGTGTTGACGTAGATCACTAGTGTCTCTTAATATATGTTAATCAGGTTTGAAGTCAAAATAGAGTTGCCCATCATCCGGCTTAGTAGCAACCTTGAGAGGCTTGAGCAGGTCTTGGATGCTGTCCGTGGTGAGCGCAGACTTACCAAGGATACGCATG
>DBRC01000032.1 GCA_002305505.1 Prevotella sp. UBA1378 | reverse complement strand
CCACGGACTTTCACGCCTGCGCCCTAATAATACTAACAATGCTTCTCTTTGCATCATGGCAGGGGAATGGCCAGAACATAACTGGCAATCATTGCTATCGCATAGGCGATAATGTGAAGAAACAGACTGTGGCGTATGCTGCCGAGGCAGAAGATGCGCAACAGGTGGTATGGGACATCCGAGACATGGAAATCTGCGGAGGAAAACACAGTGTGAGCTATACAGAGGTGTACGGCAAGGAGCATCTCGTTGCAGGCATCGAAAACAACACCCTGCACTACT
Organism: Prevotella sp. UBA1378; assembly: GCA_002305505.1. Classification (GTDB taxonomy): domain Bacteria; phylum Bacteroidota; class Bacteroidia; order Bacteroidales; family Bacteroidaceae; genus Prevotella. The sequence continues at coordinate 30,317 of DBRC01000032.1, read as the reverse complement.
ATGAGCAGGCACACGACTCGCTGCTGGCATGGGGATATGAAAACAACCTGACAAAGACTGTATACAATCGTCCCATGATGCTGTTGCATACGCCGCTGGTATATGGCAAACAGCACAGCGGCCTGTTTCACGGCCGGATGGCTTACTGTGAACGGATGTTCTCACGGGTGTGCGGTTCATGGACGGTAAAGGTGGATGGCACGGGCATGCTGCTGTTGCCCGGTGGCGACACGCTGCGCCATGTAAGCCGTGTGCATATCCGCGAAATGAAGGCCGTACGCCACTATCCACACATCTCTACAGACAAGGAGCTGAAAGCGTATATAGACAGCATTGCACCTTATACCACGGACAGCATCATAGCCGCCATGCAGGACAGTATGCTGACCATGACCAACACCTACCGCTGGTATGCCGCAGGCTACCGCTACCCTATTCTGGAGACCGTGACAGTAGGGAATACCGGGCAGCAGCCGCAAAGCTCCATAGCCTACTACTGTCCGCCCGAAAATCAGGAACTGCTGGCCGACACGGAAAATGAGAATGTGAGGGAACTGCTGGCTGAGGCCGCCAGACAAGGTGCCGACGGGGAGCGTCCGTCGCCGATGTCGCGCTGCGACGTGTCGGTGAACGGACAGACGGTAAAGGTAAATTTTGACCTGACGGAAGATGCCACTGTAAAGGGGTTAATCAGCAATGTCTCCGGCATAATGCTCCGCCAGCAGTCGCGCCACCATGAAGCTGGCCGCGGATATGAGATGGAACTGGACTGCAGTGGGCTGAGCCGGGGTGAGTATGTGCTTTATATGAATGTAAACGGCATCGTAGAAAGCTATACCGTAAGTTTGTGAGATACCATCAAGTTTGAGACATCAAAAGGGGTGGACATACTGTGTATCAATCTTTTCCGCACGATGATGGTTATCCTCCGTTTACATTGCTGCCGGCAAACAACAAGAATACAGCCATTTTGATTTTTGGCCATTTTTCTGAGATAATTGGCCAAAAATCTCAGAAAAATGGCCAAAAATCATACGGGCCGCTTTCACTTATTCCGCAGGATTAGCGCGGTTTCTTATCCCGAGCTGGCGTATGTCTTGATATAACCTATCAAGTTCCGGCCGGGATCATCTTACTATCCCCCTTATGGGAGCAAATCACCTTACAATAGCGTTTATACTTGCCGGTTTATTCTGAATTCGCCGGCCTCACGTTGTTTTTCGTGGCCTGACACCGTTTACTTTACACTCTTGAGGACAATTCTCCCTAAGCCGAAAACCATGGAGGCGTGGGTAAGTTTCATGTATCCTTCTTCATCATAGGTATGATTTGCGATATTCATCACAGTAACAGATTTTTCCGTCGCGATAGAGTCGATTTCCCAATCAGCGTTGTATACCAGTTTTGCGTTATCTTTATATAAAACGAAAACCGTTAGTTCCGGCGGAGATACAGAATCCCTGAAGCCCCTAAGGACGATAGCTATACAGTCGTTGCTGAGCTCGTATACCTTGAATACCTCGTTGCCCTTTGCAAACCACGGGTTATCCGAGTAGGGCGAAAACGACCAGTAGTTGAACCGTAACCATTCATTATCATTTAAGAACACAAATCCGGTGGATTGCGGCTGCGAGGTGGCAGTATCTGCTGGTGTGCGGCAGGTGATTACTAATTTCGAAAATATAGAATCCCCCATCATATCCCAGTCGTCGTCTTTGTGCTGGTACGATTTGATATCGTAGGCATAGCCGTTCCCTGCTTTAACGGTTGTGGCATCAATCAGCTTATAATTCTTTTCAGAATGGTCTTTTTCCTCTATTGTCCATAACTTATGATTCCCGGTCGGAATTATCTTATTATTCCTTATGGAAAACAAATCACCTGCACAAAGGTTTACACTTGTCAATAAACCTAAAACTAATAATAAATGTTTCATATTCAATCAAGGTTTGCTCTGATTCTTTTGCGAGTGCAAATATATGGTAATCTTATATGTCTTGTATCTTCCCGACAGTTATTTTTTACAGGATGAAACGGATAATGAATTTTTTGAAACATATTGAATAGTGTGCTTTGTAACTGCATAGTAATCAAAAGAGAGTGCCTCGCTGGCCGGAATAACGGGGGGATTATCCCGAATCCGGGTTATTAAAACAACAGTGGGAAGAGTAAGATGTACAAGAGATGGTATGCACGTGCGGTGATATTGGATACTGAGGACCCGTTATTCGAATATATGCGAAAGCAACACTTTGCAGCCGATGACGATAAGGATGACGCCGCCCAGCAATTCGGGCTTCAGCCGGCGGGCGAGGGTACTGCCGAAGCGCACGCCCAGCAGATTGCCGGCAATGCTCAGGACGAACGAGACAAGGCCGATGATGGCAAGCGGAAGCACCAGTTGCGGGAGGCGGGTATAGCCCGTGCAGGCCATGGAGATGCCGATGGCGAGGGCGTCGATGCTCGTGGCCAGGGCAAGGAGCAGCTGGGTAAGCAGGCGCCGGGGGTTGAAGTGTTTTTCCTCTTCCTCTTTGCCCAGCGACTCGCGCACCATATTGCCGCCGATGAAGGCCAGCAGCCCGAAGGCTATCCAGTGGTCGACGGCTTCAAGGTAAGCAGCAAAGTAGCTCGTGCCTAACCATCCGGCGAGCGGCATTGCTATTTGGAACAGCCCGAAAAGCAAGGCCATCCGTATCACCGTTGCCCACAGGCGGCGGCCGGCGGTGATGCCACTGACGATGGATACCGTGAAGCAATCCATGGCCAAGGCTATGGCCAGTAAGCAGATATCAAACAGGCTCATATCGTTTTTTTAACGTGCAAAGTAACGATAAAAAAACGAGAACGCCAAAGAAAAGCCGTGCCATTTTCATTTCGGGACCCTCTCCGGTGCTCCCGAGGCCTGCAGGCGGCCACGCTTGTCCGGCGTGCTGCGCTTTACTGCCGTTTAGTCATACCTTATATTGCTCTATCAGTGAGCGGAAGAGCGCATTGCGTGCCAGCACGGAGGCATTGCCCGTCAGCAGCAGTTGCTTGCGTGCACGGGTTACGGCTACGTTCAGCTTGCGGTCGATGACATGGCCGCCTTCCTCGAAGCTGTTGGCTGTAAGGAACCCGAGCTGGTAGGGATACTGCACGGTGAAGCTGTAGATGATCACGTCGCGCTGGCTGCCTTGGTAGCGCTCTACGGTATCGATGGAAATCTGCTGCAATGCGGGAATGCCGCAAGCCTCTATCTCGCGGCGTATCATGGCTATCTGGTTACGGTAGGGCACGATGACGCCCACCGTGCGGGCGGCATCGAACTGCGCTCCGTAGAACCTGTGGATGCGGCTCAGCAGGCGTGCCACGATGCTCGCCTCGTCGCTGTTCGCCTTTGCCGACGTCGCAATGCCGCCGCAGAAAGCGGAGGGGAAGAAGATTACACGGCGGCTCTTGAGCAAGTCGTCGAGTGCATCCTGCGATGGCAGCGAGTAGCCCAGGCCGGTCTCCAACTGGTGGGCGCACGGCACGGCAGCCAACTGTTCGCCGGCATAGAACGTACGGCAGGGAAAGCAGGCCACGTCGGGGTGCATGCGGCCTTGCTTTCGGAGCACGCCCGTAAACTGCTCCCTGCCGCAGCGTTGCTCCCAGCGCAGCAGCCGCTCGAACAGCGAGTTGCGGCAGTCGGACAACCCTATCTGCAACAGCAGCGGGTTGCTCACCTTCGATTCGTCCTCGTCTTGCTGGACCACTGCCGGCAGCTGCTTGTGGTCGCCTATGAGGATGAACCTGCCGATGCGGCAGCTGCCGTCGGGGCCGTGGTTGGCCAACAGTCCCACCAGCCCGGGTTCCAGTATTTGCGACGCCTCGTCGACTACGGCCAGCGAGAAGCGTTTCAGGTCGAAGATAAACGGCTTGGCCTGCAACGTCGACGTGGTGCCGACGATGACCGGAGTATCCTGAATGCGCCGGCGCACCCGTTCCATCTTCGGGCATTCCCCGACGACCCCGTCGAGCAGCCGGGAATGGAAGCGGGGGTCGCAGCTGGCGTCGCTGCCCAGTCTCAGATAGTCGAACCCGGCATCGGTGAGCATGCCGCAAATCTCGTCAACGGCGCGGTTGGTATATGCCGTCAGCAGGATGGAGGCCCGTTCGCCGGCAGCCAGTTCCTCCTCCACGATATACCGCAGGGCCATCGAGGTCTTCCCCGTGCCGGGCGGCCCTGACAGCAGGAAATAGTCTTGTGCCTGCTTGGCCTTGAGCAGTATCCCGTCGTAAGCCGCGCTGTACTGCCGCGACAGCTGCAGCGTGGTGTCAGCCTGCGGGCGCCGCTGCCCCAGCAGCAGGTCTCTGCGTGCCTGGGGAGCTGTAACCAGCTGGTATAGGCTGCGGATGGCACTGTTGGTGGATACGTCGCTTGCCCCGTGTTCTATCGCCCACGTCTCCCCAGTGAATACGCCGGGGTTCTGCTGGCCGTTGTTCAGCCTCACCACGATGCGCCGGGGAGCCAGTTCCTGCAGCGTCCCCCGGTATAGGATGCTCCGCCGCACGTCGGGCTCCGCCGCTGCCGGGTACGAATAGAGGTAAACCATATCGCCCCGCCTGAAGTTGGGCAGGAAGCCGTCGCCCTGCCCGGGCACGTCGAGCGTCAGCAGGTCGTAACCGCTGTGGGCGCTGCTGCGCTGCCGGGCGGCCAGTGTCAAGCCGGTATAGATGTTTCCCGTCTCTTTCTTTTCGTGCAGGGGCATGTTCCACAGGTCTGCCGTGCACCCTCCCCGTTGCTCCCTCGCCCCCACCTTCGCCCTCAGCTGCTCGCGGTAGACGAAGGTCATCATCGTGCAGAAATAAGCGTATTCCAAGGGCGGCAGGCGGTGGAGCGGTGCCGTCACTTGTTCGATTTGCGGACGGATATAAGTGGTGAAAAAGCTGTTTGCCGTGGCCTGTTCGTTGAGCGTCTCGGGTGTGAGCATGCTCATCACCGGGGCGAACCCCTTTTCGGCGAACTCGTACTCCTGCGCCACAAGGCGGTTGCGGAACCGTATGGCCTCGCGGAACAACTGCTGGTAGAAGTTCACCACCAGCAATCCCGCCTCCGGGGGGTATTTGGAATAAAGCAGGCGGATATCCACGCGGCTGTCGGACAGGCGGAAGTTGTAGCGCAAGATGCCATAGTAGAGCAACAGCTGTACGTAATGGTCCTCGCGCTGGAAACTGTGATAGGCGTTCTGCCGGCCGCGTTCTATATAGATGTTCTTGCCCGACTTCTGTTCCACCAGCAGGCGGAAGTCGGACGTCATGAGGTCGGCACGCCCTTGCAGCCCTAACTGCTCGCAAATGAACGAGGGTTCCAGTATGGCCTTGCTGCGGTCGTACTGCCCGAAGAGCACTTCCCCTACCTCCTTCAGGTGGCGTGCCTGCCCGTTGGCGTCTTGGATGAATTTCCGGGAATCAAACTGTGGGCAGGCGCAGAACTGCAGGGGCTGCTCTTTGAACGAGTTGGTGATGCTGTCGTTCACCTTGAAACCGGGGTTGTGAACCATGTCGTCGAGCGCACTGCCGGCAAAGTTTCCAAGCAGTATGGCCTGTGTGTTTGCCCGTTCGGACAGCCGGTTGACGGTGAACGACAGCGGGTGGTGCCCATAGTCGGTAAAGCAGGCGGCGATGCTGCTGATGTCTACGAGGAAGTCGGGTTCTACAACAACTATCCGGGGTGTTACGACCGTTCCCTCCACATGGCAGTCGAGCAGGTTCAGCTGCTGGCCCTTGCGCAGGATACCGCGCAGGTAGATGAGGTCTGTGCCCTTCTCCGTATTGGTGTAATCCACTTGCAGCTGGCCCCCTCCGGCATCTGTCTCCACATGGATGAACCGCCCGTCCCACTCCTTTACGATGCAGCGCACGTAGCGGCTGTTTATCTTCTGCCCTTCCTCTCCCGGCTTGTTCCCGGTGGGGATGATGCGCACCAGGCGGTCGGGCACGCTGACGCCGAACACTGCCGAGATAAACAGGCACAAGGCCCGCACGTCGTACATCCTGTCGGCCCGCGTTAAAGGCTGCGAACGGTTAGAATGGCGGCGCATCGCCTGTATCGCCTGCTTGTCGGCTGCCGCCACGCCGTGCATCTTGCAAAGGTAGTCTACTTGCGAGAATACATTGCCGAATCCCTGCCCCGTATGCCTTGTTCCCTCGGCACAGGCCAGCACCAGTGTTTCGTGCATCCGCTCGTTCACGCCGGTGCCCGTTGCTGCCGTCGCTATCTCGTAGCAGCGGTCGAAAAGTTCTTCTGGGGTAATCACACCGCAAAGATAATGCAAAATTTCGGTTCAGCAGCCGGATATGGAGCCGTATTTCGGTTTTCGGCAGAAGAAACGCTGCCGTGGCCGTGCTGCCGCCCGGCGGTTTCCCGGAAACCTTACCGGCCGGACAAAGGTACGTAACCGCTTTCCTCCACGATGGCCTGGCCGCTTTCCGTCGTGAGGTAATTGAACAGCCGGTAGGCTGCCGACGATTTGTCGATGTCGGCACGCACAGCGGCGACAATCTCAGAAACGTACGGATATGTGCCGCTGCTGATGCTGCTCTTTCCGGGCATCACACCGTTTACGGCCGTAGTTTTGGCGTAAGTCCATTCGCGGGCCATGATGCTGAAATAATAATAAGGTGTATAGCCGATGCCGTTCACATTGTTCATGATGGCATAGAACGGCCCGCCCATTCCGCCGACCGTCATCTCGGGCCAGTCGATCATCGTCAGGCCGGCCATCACCATGGTTTCCATCTTTTCCTGGCTTCCGGAGTTAGCATTACGTATATAGGGCGAGATGGCGGCGTCCGCGCCCCCCACCTCTTTCCAGTTGCGTATGTCCCCGGTATATATCCCTTGTATCTGACTGACGGAAAGGTTCCTCACGCTGTTCTTCCCGTTCACGATGAAAACGAAAGCGTCCCTGCCGATGGGGCGCTCCATGAGTTCTACGCCTTTCTCGCCGGCATATTTCTTCTCGTCCCTCGACTGGCTGCGCGAAGCAATGATAAGCTCCACCTTGCCGTCGATGAGATTGACATACGACCCATGGGTGGTGCTGCAGTTCAGTTTCTGTTCCAGAGCCTTCTTCTCCGGTTCTGTCAGCCTGGCATCGTCATAGGCGATTCTCACATACCACACTCCGTCTAATACCGCGTTGTTCCACCATTCGTAAGGCAGCCCCAAGGTCTTCGCTGCCAAGATAGTACAGAGCGGTTGCGTAGAAGTGGAACAGTCGATTACGGGAAACTCATCCACCGTCAGTTCCAGGTTATCTGCGGCATGACCGTCATCGTTCTTACTGCTGCAACTAAATGACAATATTGCCATTAAGCACGGCACGAAATAATAAAAAACTTTTTTATCCATAAAACCTTAAGCATATATGCAAAGATAATGCAAGCGAGCGCAATGAAAGCTGGCTTTCAAATTGCCGAGTGCAGTTTAGCTTATGCAAAGATACAATATCGCATCATTACGGCCAAAGATTTTGGGAAGAATCTTACGGACAATGGATTATGTGCCTCCGGTCACGTAGGGGGAAACCTGCGGGTCATGTGCACCAGGGCCAATCCCGTCAATCCGTCAGATAGCGGTCGAGCTTGGCCGCCGCGTTTATTCCGCCAGCCATGGCGCGGGCCACAAGACTGGCACCGGTGGCGGCATCGCCGCATACGAATGCGTTGCCGGGCAGCCCCGGCAGTTCGGGCTTGAGGAATCCCATAGCCAGGAGTACGAGCTCGGCCTTGATGATTTCGGGCTTGCCCTTTCCGGTCATTACCGGGCGTCCGCCTTCCGGGTCGGCTTTCCACTCTACTTCCTGCACTTTCACGCCCGTCAGTTTCCCATCCTTACCGATGAATTCGAGCGAGTTGACATTCCACCGGCGTACACAACCTTCCTCATGGCTCGACGTGGTTTTCAGCGTGCAGGGCCAGTGGGGCCACGGGTGGTCAGGGTCGTCGGGCCTTTCTGCCGGCTTCGGCATGATTTCTATCTGCGTCACGCTCTTGCATCCCTGCCGGCGGACCGTGCCGATGCAGTCGCTGCCGGTGTCTCCTCCGCCGATTACGAGCACGTCCTTGCCCTTGGCGCTCACCAGTTCGTCTTTCCCGAACTCGGCACCCTCCAACAGCCGGTTCTGCTGCGCCAGCAGTTCGAGGGCGAAGTGGACGCCTTTCAGTCTGCGTCCCGGAATCGGCAAGTCGCGTGCCGCAGGCATTCCGGGCAATCACGTATGCATTGAAGCCTTCCGGCAGGTGGGCGATGTCTACGTCGGTATTGTATCTGAACCCGATGCCCTCGGCTTCGAGCACCTGCATCCGCCGGTCGATGACAGCCTTGTTCAGCTTGAAGTTGGGGATGCCGTAGCGCAGCAGCCCTCCTGCCGCTTCGCTCTTTTCGAACACCGTCACAGTGTAGCCTTTCAGGTTGAGCGCATTGGCCGCGGCGAGTCCGGCAGGCCCTGCGCCGATGACGGCCACTGTCCTGCCGTTGCGTCCGGGCTGTCCGATACGCACGAAGTTTTCCTGAAAAGCCATTTCCGTGATGGCACACTCGTCCTCGCGGTTGGTTGTCGGCTCATGTTCCGTCAGCTGGAGCACGCAAGCCTTCTCGCAGAGGGCCGGGCATACGCGGCCGGTAAACTCGGGGAAGGGGTTGGTGTCGTTCAGCAGCCTGTAGGCCAGTTCATATTCACCCCTGTACAGTGCGTCGTTCCATTCGGGCGGCCTGTTGCCCAGCGGGCAGGCCCAGTGGCAGAAGGGGACGCCGCAGTCCATGCAGCGTCCGGCCTGTGTGCGGCGGTCTTTGCTGTTGAGTGTCTGTTCCACCTCCCCGAAGTCGTGTATTCTGTCGTGAACCGGACGGTATCCCGCCTCTTGGCGGTGTATCGTTAAAAATGCCTTTGGATTTCCCATTTTCAATATTGGATATAGTGTTCAACCTTTATTAATAATCTCTTTGCATGTCTGCAATCTTCTGCTGCAGTTTCTTCACCTGTTCCTCCTGGAGCACGCGCTTGTACTCGATGGGCACCACCTGTACGAAGTCTTCCACGTAGCGGTTCCAGTTGTCGAGCATTGTGCGTGCGAGTTTCGAGCCGGTGTATAGGTAGTGCTGGCGGATGAGCTCATGCAGCTCTTTTCGGTACTGGCTCTCTTCTACGAGGTTGATTTCCACCATGTCCATGTTGCAGAAGTAGTCGAAGTTGTGGTTTTTGTCCCATACGTAGGCAACGCCTCCCGACATGCCGGCGGCAAAGTTGCGCCCCGTCTGGCCGAGCACCGCCACGCGCCCTCCGGTCATGTATTCGCAGCAATGGTCGCCGGCCCCTTCTACCACGGCGATGGCTCCGGAGTTGCGCACGGCGAACCGTTCGCCCACCTTTCCGTTGATGTACAGTTCGCCGCCCGTGGCCCCGTAGAGCCCAGTGTTTCCCGCAATGATGTTGTCCTCGGCGGCGAAGTTGGCGCGTGCCGGCGGCAGTATGGCGATGCGTCCGCCCGATAGCCCCTTCCCGAAGTAGTCGTTGCATTCACCTTCAAGCCTGAAGTTGATGCCTTTGGTAAGGAAAGCCCCGAAGCTCTGTCCGGCAGCACCTTTGAATTTTACGTTGATAGTGGCGTCGGGCAGTCCGGCTTCTCCGTATTTCGCGGCGATGATGCCCGACAGCATTGTCCCCGTGGCGCGGTCGGTATTCTTGATGGCATAGTCGAGGTTGGCCTCGTCCTGCCGTTTGATGGCCTGCTGCGCTGCGCGGATAATCTGGCGGTCGAGCACATCGTCGAGCTGGTGTATCTGTGGCGTGGTGTGGTAGAGCGGGCAGTTGGCCTCTTCTTTGTGGAGCAGGCGGCTGAAGTCGAGGGCCGCATGCTTTTCCCTGCTGCCGGCATCGTCTCCGCCGAAGGCCTCGCGCTTCTCTATCAGTTCCGTGTGGCCTACGATGTCGTCGAACTTTTCGTATCCCATCCCGGCCAGGTATTCGCGCACCTCCTGTGCAAGGAACGTGAAGTAGTTGACGAGGTACCCGTACTTGCCGGTGAAGTGCTTGCGCAGTTCGGGGTTTTGTGTGGCGACACCCAGCGGGCAAGTGTTCAGGTTGCATTTGCGCATCATGACGCATCCCAATACGATCAGGCAGGCAGTGCCGAACCCGAACTCCTCGGCTCCGAGCAGTGCCATTGCTATGACGTCGCGCCCGGTTTTTATCTGTCCGTCGGCCTGCAGGCGCACTTGTCCGCGCAGTCCGTTCTTCACCAATGTCTGTTGCGCCTCGCTCAGCCCTATTTCGGGCGGGATGCCGGCAAAGCGCATGCTCGATGCCGGGCTGGCCCCCGTGCCTCCCTCGGCGCCCGAGATGACGATGAGGTCGGCCTTGGCCTTGGCTACGCCTGCTGCGATGGTGCCCACGCCGCTCTCGGCCACCAGTTTCACGCTGACGGCAGCTCCAGGGTTGATGTTCTTCAAGTCGAAGATGAGTTGTGCCAAGTCTTCGATGGAGTAGATGTCGTGGTGGGGTGGCGGCGAGATGAGGCTGATGCCGGGGATGGAGTGGCGTGTCCTGGCGATGACCCCGTCCACCTTGAAGCCCGGCAGCTGCCCACCTTCGCCCGGCTTGGCACCTTGCGCCACCTTTATCTGTATCTCCTCGGCATTCACGAGGTATTCTGCCGTAACGCCGAATCGTCCGGAGGCCACCTGCTTGGTCTTGCTCGACAGCGGGATTCCGTCGGCAGTTGCACCGAAGCGGCTGCTGTCCTCGCCCCCTTCGCCCGTGTTGCTCCTTGCGCCCAGTTTGTTCATTGCCAGGCAGATGGCCTCGTGTGCCTCTTTAGAGAGCGCCCCGAAGCTCATGGCCCTGCCACGAAGCGTTTGACGATGTTTTCCACCGGTTCTACCCTGTTGATGTCTATAGGGTTCTGTTTGAACCGGAAGAAGTCGCGGATGAAAATCGGTTCGGCTTTCCCGTCGGCCACACTTGTGAACTCCTTGAATTTCGCGTAGCTGCCCGTGCGGGTGGCCAGCTGCAGCGCGGCGATGGTCTCGGGGTTCCACGCGTGCCTGATGCCGTCCTTGCGCCAGTGGAACTGTCCGGGGTTTGGCAGGAACCCGGGCAGGTGCTGAGCCCCCTCCGCCCCGTAGGCCGAGTGGTGCAGCGCGATGGCATCCCGGGCAATGATGTCGAGGCCTATGCCCCCGATGGTGCTTGTTTCCGTCCCGAAGTATGTGCTGAGCAGGCTCCCGGAAAGGCCGATACTCTCGAATATCTTGGCACCGCGGTAGGAGCGGATGGTAGAGATGCCCATCTTGGCCATGATTTTGAAGAGCCCCTTCTTTACGGCCTTGATGTAGTTGGCCTCGGCGGTGGCATAGTCTTCCTGTATCTTGTGTCGCTTCACCAGGTCGTCGAGGATGGCGAAAGCCATGTACGGGCAGAGAGCCGACGCCCCGTAGCCGAGCAGCAGGGCCGCATGCATGGTTTCGCGGATTTCGCCCGACTCGACGATCAGTGCCGTTTGTACGCGTTTGCCCACCGAGATGAGATGATGGTGTACGGCGCTCACGGCCAGCAGCGACGGGATGGCCACGTGTGTCTCGTCGGCGTCGCGGTCGGAGAGGATGATGTAGTTATACCCTTCGTCCACGCTCTGCCCGGCTTTCTGGCACAGCCCGTCCAGGGCGCGGCGCAGGGCTTCGCCGGCTTGCGCGTTGGCGGCACCCTTTTCTTCCCCGCCCGGCTGTGGGCAGCTGAACAGCATCGGCAGCTTCACGGTGTTGAATCCCTTGTAGCGGATGTTGCACAGGATGTCGAGCTGCGTGTTGTTCAGTACCGGGTGGGGCAGGTGCACCATCTTGCAGTTGGTTTCGTCGGGGTTCAGTATGCCCGTACCTACGCGGCCGATGTATTCGGTGAGCGACATCACGAGCTCCTCGCGGATGGAGTCGATGGCAGGGTTGGTCACTTGGGTGAACTGCTGGCGGAAGTAGTTGAAGAATATCTGCGGGCGGCCAGAGAGCACGGCCAGCGGCGTGTCGTTGCCCATCGCCGCCGTGGGCTCCTGCCCGTTGACCGCCATCGGGACGATGGTGGCGTCCACGTCTTCCGCCCCGTAGCCGAACATGATTTCGCGGCGCACCAGGTTGTCCACGGCATTGTCCACCCTGCGCCCGCTCTTCAGCTTTTCCAGCTGGATGCGGTTGGTGGAGAGCCATTGGCGGTAGGGGTGCTCCGTGGCCAGGCGTTCCTTTATTTCGCCGTCGTAGTGGATTTTGCCTTCCTGCGTGTCGATGAGCAGTATCTTTCCCGGCTGCAGCCGTCCCTTCTCGGCGATTTCCGTCGGGTCGGAGTCCATCACGCCCACCTCCGAGGCCACCACCATCATGTCGTTCTTGGTGATGGTGTAGCGTGCGGGGCGCAGCCCGTTGCGGTCGAGCATTCCGCCGGCGTAGCGCCCGTCGCTGAAGAGCAGTGCCGCCGGCCCGTCCCACGGTTCCATCAGGATGGAGTGGTATTCGTAGAAAGCCTTGAGGTCTTCGGATATAGGGTTTTTGTCGTTGAAGGATTCGGGCACCATGATGCTCATGGCGTGGGGCAGCGACAGGCCGCTCATGACGAGGAACTCGAGGACGTTGTCGAGCGAGGCCGAGTCCGACATGCCCGGTTGCACGATGGGCGACAGCTGCCTGATGTCGCCCAGGGCCTCCGGGCTGAGCACGCTCTCGCGTGCCTGCATCCATCCCCGGTTGCCTCTGATGGTATTGATTTCCCCGTTGTGGCATAGGAGCCTGAAGGGTTGTGCCAGGCTCCATGTGGGGAAAGTGTTGGTAGAGAACCGCGAGTGTACCAGTGCCAGCCCGCTGGTGAAGTAGCTGCTGGTTAAGTCGGGGAAATACTGGCGCAGTTGGAGGCTCGACAGCATTCCCTTGTATACGATGTTCCTGCTCGACAGCGAACAGATGTAGAAGTCTTTGTCGCTTATGCGTTTCTCTATCTTCTTCCTTATTACGTATAAGGTGCGTTCGAATGTGGGCACTTTGCCGTCGGTCACGCCGGTTATGAATACCTGTTTGATGGCCGGTTCGTTCTCGAGTGCGGCCTGCCCCAGGCAGCCGGGGTTGGTGGGCACGGTGCGCAGGTGCATCAGTGATAGCCCTTCGCGCTCTATTTCCTCAATCATGACAGACAGCATCCCGCTTTGTTTCTCCTCGTCCTTCGGCAGGAAAACAAGTCCTGTGCCGTATTTCCCCTTCTCGGGAACCGGTATGCCCTGGAGCAAGATAAATTCGTGGGGTATCTGAAGCATGATACCTGCGCCGTCGCCGGTTTTGTTGTCTGCACCCTCGGCGCCGCGGTGGCGCATGTTTTCTAATACTTTCAGTGCATTGTCAACCAGTTCATGACTTTTGTTGCCGTGGATGTTCACCACCATTCCTACGCCACATGCGTCGTGCTCGTATTCTGCATTATATAATCCGTTCGTCATCTTTTAGTTGCATTAAGTTTGTTTATTTCTTATTTTCCTTACATTTTGACTACAAAGTTATGTATTTTGTTTCAAGATGATATATTTAAAATATAAATAAAACCAACATTTACATTGGTTGTAACAATATATTTGTTTTATCTATGTTTTTTAGTCAAAAAGAAATATTTTTCCGCTATTACATGTCAAAATGAAAGGTAACAGCACTTTTAACAACCATAGATTGCGGGGCGGAGGATTTGCCCCCGTTTTGATTTTTGCCATTTTTCTGGGATAATGGCCAAAAGGTGCACCTGCATAGCCCTGTGTTTGGAAAGCCGGGCAAAGCGGTAACTAACGGATTAACAGGTTAACGGATTAACAGGTTAACGGATTAACAGGTTAACGGGTTAACAGGTTAACGGGTTAACAGGTTAACGGGTTAACAGGTTAACGGGTTAACAGGTTAACGGGTTAACGGATTAACATATTGAAATCGTACAAGCATCTTGTAGCAGGACTACAAGATGCTTGTACGATTTGGATTAAATGCAAGTTCAACCGTAANNGCTTGTACGATTTCAATACGTTAGCAACCGCTTTCCCTTATGCCTCCGGTTGCTATGCACGCGGCAGGGCTCTGGCGAGTGCGGCGCAGTGCTTATAATTCCGGCCGGATTGCATGGTGTTTTAAGAAAAATACCGTAAATTTGCAGGCAAGAGCGCCAACTTGCATGCAGTTGGCAGAAACGTTAGCGCTTTTACACCTTCCATGGCGTAGGCAAGGAATGATTACTGGAGTATGAACAATTTTAATTTTAACGTATGAAACTGACAAAGATAACCTTGCTGATAGCAGCATTGCTGTGTGTGCAGGCAGCGGCGGCCGACGGCCGTAACACATCGAGCATCTACCTCGAGCCGGCCGATAAGGCCGACGTAACCATACCGTTCGCCATCAGCGACGCGGGCAAGAAGCTGCCTATACGCTGGGGAATGGACGTGGCATGGGACAGCGAACAGAACATGCGCAAGGGTATCAACCACATCGGGAAGGGAAACCTGTCGCTGGTGAGGGGCAGTTTCCAGACCACAGAGCCGCTGGTTAACGACTCGGTGCTCACCAACAAGCAGATTACCCGCCTGAACCAGCGGATGCAGCTGGCCCGGCTGGCAGGCGACAACGTGGAAATTGTGCTGAACGAAGACCAAGAGGCGGGCATCGACAGCTGGTACGGGAGCAGCGGCAAGGCCAATGCCGCGCGGTGGGCAAGCCTGATCAACGCCACCGTGAAATGGATACAGGCCAACTACCCCAAGAACCGCGTGGTGGCGGTGTCGCCGTTCAACGAGCCCGACTACGGTTGGGGGCAGGGGTCGAAGGCCGACTTCAAGGACATCGCCCGGCTGCTGAAGGAGGGCTACCCGCGCTTCAAGGACATCGCCATCACGGCCGGGAACACGCTCAACTGCGACGAGGCGCTGTCGTGGTACGAGGCGGTGAAGCCCTACGTGGCATGGGGCAATACCCACCAGCTGGCCGGAACGTTTGATACCTACGCAGGCTTCTTCAGGCAGGTGGCGGCCGACGGCAACTATGCATACGCCGACGAGCTGCACAACGTGGGCGAGGCCATGGTGGGAGCCGAGTACGGGCTGCAGGCGGCCGTGTGGTGGGGCTTCGACAGCCGCGCACGGGGCGAGTTCTGCCACATCAGCAACCACGGCTCGCGCATAGGCTACGGGGAGAACCGCAGCGCATGGACGGCGGCATCGGTCTACCGCGACGACGAAACGGGGCAGGTGAAGGCGTTCATAGGCTCCTCGGAGCGGCAGGCCGTAACTTCGTCGTTCCAGTTTGTCTCCACCGACCATGCCGTGTATTACGACGGGCGGGGGCCGCTGCGCGAATTGCGGGTGGAGGTGCCGGGCGGAGCTAAGGGCAGCTACCAGAACGGGCAGACGAACGCCGAATGTGTCATCGACGTGACATGGGGCGAGGACGTGGCGCCGGCGCGCATCGACGGCACGTACAAGATAATGAACAAAGCCACCCAGCAGCTGGCAGCCATATACGGGACCTCCGACGGCAACGAGAACATCGCCCAGATGAAAGACACGGGGGAGGGCGTGCAGCACTGGCGCATCACCCCGGTAGACCCGCGCATCGGCGGCGACTACAGCTTCTACAATATAATAAATGTGGACAGGAACAAACACATGGACGTGCTCAACTTCTCCACGCTGCAGGCGGTGAACGTCATCGCATGGCCCAACGAGGTGGCCTCGAGCAACGAACAGTGGTACCTGCAGTATGCCGGCGACGGATATTATTACATACGCAACCGCGAAAGCGGCCATTACCTTACGCTGCAGTCGAAAAGCAAGGGCAACGGCATCAACATCCTGCAATACGGGCTGCTCATTGAGGCCAACCGCGACCGGCAGCTGTGGCGCATCATACCGACGGACGCCGAATGCGAAACGGTGGCGCCGGCACAGCCCGCAACACCGGTGGCCAAGGCCCTGACGGCGGCGGTGCGCTTGGAATGGCAGGACAACACGGAGGCCGACCTCGACGGATACATGGTGCTGAGGGCCGAAGAGGGCACGGACAACTGGAACACCATAGCCCGCAAGGTGAAGGGCACGCACTTCGTTGACAATACCTGCATGCCGGGACAGGCCTACCGCTATAAGATAAAGGCCATCGACCGCTCGGACAACCAGTCGGCCTGCTCGGGCGAGGCCGCCGCCACGGCGGGCGGAAGCCGCGCCATGATTGCCCAATGGCAAATGGACGGCGACCTGGCCGACGGCACCGCGAACCGGATGGACGCCGCCATATACGGTACGCCCATCTACTCGGCCGCGGCGAAGTCGGGCGAGAAGGCATTGCTGCTCGGCGGGGCGAAGAGCTATGTGCAGTTGCCGTACGCCATCGCCTCGACCGGCGAGCTGACCGTTGCCATGTGGGTGAAATGGAGCAGCGCGGCGAATGCGTGGCAACGGATATTCGACTTCGGAAACGGTACGGACAGCTACTTGTTCCTGACACCGGGCAACGGCAGCGCAATGCGCTTCGCCATCAAGAACGGCGGCGGGGAACAAACGCTCGACTGCCCCACCCAGCTGCCTACGGGCACATGGAAGCACGTGGCGGTGAGCATGGCACACGGGCGCACCGCCATCTACATAGACGGCGAGGCCGTGGCCGAAAGCAGTGCCATCACCATCAGCCCGGCCGACATCAGGCCCGTGCTCAACTACCTGGGGCGCAGCCAGTTTGCAGCCGACCCGTACTTCAGCGGATACCTCGACGACGTGCGTATCTATAACTATGCGCTCGATGCCGCCGAGCTGCAGGCCGTGATGCAGGACCTGACGAACAGCATCGGAACGGCGGCAAGTGCCGCGGGGGCAACGGGGCGCGAGTACGACCTGTCGGGGCGCAGCCCGCGCCCGGGAAGCCGCGGCCTGCGCATCGTGCAGCAAACGGATAACGGCAGGAAAACGGTAAAGAAAGTGGTGAGATAAAAAAGCGTTTGGAATAATTTTCGTAACTTTGCACAATTTCTTACGTGTTATGCTTATAGAAAAGAAAACGATACTGACCGAATTGCGCGATTATGTGACTATCTTTATCGCGATGATATCCTATTGCATCGGATGGTCGATATTCCTGCTGCCCAACGGCATTACCACCGGCGGCGTGCCGGGCATCGCGTCAATCCTGGAGTGGAGCCCGCTCAGGATACCGGCCCAATACTCTTATTTCGTAATCAACGCCGGACTGCTGTTGCTGGCCCTGCGCATACTGGGATGGAAATTCTGCGTGAAGACGGTGTACGCCGTCGTGGTGCTGACCGCGGCGCTCACGCTCACGCGCGACTATACGGCGCAGCTACATCTGCTGCGCGACCAGCCGTTCATGGCATCGGTGCTGGGCGCGGTGTTCTGCGGGTGCGGCGTGGGGCTCGGCTTGTCGTCGAACGGTTCGACGGGAGGCACCGACATCATTGCCGCCACGGTAAACAAATACCGTGAGATATCGCTCGGACGCGTCATCCTGATATGCGACGTGGTCATCATCTCCAGCAGCTATTTCGTGCTGAAGGACTGGGAGAAGGTGATTTACGGATACGTGGTGCTTTATGTCACGGCTTTCTGTATCGACCAGGTGGTGAACTCCATGCGCCGCTCGGTGCAGTTCTTCATCATCTCGGACAAGTATGAGGAAATAGGCCACCGCATCAATGCCAACCCCCACCGCGGCTGCACCGTCATAGATGCCCACGGTTTCTTCTCGGGGCGCGAGGTGAAGATGCTCTTTGTGCTGGCCAAGCAGCGCGAGTCGAGCACGATATTCCGCCTTATCAATGAAATAGACCCCGGCGCCTTTGTAAGCCAGAGCGCCGTCATTGGGGTATACGGCGAAGGCTTCGACCGCTTCAAGGTGAAGTAGGGTGTTCCGGTATAAGGTTAAAAAGATTAATAAAAAGGATTTTGATTATGGAGATAATAAGGAATAAGGAGTTCGGCGGCGAGAGGCCGTTGTTCGAATCGCATGACCTGAGGCTGGAGAACGTGACCATACGCGAGGGAGAGTCGGCCATTAAGGAATGCAGCAACATAGAAGCCGAAGACTGCGTGTTCGAGGGGCATTACCCCTTCTGGCACGTGCACGGCTTCTACATCAACCGGTGCCGGTTTGCCGAAGGGGCACGCTCGGCCCTGTGGTACTCGGATAACTTGAGGATGACCGACACCGTAATCGACGGGCCGAAGATGTTCCGCGAGATGGACGGCATCAGAATGGAAAACGTGAAAATAAACGATGGCGACGAAACGTTCTGGCGCTGCAGGAACCTGGACATTAAAAACTTGGAGATACACGAAGGCACCTACCCCTTCATGTTCTCGGAAAACATAAGGGTAGACGGGCTGGTGACCAACTCGAAATACGTGTTCCAATACGTGAAGGGCGTGGAGATACGCAATGCGAGGATCATGACGAAGGACGCGTTCTGGGAAGTGGAGGACGTAACGATATACGACTCGGTGCTCGACGGGGAATACCTGGGGTGGCACTCGAAGAACCTGCGCCTCGTCAACTGCCACATCACGGGCGAACAGGTGCTTTGCTATGCGCACGGCCTGAAAATAGAAAACTGTACTTTCGGCGAAGACTGCGACAGGATGTTCGAATACTCCACGCTCGAAGCCGACATCAGAGGGAAGGTGACCAATATAAAGAACCCCACAAGCGGCCGCATCGTGGCCGACGAAATAGGCTCGGTGACTATCGACGGGAACATCAAGCAGCCTGCCGACTGCGTCATCAGCATAAGGAAGAAAGGGGTATGAAGGGGAAGGCGGAAGCGCAACGGAATAAAAACGGAATATCAAGAGAGGGCTTATGGAAAGGTACGACTTCGACGAGCCGGTGCAACGCCGGGGCACGCACTGCGTGAAATGGGACGAGACAGAAGAGGACGGCGTCATCCAGATGTGGGTGGCCGACATGGACTTCCGCACGGCTCCGGCCATCCGGAAGGCTCTGGAAAGGCGCGTGGAGCACGGGGTGTTCGGGTATACACTGGTGCCCGATGCTTATTATGACGCCGTCATCTCGTGGTTCGGGAGGCGCCACGGATGGCGGATAGAGCGTGGGTGGATACAATACACTACGGGCGTGGTGCCGGCATTGTCGGTGGTTATCAAGGCGCTATGCGGGCAGGGGGATAAGGTCATCATACAAACGCCGGTATACAACTGCTTCTTTTCTTCTATCCGTAACAACGGGTGCGAGATACTGGAGAACCGGTTGCGTTATGCCGGCGGAAGGTATACCATCGACTTTGACGACTTGGAACGCAAGGCGGCCGACCCAAAGGCAAGGCTGCTGGTGCTGTGCAACCCGCATAACCCGGTGGGGAGGCTGTGGACAAAAAGCGAACTGGAACAGCTGAACGCCATCTGCCTGAGGAACGGGGTGATGGTGGTGTCGGACGAAATACATTGCGAGCTTACTTACGGCGGGCAGGGCTATGTGCCGTTTGCCGCGGTATCGCAAGCATGCTTGGATAATAGCGTGATATGCTGCTCGCCCTCGAAATCATTCAATACGGCAGGTCTGCAGATTGCCAATATCATATCAGGCAACCCGGACGTGCGCCGCCGTATCGACCGTGCCATCAACGTGAACGAGGTATGCGACGTGAACCCGTTCGGCGTAGAGGGGCTGATGGCCGCCTACAACGAGAGCGGCGGGTGGATGGACGAACTGTGCCGCTACTTAAAAGGCAATTACGACGCTCTGTGTGCCTACTTTGCCGAACACCTGCCCATGCTTTACGTGCTGCCGCTGGAGGCTACCTACCTCGTGTGGGTGGATATCAGCAAACTGGGGATAAAAAGCGATGAGCTTACTGCCCGCCTATTGAGCGAGGGAAAGGTGCACGTAAACAGCGGCACCATGTACGGGAGCGAGGCAGGCGAAGGGTTCATACGTATAAATATCGCCCTGCCCCGCAGCCGTATGATAGAAGGGCTGCAACGCATCAGCAGCGTTACAGCCCGTTTATAGGTTTATTCTCCTTCTATCTCTTCTATCTCTCCATTTTCTTTTCCGATGACTTTCTCTACCGAGCCGTCGTTGAAGAGCACGATGTTCAGTCCTTCACTGATTGTGGGGCGTTGCCATCCGCCTATGTCGTAAATAGCTTTGACGTAGGGCTTACGGTAGGCAGTATAAGTATAATTGTTACCGCTGGTGATGCCGCCACCGAGGTAGGTAAGCCGCGGGGTGACCGCCATGCTCACGGGCGAGTCGATGTTCTCGAACCACTGGAACGTGCCCAGAAGGTTGCCATTTTCATCTTCGTCTTCGAGTTCATGGAACGTGCTCGATTTCTTTCCTTCCTTGCGCAGCACGCAATAGATGGACATCTCGTCGCCATCGTTGTTGGTCATGCCTTCCACTACGACGAAGAACGGCTCGCTAACGGTGACCTTCTGGTCAAACTTGAAATTGGTTGGTACGATGTTCTTTTCATCGTAAGCCAGGTCGCCGGCTTTCACGGATGATTGCGTCAGCACCTTCCCGGGCATGCCGCCGGCTCCCTCTGCACAGATGGATACTGTTATCAGCTGGTTGGCGTCGCTGCATTTCACGGAGTGGAAGAATATCTGTACGCTGTCGATTTCTGCCGGGGCAAGCGGTTTGCTGAAATGCTCGGCATATTTGGTGATGCCCAGCCAGTTGGTGCCGGCATACATGCCGTAAAGTCCGAGTGATATCTCGCCCAGCAAGTCGATTTCTTCCGGTTCGATGTTCCATACATACTGGCTGCCGCCTGCTTGGATGGCGTTCTTCAGGAAGTCGTCGGAGCTTCCGGCGCTGTTGGATACGCTCAGCGTCAGCCCGTATACACCTTCCTTCCCGTATGTTACGGTGGGGTTCTGGTCGGCAGACGTGGCCGGCGATGCGCCCTCAAAGCTCCACAGCCATGAGGTGGGCTGGCCCGAAGAGAGGTCGGCAAACTGCACAGGCGTGTTCGTGGGGACGTAAGCGTAGGCCCATGGCGAGAGGTAAGCCCCTGCCGGTATGCCTATCAGGGCTTTCGGCGCTTGTGCCTTAACGATGATGTACCCCTTGCGTTCGGCTGTAGATGTGGCGCCGTCGCCCGTAGCCTTCAGGCTGACGCTGTAGGTTCCGGCCTTGCTGTAAGTTACCACCGGGTTCTGGTCTGTGGAGGTAGCCGGTGTCCCGCCGTCGAAAGTCCACTGCCATGCCGTCGGGTTGCCGCTTGTAGCGTCTGTGAAGTGTACTTGTCCGCCCTCGAAGATATTGACGGTCGAGGTGGCCGACGTGTCGTGGCGCTTCAGGCGGAAACCGTCGATGTACACGTTTTCGCCGTTGGAACCTTTATAATTAAAGGTGAACGTGCATTTCTTCCCTGCATATTTGCTGAGGTCGGATGAGAACTTCACCCAGTTGGGGCCGGTGAAAGCATTCTCCTGTGCCCACATGAAGGTGCTTACCAGCTGTTCGCGTGTGCCGGTGGCCACGTCCGTGATGTAGAGCTTCAAGTCGGCATTGTAATACCATACAGCGTAGAGGCAGAGGTAATACTCTACCGTGCTGCCGGGTTGTACCTCGATTTCAGGCGAAATGGCGTCCTCATCCCTTTCCTGCTGTGAGTAGCCCATGTAGAGCGAGTAAACGCTGCCCGGCTCTATCGTGCTGTAATCGGGCTGCTGTCCCAGTGAACCAAACTGCGGTGTCTTGCGGAATCCCCAGTTGGTAACGCCACCGTTGGTCCCGGTGAACTTCCACTCCAGCATCTCTTCGTTTGTGTCCCACCCTTGCTGGTAATAGGCAGTAGCCGATTCTTCTGCGTAGAAGCCGGCTTGCAGCTGCTGTGCTTGTGCTGTCGCTGTCAGCGCGAAAGCAGCACCCAGTGCGGCAATTTTCATTGTGTTCATCATTTGTTTTATTTTAGAGTGATTTTCATCGTTGTTCCGTCGGTGAAGCGTACGATGCCCACACCCTTCCTTGCTGTGCCGGTCCGGCGGCCGTTAAGGTCGAAATACTGTTGCGCAACCTTATCGCCGGTTTTGGCGCCGTTGACGGTTGTCGCTGTCTCGCTGCCGTAGAAGGTGAGCGTTATTTCCTCGTTCTCTGCGCCGGCCGCATTCTTTACGATTCCGGCAGGGATGGTGAGTGTATACGAGGCATCATCGTCGACGGGAAACGTATAGGTGTAGCCATCGTAGTCGGAACCCCATACGCGCAGGTCGGTGGAATTGTCGCCGATAGTGGCTTTCCATGGGTTGTCGGGCATGATTTCACTGCCGGTAGCGGCGTCGCCTTTATAGAGGTGTACGGCAGGGTCGGCATTCTTTATGATGACGTTCTCGCCGAAAATCACGTCGAACGACATGGTGGCGTAACCGAAGTAACTGCTAAGTACCCCGCCGTTTTCGGGGTTGGTTCCTACGTGCTTGAATACGTCGGTTGCGTTAGCAGCAGCTGTCCCTGCCAATGCGAGGAAAAGCGCGAATGTTGACTTGAGTAGATTTTTAACCATAAGACTGTGATATTAAAAAGATGAATATATGTTATTATATTAATGTGGGAGAAGCAGCCCTTGCAACGCGCGCCGTAGCCGTGGCGTTGCAAGGGAGCCTCAAACGATGTTCCGGGATTATTTCACAACGGTCTTCTTTGTTGTCCCGTCGGCATGTTTTGTGATGACAATACCTTTTTGTGCCGTCCCCGCTTTCAGTCCGTTCAGGCCGAAGCGTGCCGTAACCGAAGCCTCGCCGCTGCCGCCGGGGGCATTGCCGATGCCTGCGGTTGTGCTGGTGCCATAGTAGAAGAGCGTGATTTGCTCGTTCTCTTCGCCGGCGGCATTCTTCACGATGCCGGCAGGGATGGTCACGTAGTAGCATTTGCCTTTTTCGGTCACGAAGTAATCCATATCGCCGTCCTCGTTCATTCCGTAAACGGAGAGCGTGTTGTTCGCTTCGATGGCAGCCTTCCATCCGCCTGAGAATGTTTTCACCGGCCACATGAAAGGAGATTCGAGGCGGATGTATACCTCCGGCTTATCGTTCACAAGGCTGATAGCCTCGCCGAACTGTATTTGGAAGGAGGCATATTGGTATTTGCCCAGCGACGCGCTGTCGGCGGGATGAGCCGAGGTGTGCAGCAGCGTGCCCTTGCCGGTCTCGGTAATGGTGAGATAGTTGCTCCAGTCGTTGTCGCTGGCGCTGTATGCGCTTTTAGCCCCTTTGGGTACGTAGAGCGGAACGGCCGTGCTGCAGGTGAAGATGGCCTCGCCGGTGTCGTAAGCGGGGGTCAGTGCGGGGGCTACGCTGCCTTTGGCTGTAACGCTGGTGATGTTGTTGCTGCCGTAGAAGGCGCGGATGTCGATGGCTTTCAAGCCGGACGGCAGCACCACCGTCTTCAGGTTGTTGCACTGTGCGAACGTAGCCTGGAAGATATAGATGGCACTTTCCGGCATTGTTACCTCCGAGATGTCCGAACCGGCGAATGCGTATTCGTCGATGTACGTGATGCTGTTCGGGAGATTGATGTTTGCCAAGGCCGACTCCTGGAATGCGCCGTAGCCGATGGCAAGCAGTCCGTTGGGCAGGGTGACGTCCGTAACGGCCGATCCCCAGAATGCACCGTCGTTGATGCCGATGCATCCGGCTGGCACGGTCACTTGCTTGATGCCCGTCATTGGGACGGCATAGAGCATGGAATTGGCGGTATCGAAGAGCAGTCCGCCGACGGTGTGGAAGTTTTTATTGCCTTCGTCTACCGTGATGGAAGCCACGTTGGTCCTTGCCATGAAGCTCCCGCCGATTGTTTCGGCAGCGGCCGGTATATTGATGCCGGTAATGGGCTGTCCGAGGAAAGCTTCCTCGCCGATATATTTCAGCGTGGAAGGCAGCTTGATGTTTCCGGTCAGGGTCTTGTTCCTCTTATTCGAATTGTTGAAGGCACCGTCGCCCAAATACACCAAGCCTTCGTTGAAAGTAAGCTTTTCCAGTTTGTTGCTATAAAGGAATGCCGCCCTGTAAATCGTGTCGACCGATGCCGGGATGTTCAGCTCGGCGATGGAGTTGCCGTAGAATGCCGCTTTGCCGATTACTTTAAGGCCCTCGCGCAGCGTCAGTTTCGTGAGCGGGGAGTTTGACGAATTGCCGAAGAACGCATTGTCGTCGATTTTCTTCACCGATGCCGGTATGTCGATGCTGGTGCATTTATTGGAAGCAAAGGCGTTTTTTCCGATTTCCTCTACTCCTTCGTTCAGCGTGAGGTTGGATACATAACAGTAATAGAATGCCTTTTCCCCGATTCTCTTCACCGTCCCGGGAATAGTCACTGTTGCAGCCTTGCCCCAGTAGTAGGCCTCGTCACCGATTGCCGTCACGGTATAAGTGGCGCCGTTGTTGACGACAGTGGAAGGCACGTTAAGTACTGTTGCCTGTTTGTCTCCTGAAGTTAGTTCAACCGTGTTTGCACTTGTTACGGTGTAGGTCGTGTTGTCTACCTCAAACTTTGTCTGTGCGTTTGCGTTGATGCTTGTCAGGGCAATCAATGAAAGTAAAATTTTTCTCATATAATTTGTATATATAATGTCGGCGCAAAGATACGAAAAACTTTCAATATGTGTGTCTTTTATTCAAGAAAAATACAAAATGAAAGCAGAAATGCCACATTTGTGGTAGGTTGAAAAGGGGCTGCGTGCTGATTTATAAGTTTTTCCGCTTTCTTACGGCAGGGACTGCCGTTTTGCCGTGAAACAGAATTCCTTATCCCGAACTCGGGTTATCTCAATAATTTTCTTTATCTTTGCACCATTAAAATAACCGGACAATGATTAAGCAAGCATTACTTTTGATGGCGGCGGTGCTGGCCGTGCTGCCGGCGGCAGGCAAGAAACGCGTGCCGAAGGAAAAGGACATGGGGGCCTACCTGATGGTGTATCACAAAGATGCCGACCACGGGCTGCACATGGCCATAAGTTACGACGGGTTCAATTGGACATCGCTTAACGGCGACCGCCCTGTGATGGCGGGCGATACCATCGCCATGCAGAAGGGCATCCGCGACCCGCACATCTTCCGTGCGCCCAACGGCACGTTCTATCTCGCCATGACCGACCTGCATATCTATGCACAGAAAGCCGGCTACCGCGACACGGAGTGGGAGCGCGATGGCAAGCTGTTCGGATGGGGAAACAACAAGGGGCTGGTGCTGATGAAAAGCGACGACCTGATACACTGGTCGCGTGCTAATATCGACTTCAGCCAGATGGCTCCCGACTTGCACGACATAGGCTGCGTGTGGGCACCGGAAACGGCATGGGACTATCAGAAGAACAAGCTGATGATTTATTACACGATGCGCCATGGCGTCAAGATGTGCAAGCTCTATTACAGTTATGTAAACGACGAATTCAATGCGGTGGAAACACTGCCGGAGGTGCTTTTCACCTACCCGAAGGAAGGCAAGGAGGCCATCGACGGCGACATCTGTTACACGCCCGACGGCACATACCACCTGATGTACTGCTCGCACGACGGGACGGCGGGCATCAAGCAGGCCACAG
This sequence comes from Prevotella sp. UBA1378, assembly GCA_002305505.1. Lineage (GTDB taxonomy): Bacteria > Bacteroidota > Bacteroidia > Bacteroidales > Bacteroidaceae > Prevotella. The sequence goes on along the minus strand of DBRC01000032.1, from coordinate 4,713 downwards.
GCACTTCGATTACCGGTCCGTGGACGTACATCGACGATTACTGCGACTTTGAGAAGCCGGGCTGCGAGGCGCCGCATGTATTCAAGCTCATAGGTGAGCAGCGGTGGATACTGATGTATGATTGTTACCGGCGCAACCCGCACAACTTCGGGTTTGCCGAGACGAGCGACTTCAAGGCATTCAAGGATCTGGGCCATTTCGACTCGGGCGTGATGAAGCGCACCAATTTCTCGGAGCAGAAACACGGTGCGGTGTGCTGGCTCACGAAGAAGGAAGCGCGCCGCTTAGAGAAGCACTGGGGCAATGGCAAAAGAAGATAGCATCCGCCGGGCCGAAGAGCTTTTTATGCAAGGGTTCAACTGCTCGCAATCGGTGGTGGCCGCCTTTGCCGGCCTTTACGGCTATACGGAGAGCCAGGCGCTGAGGCTGAGCGCCGGGTTCGGCGGAGGCATCGGGCGCATGCGGCTGACGTGTGGCGCAGCCTGCGGGATGTTCACGCTTGCCGGGATGGACTGCGGCTCGGCGACGCCCGGCGACCGCGAAGGGAAGTCGGCCTGTTACAAGGTGGTGCAGCAGCTGGCTGCCCGCTTCGAGCAGGAGCACGGCTCGCTGGTTTGCGGCGAACTGCTGAGGCTGAAAAAAGGTGCGCCCTTGAGCTACGAAGCATCTGAGCGCACGGCAGAGTATTACGCCAAGCGCCCTTGCGTAAACCAAATTATCTCCGCCGCGAGAATCTATGCGGAGTATCTGGAGGGAAAGGGCAAGGCCGCAGGAGTGGCGGAGCCGGTAGGCGCGAACGGCAAATAAAAGAATGAGGAATACAAATAGAACCAAATGGATATGGAAGAAAAAGACATGATCCAGCTGCCGGGGAACGCGTTCCGGGAGCTGAGGGAAGGGGAAGAGTACCAGCCGGTAATGAACCCGCAGGAGAGCGTGCCCGAGGTGAACGGCTGGTCGGTGACGTGGGGCGTGCTGATGGCCATGCTGTTCTCTGCCGCTGCCGCCTATCTGGGGCTGAAGGTGGGGCAGGTGTTCGAGGCTGCCATCCCGATAGCCATCATCGCCGTAGGCGTATCGGCTGCGGCCAAGCGCTCAAGGGCTTTGGGCGAGAACGTGATTATCCAGTCGATAGGCGCCTGCTCGGGTGCCGTCGTTGCCGGCGCCATCTTCACGCTGCCGGCCATTTATATCCTGCAGGCCAAGTACCCCGAGATGACGGCCTCGTTTATCAATATCTTTATCGCTTCACTGCTGGGCGGCGTTATCGGCATCCTGTTCCTTATACCATTCCGTAAGTATTTCGTAAGCGACATGCACGGAAAATATCCTTTCCCCGAGGCCACGGCCACAACGCAAGTACTTGTCAGCGGCGCCAAAGGCGGCAATCAGGCCAAGCCGCTGCTGCTGGCCGGACTGGTGGGCGGGCTGTACGATTTTGCCGTGGCCACCTTCGGGTGGTGGAACGAGAACTTCACCACGCGCGTCGTGGGGTGGGGTGCCGACCTGGCCGACAAGGCGAAGCTGGTGTTCAAGGTGAATACGGGTGCTGCCGTGCTCGGCCTGGGATTCATCGTCGGCCTGAAGTATGCGCTCATCATCTGCCTCGGTTCGCTGGCCGTATGGTGGCTGGTGGTCCCGGGGATGTCGGTTCTTTATCACGATACGGTACTCAACCAGTGGGACCCTACGATTGACGTGGCCGTAGGCGACATGTCGCCCGAACAGATATTCAGGGCATACGGCAAGTCGATAGGCATCGGGGCCATCGCCATGGCCGGCATCATCGGCATCATCAAGAGCTGGGGCATCATAAAGGGTGCCGTCGCGCTGGCTTCGAAGGAGATGAAGGGCGGGCAGGGCGACGGGAAGAACCTGCCCCGCACGCAGCGCGACCTCCCGTTCAGGTTTATCGCCGCCGCCTCGGCCGTAACGCTGCTGGCTACGTTCCTGTTCTATTGGTTCGGCGTGATGGAGGGCAACCTGCTCTTCGCGCTCGTAGCCATCGCACTGGTGACGGTGATTGCCTTCCTCTTCACCACGGTGGCCGCCAACGCCATCGCCATCGTGGGCACCAATCCCGTGAGCGGCATGACGCTGATGACGCTGATTCTGGCATCGGTGGTGATGGTGGCCGTAGGCCTGAAGGGCACGGGCGGCATGGTGGCGGCGCTCATCATGGGCGGCGTGGTGTGCACGGCGCTCTCGATGGCCGGGTCGTTCATTACCGACCTGAAGATAGGCTATTGGCTCGGCACTACGCCGAAGAAGCAGGAGGCGTGGAAATTTCTCGGCACGCTCGTGTCGGCGGCCACCGTGGGCGGCGTGATGCTGCTGCTGAACGAGACCTACGGGTTTGCCAGCGGGCAACTGGCAGCTCCGCAAGCCAACGCCATGGCCGCCGTCATCGACCCGCTGATGAACGGTGTGGGGGCGCCGTGGGTGCTTTACGGCATCGGCGCGGTGATTGCCGTGGTGCTTACCTGGTGTAAGGTCCCGGCACTGGCTTTCGCCCTCGGGATGTTTATCCCGCTCGAGTTGAACGTGCCGCTGCTCGTGGGCGGTGCCGTCAACTGGTATGTCACCACCCGTTCGGGGGATGCGCGGGTGAACAAGGAGCGCGGTGAGAAAGGCAACCTGATAGCTTCGGGCTTCATTGCCGGCGGGGCCCTGATGGGGGTGGTCAGTGCGCTGCTGCGTTTCGGCGGCGTCAACTTCGGCTACGAAGCATGGTGGGCGAACCCGCTCAGCGAGCTTCTTTCGCTCGTTGCCTATATACTGCTGGTTCTTTATTTCATCCGTGCTACGCGGGTACCGGAGTAGCCAGGGTAATATCAGTAACTTTACACGGTAACAATACGAATACGACAAGAATGGAACAACAAATAAGTAACTGTGCCCGGGGAACCGCTGAAGCGGCCGGTGCCCCGGAGATGAGGCAATTCGTACAGATACGCTGCAAAAACAGCGGGGAGACAAAAAAGGTGCGCATCGGCAGCACGCTTTCCGATATTTTCCGGGAGTGCGGGCTGCAAATGGAGTACGGCCCCATTAGTGCGAGGGTGAACAACAAGGTAGAGGGGATGCACTACCGCGTGTATCATAACAAAGACGTGGAATTCCTCGACCTGCGCTCGTCGTCGGGGATGCGCGCGTATACGCGCACCTTGTTTTTCGTGCTCTCGAAGGCCGTACACGAGCTTTACCCCGACAGCCACGTCATCATCGACATCCCCGTGAGCAACGGCTACTATTGCGACCTGGAAATAGGGCGCGCCGTGACGCTCGAGGATGTGGACCGCCTGCGCAACCGCATGCAGGAGATAATCGACGCCAAGATACCCGTGCACCACCACGAAGCAACGACGGAGGAGGCCATACGCCTCTTCTCTGAACGCGGGGCCGAATCGAAGACAAAGCTGCTGGAGAGCATCGGCGACCTCTATACCACCTATTATGATATAGGCGGGTATCCGGACTATTACTATGGCACGCTGCTGACGAACACCGGCCAGCTGCATCTCTTCGGACTGGAGAAATATTACGACGGACTGTTGCTGCGGAGCCCGTCGATCGAAGACCCTTCCAAGCTGGGAGAGATGACGCGGCAGGACAAAATGTTCGACATCTTCCAAGAACACCACCGCTGGCAGGGCATCCTGGACATGCGCACCATCGGCGACCTGAACCAAGCTGTCGTCAATGGCTATACCACGCAGCTCATCAACGTGAGCGAGGCGCTGCAGGAAAAGAAAATAGCCAAGATTGCCGACGAGATTGCCAACCGGAAAGGCGTAAGGATGGTGCTGATAGCCGGGCCCTCGTCAAGCGGGAAGACAACGTCGTGCAAGAGGCTCAGCATCCAATTGCTCACCAACGGAATCAAGCCGATAGGCATCTCGCTCGACGACTATTTCGTAGACCGGGAACAGACACCCCGCGACGAGGACGGCGACTACGACTTCGAGAGCCTGTATGCGCTCGACATACCGCTGCTGAACCGGCAGATGAACGCCCTCTTCGCCGGCGAGGAGGTGGAGCTGCCCAAGTACGACTTCCAGAAGGGGAGGAGCGTGAAGAACGGCAAGAAGCTGCGGCTGCACGACGACGAGATATTAATTGTGGAAGGCATACATGCCCTGAATCCCGAACTGACGGCACACATACCCGAAGGACAGAAATTCCGCATCTATGCCTCGGCGCTTACCACCATCCTCCTTGACACGCACAACTATATCCCCACTACCGACAACCGCCTGCTGCGCCGCATCATCCGCGACAACAAGTACCGGGGCGTATCGGCGCAGGAGACCATCCGCCGGTGGCCGTCGGTGAGGGCTGGCGAGAACAAGTGGATATTCCCTTATCAGGAAAATGCCGACATGATGTTCAATACCGCTATGCTGTTCGAGTTTGCCGTCCTTAAGTCGCAGGCCGAGCCGCTGCTCGAGCAGGTGCCCGAGAACTGTCCTGAGTATGCTGAGGCCTACCGCCTGCTGAAGTTCCTGAAGTACGTACGCCCGATTCCCAACAGGCAGATACCGCCCACCTCGCTGTTGCGCGAGTTCTTAGGGGGCAGCTCGTTTAAGTATTGACGGCGCCTTCGGGGCAAGCCATCAAGTTCCGCGGTAAAGGCAGAAGGGAAAGCGGCCCTAAAGGCAAGCGGTGGGCAGCAGGCGGATAAGGGGACGAAAAGATTTATAGCTATAAATC
>DBRC01000029.1:16503-32597 GCA_002305505.1 Prevotella sp. UBA1378 | reverse complement strand
AGAAAAATGGCCAAAAAACAAAACAGGGGTATATCCTCCGCCTTACAACGGCGGTGCTGCCGCAGTGCAAAGGGGGCGCCGCCGTCCGGATTAACGTGATATCCTTATCCCGAACTCAGGTAAATATTTCTTTCCGCCATGCCGGCTGCTGCCTGCCGTTACGATGCAAACGGCAGGCGGCAGTTATTTCTTTTCAATGGGAATCGGATACCCGGAGGCCTGCTTGTCGTTGGCATACACTCCCACAGTGATGCCAGTAAACCCTCCGGCCCTTGCAGTGGATAGAAACGAGATGGGAGCCGTGCCTACGAGTGTTTCGGGACCTTCGGTATCGGCGTAAGAGAAGCGGAGCTCGGAACCGTCGCTCGTCACCTTCAAGGTGAGCGGCTTGCCTTTCTTTGCAATGCTTACTGATGCTATTGTCTCCTGCCTGCCTTTCTTGCCGATGCGTAATAAGGTGAGCGTGTGGCCATCCGTAAGAAAACGGTATTGGTGGTCTTCGTTCTTCAGGAGCATGATGCCGGCATTCTGCTGGCGGCCGCCGGGAGTAGCCGGCAGCACCTGTGTCTCTGCCTCAAAGCAGTGGTGTTGCAGGCGGATGCCCTGATATCCGGGGATGCCCGGAGCCGAGAGCCACTCAGGGCGGGGCTCCTTGCCTTTGAAGTCGTCCAGCCATGAGAGGGGGCTGGTGTGGTTAGGTATGGTGTCTTTCTCTTGAGTGATGTAAGGGAAACCGTCCTTGCTCCATTGCACAGGCATCAAGAATGTTTCCCTGCCAAGGTCGGCAGCCTCTCTACCCGTACCAAAGAGCGGCGCCACTTGGCTGCGCATGCCGAGGAACACAGCATACCAGTTACCCTCGGGCGTCTCCACGAGGTCGGCATGTCCGGCACAGGTTACCGCGTACGGGCGCTCCGGCTTCAGGTAGCGCTGTGTCAGCATCGGGTTGCGTGCCCATCTGCGGTAAGGCCCCATTACGCTGTCGGCCTTATAGCATACGGCAGAATGGTAGATACCGGTTCCGCCCTCTGCACAAACCATGACATAAGCTTTGCCCACCTTATATATATGCGGGCCCTCGTTGCGCCCGAGGCGTTCCTCAGGGCCTACGCCCTCCTCTTTGAAAGGCATGCTCCCACCTATGGTGTTGCCCGTCTCCGTGTCGAACCTTATGATGCGTATGGCGCGGTGGTTGCTCCATTTGGGCTGTCCCTCCACGTCTTCTTTATATACGATATACGCTTTGCCGTCGGTGTCAAAGAAGAAAGAAGGGTCGATGCCGTCGATGTCAGGTAAGCGTATTGCGTCCGACCATTCCCCGCGGGGATTCTTGGCCGTGACATAGAAGTGGCCCCCCTTGCTGGCAGAGTTCATGCCGGTTACATCCGTCGTAATCAGGTAGTAGGTCTTGTCCTGTTCGTTATACCGGATGGTGGGAGCATAGATGCCGCCTTTGTCAAGGCTGCGTGCACCGGTATCAAAGCAGTTTGGCAGCTGCGATTTGCGGTCGATGATGTTGCGTACCAGTTCCCAGTGGATAAGGTCGCGGCTGTGATACAGCGGTACAGCCGGGAAATAGCCGAAAGTGGAGGTTACGAGCCAGTAGTCTTCCCCCACTCTGCAGATGCTGGGGTCTGATGCCCAGCCTGGGATGATGGGGTTATTAACTGCTGGCGGTGGGGCTTGCAGGGCTGGTATACCCTTGCCTTCATACTTGAAGTACTTGAATACGGAGGATAACGTCCCGCCCTTAGCAGCGCAGGTTGCAAAGACGAGGATATTGAACAGGATAACTAACTTGCTCTTCATTCTATTATTTCTTTAATATTCCGTTTGCAGGAATCCGGCCAGTTCCTTTCGTCTTGGTTTTACTGCAAGCGTACGTAGCAATGCAATGCCTATATGCTTTTTTGCGGGCAGCAGTGGGTTCTTATAACCCGGCTTTCATGCGGACTATGCGTTAAAGTAATACAGGAAAGTGGCTAAACCTTCGAGAGCAGGCTTGCGTTGGCCTTCAATCTCTATTTTGAAGTCGATTTCCGTTTTGCACACACCGCGCAGATTGGCAATATTGCTCAGCTTTGTTACCAGACGCACGCGGCTGCCGGTAATCACAGGCTGGCCGAAGCGCATCTTGTCCATGCCGTAGTTGACCAGCATCTTGATGTTGTTCACTTCAATAATCTGTTCCCACAGATGGGGGAGGAGCGACAGCGTAAGATACCCGTGGGCAATGGTGCTGTGGTAGGGGCTCTCTGTCTTTGCGCGTTCCATGTCGGTGTGAATCCATTGGTGGTCGGATGTGGCATCGGCAAACATGTTGATTCGGTCCTGATTCACCTGCAGCCATTCCGAGCATCCTAACTCTTTGCCCAGATGTGCGGCAAATTCGTCATAAGAATTAATGATAATCTTTTCCATTTTATGATTGTAATAGTTTTGTTTCACCGTTTCATTTTCTTGCAGTAGCTGCTTCCGTCGAAGCAGTGGGTGCATACCTTGCATTTCGGCATGCCTATGGATTCTATCAGCGACTCGATTTTATTGAACTTGAGCGTGCTCAGTCCTAAGCGGCGCGCAATTTCGTTTACCATGCGGTTGTATTCCGGCGAGTCGGTTGTAGCGTATTTATTGAGGTTCTCCGTATTGTCACCCTCAAAGTCCTTGATAATTTGCCGTGTAATAAGTTCCATGTCGCTCTTCGACGATGTGAAGCCGATGAACGGGCAGCCGTAAACCAGCGGGGGGCAGGAGATGCGTACATGCACTTCCTTTGCACCGTAGTCGAAGAACATCTTTACATTGTCCCTGAGTTGTGTTCCCCTTACGATAGAGTCGTCGCAGAATACCACCCGCTGGCCTTGCAGGATGGCGCGGTTGGGTATCAGTTTCATCTTGGCGACAAGGTTGCGGCGTTGCTGGTTGCCCGGTGTGAAGCTGCGCGGCCACGTGGGGGTGTATTTCAGCACGGCCCGCTTGTACGGGATGCGGTGCCCTTCCGAGTATCCTAATGCCATGCCTACGCCCGAATCGGGAACACCACATACACAGTCTGCCTCTGTCTCGTCTTCCCTTCCCATGATCAGGCCGTTGCGTTCCCTCACATATTCTACGTTGATGCCTTCGTAATCGCTGGTAGGGAATCCGTAGTATACCCAGAGGAAAGAGCATATCTGTTCTTCTTCCTGCGGCTGTTGTAACACTTCGATGCTTCCGGCATGCAGTTTTACGATTTCGCCCGGCCCGACATCGCGTAGCACATCGTATCCCAGATTCGGCAGGCTGGTTGTTTCGCTTGTGGCGGCGTATGCCCCGTCTTTTTTCCCGATGACAATCGGGGTGCGTCCGAGCCAGTCGCGCGCGGCGATTATTCCGTCTTCTGTCAGTATCAGCATGGAGCACGAGCCTTCTATCTTGCTGTATACGTGATTGATGCCATCGACGAACGAGCTCCCCATGTTGATGAGCAGGGCCACGAGTTCTGTTTGGTTAATGCTGTTTGCCGACATTTCGCTGAAGTGCATGCGTTCTGCCAGCAGTTCTTTGGCTATTTGGGGGATATTGGTGATTTTGGCAACTGTTACCACAGCGTAGCGCCCGAGGTGTGAATTGACGATGATGGGTTGTGGGTCGGTATCGCTGACAACCCCCAGTCCTTGGTTGCCGGCAAAGCTATCCAGTTCGTCTTCGAATTTAGAACGGAAGTAGTCGCGTTCCAAGCTATGGATTTTTCTGCTGAATCCGCGTTCTTTATCAAATGTTACGAGTCCTGCGCGTTTCGTGCCGAGGTGTGAATTATAGTCTGTACCGTAGAACAAATCGTTTACGCAATCTTTTACCTGAATCGTGCCAAAAAAGCCGCCCATATTCTTTTTATTGTTGAAAGGTGATTTATATAAATAAATTCGGAGTGCAAAGATAATGATTTTTATTCACAAATTACGGTTCTGCGTATATATTTTTTATTTTGCACGGCAGCTTTTTTCATCTGTTTTCCATGTAGCCGGGTATGTAGTTACAGTTTGCCCTGCTCGCCGAGATAGCTGTCCTTGAAACCAAGGAAATAGAGTACGCCGTCGAGCCCGAGCGTGTTGATGCTTTGTTTTGCATTGGCAACGACACGGGGCTTGGCGTGGAAAGCAATCCCGAGACCGGCTTCGCTTATCATGGGGAGGTCGTTGGCACCGTCGCCTACGGCGATGGTCTGTGCGAGGTTCACTTTCTCTACTTGCGCGATGAGTTTCAGAAGTTCAGCCTTGCGGTGTCCGTCGACAATTTCCCCGACAAAATTGCCCGTCAGCTTTCCGTCCTCGCCGATTTCCAGTTCGTTAGCGTACACGTAGTCTATGCCGTAGCGGTGCTGGAGGTATTCACCGAAATAAGTGAACCCGCCGCTTAGGATGGCTATCTTATATCCGCAGCGTTTCAATACCGACATCAGCCTGTCGGCCCCCTCGGTGATGGGGAGGTTCTCCGCTATCTCCTGCATTACGCTGGCATCGAGCCCTTTCAGCAGGGCCACCCGTTCGGTGAAGCTTTGCTTGAAGTCGATTTCGCCTCTCATTGCCCGTTCGGTAATGGCCTTCACCTGTTCGCCTACACCTGCCCTCATGGCCAGTTCGTCGATGCATTCGGTTTGTATGAGCGTCGAGTCCATATCAAAGCAGATAAGGCGGCGCATGCGGCGGAACATGTCGTCGCGCTGGAACGAGAAGTCTATGCCCATATCGGCCGAAAGCTTCATCAGTTCCGCCTGCATCTCCGGCCGGTTGTTCGGTGTTCCGCGCAGCGAAAATTCGATACATGCCCTGACGTTCTTTCCCGGGTTCTTAATGCTCATCCGCCCAGTCAGCCGGAGGATGGAATCAATGTTCAACCCTTGTTCTGCAATGACTTTCGTGGCGGCTTCGATTTGCCGGGCTGTAAGTGTGCGGCCGATGAGGGTTAGGATGTACCTGTTCTTTCCTTGTCTGCCTACCCAAGCCTCGTATTGGTCGTCGGTGACAGGGGCAAAACCGATGTTGACCCCGAGTTCCGTAGCTTTGAAGAGCAGCTCTTTCATCACCTGCCCCGAGTGCATTTCATCAATGCGTATGAGTATACCGAGCGATAGCGTGCTGTGGATGTCGGCCTGCCCGATGTCTAATATCTGTGCATCATATTTGGCCAGTATGCCCATGACGGATGCTGTTAGTCCCGGGCGGTCCTGCCCTGTAATCCTTATCAGTATTTGCTCTTCCATATTGTTTGTATCCATATTTCGAATAGGTGTTTGTTTTCGTATCACGTCCATTGTATCATGTATCTCCCGCGTTTGCCTTCAGCCGGGATTCGTGCTGTTTACAGGCGGGCGGTGTAGGTGAACATGTCTTTATATTGTGTATTCAAGTCGATGACATTCCGGAAGAGCCCGAAGACGCTGCTCCCGCTCCCGCTCATCGCGGCATAAGCCGCTCCCAGCCCGTACAGGCGGTCTTTGATGGCACCGATTTCCGGGTGAAGGGCGAAAACGCTTTGTTCAAAATCGTTGGCGAGCAACCCCTTCCATTCCTCAACAGGTAAGGCCACGATGTCGCGGCAGTTCATCCCGGGCTTTTGGGGCGTAATGAGCGAGAATGCTTCGCGGGTGGATACGGGGATGTCGGGCCGGACAATGCCGATGTACCATCCGGATAAGTTGAGATCGACAGGTTCGAGTTTCTCCCCGATTCCTTCCGCGTATGCCGGGCGGCTGAGAATGAAAAAGGGGCAGTCGGCTCCGAGCTTGGCTGCATAACCAATCATTTCGTCTTGGCTCATCTTGAGGCAGAACGCATCGTTCAGCAGTTTTATCATGTATGCGCAGTCGCTGGAGCCGCCCCCCATACCGGCCTGCGTGGGAATGCCCTTAAACAGATGGGCATGGATGCGCGGCAGAGGATAGCGCCCCTTTAAAAGGTTGTATGCGCGTACAACGAGGTTGCTTTGCTCGTCGCCTTCAATCTGTATATTGGTGGTCTTTAAGTCGCAGTCGTATTCGGAAGGGAATTGTCCGTCCATGACGAATATTTCCAGCGAATCCTTAAGAGGTATGGGGTAGAAGACGGTTTCCAGATTGTGATAACCGTCGGGTCTGCGCTCGACAATATTCAGGCCGAGATTTATTTTTGCTATCGGATGGGTAATCATACGTATGCAAAGATAGTTATTTTTGGGCATACATAAACGGATTCGGCGTGTTTTTTAGTTTTTGCATTATTTTTTTCTCCCATTCCGTGTATTCCATGCTTAAAAAATTGTAACTTTGCACCTGCTATGGCAGGACAAACAACGAACAATCCCAAGAGAAAAGCGCAGGGAAAAGCGCCGGTAGATAATACGTACGGGCATCTGCAGCCCCAGGCCCCTGATGTGGAGAGGGCTGTGCTCGGGGCATTGATGATTGATAAGGACGCTTATGCCGTGGTGTGTGAGCTGCTTTATCCGGAAAGTTTTTACGAACCGCGCAACCAGATGGTTTATGCGGCGATACGCGACTTGAGCATGGCCGAAAAGCCGGTCGACGTGCTGACGGTGACCGAGCGGCTGGCCCGCGACGGGAACTTGGAGAAAGTGGGCGGCCCGGTTTATATATCCGAGTTGAGTTCGCGCGTAGCTTCCTCTGCCAATATCGAATATCATGCCCATATCATCGCGCAGAAGTTTCTGGCACGGCAGCTGATTTCGTTTGCCAGCGTGATAGAGACCAAGGCATTCGATGAGACCAGCGATATTGAGGAACTGATGCAGGAAGCCGAGGGCAGCCTGTTCGAATTGTCGCAGCGCAACATGAAGAAAGACTATACGCAGATTGACCCGGTCATAAAGAATGCGATGGATGTTATTCAAAAAGCGGCGGAGAACAAGGACGGCTTGACGGGCGTGCCTACGGGATACCATAAGCTTGATGATATCACCAGCGGTTGGCAACCAAGCGACTTGGTGATCATTGCCGGGCGCCCGGCAATGGGAAAAACATCGTTTGCCCTGTCGATGGCAAAGAACATTGCTGCCGACTTCAAGGTGCCGATGGCTTTCTTCTCGCTTGAAATGAGCAATGTGCAGTTGGTGAACAGGCTGATATCCAACTGCTGCGAGATACAGGGCTCGAAAATATTGAACGGGCAATTGCAGCCTGATGAGTGGGAACGCCTCGACAAGCGGATAAACGGCCTGTTGGGGGCGCCTCTCTATGTTGACGATACACCGGGACTCTCGGTTTTCGAGTTGCGTACCAAGGCGCGGCGGCTGGTGCGCGAGCATGGGGTGAAGATTATCATGATCGACTACCTCCAGCTGATGAATGCCAATGGCATGCGTTTCAGCAGCCGTCAGGAAGAGGTGTCTACGATTTCGCGCTCGCTGAAGGGGTTGGCCAAGGAGTTGGACATACCGATTCTTGCGCTCAGCCAGTTGAACCGTGGCGTTGAAAGCCGTGAAGGGTTGGAGGGAAAACGGCCGCAGCTGAGCGACCTGCGCGAGTCGGGGGCGATTGAGCAGGATGCCGACATGGTGCTTTTTGTTCACCGTCCCGAGTACTATCACATCTTTCAAGACGATCATGGGCGCGACCTCCACGGTATGGCGCAAATCATCATAGCCAAGCACCGTAAAGGCGCGACGGGCGATGTGCTGCTTACCTTCCGCGGCGAGTATACTCGCTTTGAGAATCCGGAAGATACGCGTATCGGTGGTTCCCCAACCGGCGGGGGAGAGATTTTGGGAAGCAAAATCAATGGCAGCGACGGCCCGATGATGCCTGATGGTTACGACCCGTTCGGCGGAGGAATGATACCTCCGGCCGATAATGGCCCGATGCCGTTCTGAACACGGTTGTTTATTTGGAATATTTGTCTATCAACCCTTGAGCTTGGCCATCGCCGAGCTCTTTTGCTTTCTGTAGGTTCTTAATGCCTTCGGCCTTCTTTCCTTGCAGGCATTGTGCATAGCCCAGGAAGAGGTAGCCGTCGCTCAAGGCCGGGTCGATACGTATACACTCTGCTGCTGTGACGGCAGCATCTCCGTAGTGGCCCACGCGGAGTTCGAGTGCCGCTTTCTCTGCGTGGTATACGGCATTGCCGGGTGCCTTGCTGATGGCCTTGCTGATGTCGTTTAATGCCTGCTGGTAAAGGTGCCCGGCCATTTCCGTTTGATAGCGCAGGTAATAGAAATTGTCGTTCAGTTGTGCCGACATCAGCGACTCGTAGTCGTTGTAGTCGAGGATGGCCTGCCGGTATTTTCCTGCTTTCACATAGGCTTGTGCCCTTGTGAACAGATACGGGGCGGCAGCTTTCAAGTAGGGCTTGGTGAAGGTATTCACGGCACTGTCGAGCATGGCCAGCATGGCGGTAGAATCGTTCAGCATCTCTTTGCACCGTGCCGCTTCGTAATAAATTTCGGCTTGCTTCTGTCCGCCGTTGGCCAGCTCTATGTATTTGTTGAAGGCCTCGTCGTATTTCTTTTGGGCAAATAATATCTGGCCCTGCAGCTGTTGGTAGGCCGGCACTTGATTGATGCCGTATGCTGCAACGGCTTCGCCCAATGCCTTGTCAAGGTTCCAGTCGGCATAGGGGAGGTGGTTCTTGTATAACTCCTTTTGGAAAATCAGGCGGGCGTAGTTGTAATGCACATCGTCTTTCTTTGCCGCTACTTTTAGGGCCTGTTCCATATCGGCAGCAGCAGCGCCGAACTTGTTGGCATTGCTTTCCAGTTGGGCGCGTGCGACATAGCCGTCGGGCGCTTGCGGGAATTTCGCAATGAAATCCTCAACGACTTGCGCATACCTTGCCGAGTCGGCTGTGCCGGTAATGTACAGCGTCAGTATGGCTTGGTCGATATCATCCGGCAAATCTTTCTTAATATTGATGCCCCTTAATGCCGGGTCGTTGATGCTTAGTCCAGTCATCTTCATGTCGCTTCCAAACTTCGCACTGATGGCATAGCTGGTAGGCGAATTGGCTTTCACGGGTTTCTGCATCATGCCGACAACCTCTCCACGGTCGTTCAGGAACGGGCAGCTTACGGTGTTTCCCGGAGCAGCGAGGGTAATGGTATAATAATCGTAATCGGTTTGGAATTTCTCTGCTTTTTCGATAATGCCGCTTTTGCTTTCAGGCGTTTTCTTCGCGCTGTAAGGTATCAGCCACAGTTTGTCGCCCTCTTTCACCGGGGCGGAGGCAATGGGGAGTGGCACAGAACGCTTGATGCTGACCTTGAATTTTGTTACGTCGTACATTTCATTTGCTCCGAGCATGCATTCCACAGGATACTCTTTGCCCTGTGTGTCTATAATTACTGCTTTGGCAGCATTGCGGAAAGGCGTGTAGCTGCTTATGGCAGCCCCTTTTTCATCTATGAAGAAACCGTTGCTGCTGGTTAGCAGGGAGCCGTCGGCCGCGAATGTTTTTATGGTGAATACCGATTTCGCTGCTTTCTTTACGTCGGGTTGTGCCGATATAGTGCCGGTAAAGAGTGAGGCACAAAGTAATATCGTGATTTTTTTCATGATTTGAGTAGTTCTTTTGCGTTGTTGATTGCTGCTGCGGATACATCGCTTCCACTGAGCATCTGGGCTATTTCCTTGATGCGCTCCTCTTGCGAAAGCATCGTCATCTTGCTTTCCGTGCCTGTGGGGCTCTCTTCCTTCAGCACCTTATAGTGTGTGCTGCCCATCGCCGCTATCTGCGGCAGGTGTGTGATGCTGATTACCTGGCGCTCGTTGTTGCCCATTTCCTGCATGATTTGCGCCATTTTCTCGGCAATCATTCCGCTCACACCTGTATCGATTTCGTCGAAGATGATGGTCGGCAGTTTGACGGCTCCGCTGATCATGGCTTTCAGTGCCAGCATCACACGTGCTATTTCACCGCCCGATGCCACCTGCGATACGGGCTGGAGCGGGGTGTTGGTATTGGCACTGAAAAGGAACGAAACCTTATCTTGCCCGTTATGTCCCATGGGCTCTTGGCCTATGGCTATTTCGAACCGCACATGTGGCATGCCGAGCGGTATCAGTCTGCCGAGCATCTCTTGCCCGATTTGCTTGGCAGCTTTCTTCCGTGCCCTGGTAAGTGCGTCTGCCTGTTCCCGGCATTGGCTGGAGAGTTGGGCGAGTTCGTTCCTTAGGTCATGAAGTGCATCGTCGCTGTTCACGATGTTATCCAGCTTACCCTGTATGTCATCGCGTAGCTTGATAAGCCCGCCTATGGTATCGCAGTGGTATTTTTTTTCGAGTTCATACAGCTTGTCGAGCCGGTTATTTACCGCCTCCAGTTCCGCCGGGTCGAAGTCGATGTTCTCAAGCAATGTGCTCACTTCCTGCGAAATATCTTTCAACTCGATGTAGCAGATCTCCGTCCGCTGGGCCAGTTCGCCCGAAGCGGGCAACACCTTTCCGATACTTTTCAAGGCAGCAGCGGTGGTCTTCAGGCTCCCCACGATGCCCGAATCTTCAGCTGACAGCATCTTGTCGGCTTCGTACAATGCGCTTTTTATGTCTTCCGAGTGCGACATGGTATCGCTTTTTTGCTCCAAGTCCTCTTGTTCGCCCTCCGTTAGCCGTGCATTTTCCAGCTCGTTGAGTTGGAATTCGAGGAAATCCACGTTTCCCTTATTCCGTTCGATTTCTTCTTGCAGTTCGTTTAAGCGCCTTTCTGCCTCCTTAAAGCGGTTGTATGTTTCCCTGTATGCAGAAAGTATCTTCCCGTTGTCGGCAATAATGTCGATTACGTTCAATTGGAAGTTTTGCTTATTGAGCAATAAGTTCTGGTGCTGGCTATGTACGTCGACAAGTCTTTCGCCCAATTCTTTTAGCATACCGAGCGCTACGGGGGAATCGTTGATGAAAGCCCTGCTTTTCCCGGATGATGTCAGTTCGCGGCGGATGATACAGTCGGTTGCATCGTATTCGATGTCGTTTTGTTTGAAATACGCTTCCATTCCATAGCGCGACAAGTCGAAATGTGCTTCTATCACGCATTTCTCCGCCCCGTGCTTGATGGCTTTCGAGTCGGCACGCTGGCCCAGAAGCAAGGCGATGGCTCCGAGGATAATGCTTTTTCCTGCGCCCGTTTCGCCGGTAATAACAGAAAAACCGCTTTTGAACTCGATATCCAGCGTATCGATAAGCGTAAAGTTCTTGATATATAATTGTTTGAGCATGATGGTTATTGTCTGATTTTATCCCATGAATTGCTTTGGGACGCATTGATGCCCATTAAGATGTTGTACACAGACTCCTTTTCTTTCTGAGTTCCTTTTCCGCTGTATATGTTTGCCAGTTCGTCTTTCTTGTAATCCGTCCAAATTTGCGGCAGCAGACTGAGCGGTTTTTCTTCATGGGCTTTTTTCAAGTCTTCCTCAAGCGCCGTCGTGATGTTTGTGCGGCCGCGCTCCACGTTGTTTGCCATTTCATCGAGCCCTTTCCGGTAATAGTTGTATTGTAGCATCCGGAAAGGCTTCATGGCTTCCTCCATATAATCATTGATAATGGCAAAGCGGTTTTTGCTCGAGTCGAATGCTTTCCACCCGGTAAATTCGAAGTTCTGACAATTGTTTACCAGGTTCAGGCACCGTTGCATGACGTCAGTTCCTCCCATCTGTGCAAAAGTGTCGAGGTTAAGTCCGATGATGAGGTATGCATAATAAGCGATGAGGGCAGTCAGTTGGTTGTCCACCGTCTCGTCATTGAAGTTCAGTTGGTCGAACTGTGCAAAGTAGAAGTTGAAGTCGGCATCTTTGTTGTTGTAGATGGTCGTTGTGTATTGCGCGTTGTATATGGGGCGGTTGGCCTGTATCATGGCCGTGCACTCGAACAGGTTGTTCGTTTTGTCGTACTTTGTAATGGTGATATTGAAGCTGCACACGATGCGCTCGTTTGTTTGGAATTGCAGTTCCGTCCATTGGCGCTCATTGATAAACTGCTCAAGTGTTTGCTGCAGGTTATCGAACACGCTGACATCGGTTACCCCCACCTGACTGTGGTTGATGTTCACCTTTGCTTGTAGTTCCTGTGCTTGCAGTGCCGTTGTTGCCGCCAGCATTATCGCCGCGCATACTACTGCCTTTCTTAATATCATAATATCGCTGTTAGTTCGTTGACAATGTCTTCGGCCACCTCTTTCTTGCTCTTCTTGGGATAATCTTTTTTCCGGTGCCTTGAGAGGATGCTGATTTGGTTTTCGTCCGATTGGAAGCAGGTTCCTTCGTTGCGCAGCGAGTTGAGCACGATAAAATCGAGGTTCTTGCGTTCAAGTTTCAATTCGGCATTTGCCAACTCGTCGTTCGTTTCGAGTGCAAAGCCTATAAGCCGTTGGCCTTCTTTCTTCATCTTACCCAGTTCGCGGGCAATGTCGTGCGTGGGAGCGAGCCGTATCAACAAGTCGGCTTTTCCCCGTTTTATCTTTTCGGCAGCAACATGTTCCGGGCGGAAGTCGGCCACGGCAGCACATAGAATCGCGGCATCGCTGTTCCCGTATTCGTCGACAGCTGCCCGGTACATCTCTTCGCAGCTCTCCACGTCGATGCGGCGGATGTTGCCGGGCGGAACCGTGAGGGCCACAGGGCCTGCGATGAGGGTGACGCAAGCTCCCCGGCGGGCACATTCCTCGGCTATGGCAAAGCCCATCTTCCCGCTCGAGTAGTTACCGATGAAGCGTACCGGGTCTATTCTTTCGTAGGTAGGCCCTGCTGTAATCATGATTCTCTTCCCGGCAAGCGTATGTGGCTCCTTTACAGGACAGCAGGCTTCCGGCCGTTGCCTTGCGGCGAAGAACTGCTTCAAGGCCTCCACGATCTTCTCCGGCTCTTCCATACGCCCTTTCCCTTCGAGCCCGCTTGCAAGGAATCCGCTCTGCGGTTCGATGATGTGGTTGCCGATGGAGCGCAGGCGCTGCATGTTGGCTTGCGTGGCAGGGTGGGCGTACATGTCGAGATCCATCGCCGGGGCAATGAACACAGGTGCCTTCATCGACAGATACGTAGTGATGAGCATGTTATCGGCAATGCCGCCGGCCATCTTTCCTAACGTGGATGCCGAACAAGGGGCTACGAGCATGGCGTCGGCCCATAACCCTAAGCTGACGTGGCTGTTCCATGTACCGTCGCGTTGGGAGAAGAAATCACTGACGACGGGTTTTTGTGTCAAGGCCGACAAGGTTATCGGTGTGATGAACTCCTTGCCTGCCGGCGTTATGACTACCTGTACCTCGGCTCCCTGCTTGATGAGCGCCCGTATGATGTAACATGCCTTATATGCAGCTATCGACCCTGTGATGCCTAATACGATTTTCTTGCCTTTGAGCATTTCTTCCGTGTTGGTTCGTTTGTTCGTTCGTTCGTACCGGGGCAGCCTTATATCATTTTGCTTTCGCGCAGGCGGATGCGCGTGAGCACCTGCTTGGTGTTATAGGTGAAGTCGCCGGCCAATATCCAGCTGTAGTAGCCGGGGTCGTAACGCAGCACTTGCGCTACGGTTTCGCCTTTGTGCTTGCCGAAGTTGAATACCTCTGCCGTCAGCGGTTGCCCGTCGGCTCCGGTAATTGTCTGTCCGTTGGCGTCCTTCTGTTCTGCCCACACGATGCGCCCTGCAAAGTCTACATTATTGTTCATGCGCGAGAAGTCGGCCAGGCAGTCCATGTCGTTTTGTAGCACGCGTTCCGGCTCTTCCTGCTTTCCGGGTGCGTACATGTCAAGCTCGCCCATCAGCACGCGGTAGGTGGCCTCGGTATCTTGGTCGGCACGGTGGGCCTCAAAGTCTTCTTCCATCTTTCGCCCACAGTAGAATTTATATGCGGCAGCCAGGTTGCGGCGTTCCATCTTGTGGAAGATGGTTTGTGCATCGATCAGCCGGCATTTGGCAAAGTCGAAGTCGATGCCAGCCCGCAGGAACTCTTCGGCCAGCAAAGGGATATCGAAGTGGTTGGAGTTGAATCCGGCAAAGTCGCACCCCTTAAACTCCTCGTTCAGCTTTGCTGCCAGCATCTTGAATGTAGGCTTATCGGCCACGTCGGCGTTGGTGATGCCCGTCAGCTGTTCCACCTCGGGGGGGATGGGCTTTTCCGGGTTCACCATCTCGTTTCCCCTCACCTCGTGCCCGTCGGGATATACCTTGATGTATGAAAGCTGTATGATGCGGTCTTTTACTAAATCAAGACCGGTGGTCTCCAAGTCGAAGACCACCAGTGGCTTTTTTAAATTGAGTTTCATTTCTTTCTTTGTTTATTCGTTGATGAGCATCGGCATCATCAACATCAGGATGTCTTGGTTCTCGGGCTGTTCCGAAGGCAATACAAGGCCGGCACGGCTGGGGTCGGCCAGTTGGATGATGACCTCCGGACAATCAAAGTTGCTGAGAATCTCGATGAACGATGACCCCTTGAAGCCGATGCTCATCGTCTGCCCGTTGTATTCGCACGACATTTTTTCGGTGGCCGTCTTCGAGAAATCGTAGTCTTCGGCGTCGAGTTGTAATATGCCGTTTTCGATGTGGAAGCGTATCAGGTTGCTCGAGTCGTTGGCAAACGGCTGTACGCGGCGGAGGGCGCTCAGCAGGCCGTTGCGGTCGATGGTGATTTGATTGGGATTGCTCTGCGGTATTACGGAATTATAGTTGGGGTATCTCCCTTCTATGAGCCTGCAGATGATCTTGCCGTCGCTGTATTCTATTTCAGCCGTGCGTTCGTTGAATTTTACTGTTACGTCGCTTCCGTCTTTCCCGAGCATGTTCCTCAGCAGCGAGGCAGGTTTCTTAGGCAGGATGAACGAGGCGGGTGCCTCGCTCTTGATGGTGAATATCTTATTGCGCACCAGTTTGTGCCCGTCGCTTGCCACGATGGCGAGGCACTCCGGCGTAAGGTCGAAATAGATGCCGTTCATTACCGGGCGCAGTTCGTCCTGTGCCGTTGCAAAGATAGAGCGGTTGATGTTGTCGGCAAGTATGTTGCTCGGTATGGTGATTACTTTTGCATTTTCGCCCACTTCCTGTGCTTGCGGGAATTCGTCGGCATTTTCTATGGGGAGCGAGAATTGGCCGTTTTGATAAATAATCTTCGCCATATTCTCGGTTGTGTTGATATCGAATGTAATGGGCTGCTCGGAGAATCCTTTAACGGCTTCCAGCAGGTCGTGGTTGCCGATGGCAAAACGGCCGTCGCCGTCGCTCTCGTTGAGCTCGATCTGTGTCTTCATCATGTTTTCGCTGTCGGATGCGGTGAGGAAGAGCACGTTGTTTTGTACCTCAAAAACAAAGTCTGCCAGTATGGGCAGCGAGTTCTTGCTGTTGATGACCCTTGACAGGGCCACGAGCTTACTGCTGAGCGCAGTGCTTGATAATGTAAATCTCATGAGTATTTTTATTTTGTATTTTTTTACTATATAGTTTCTTGACTACAAAAATACAAAATAAGTACGTTAAGTGCAAAAATATTTAGGGAAAAATGCTCATTTTAGAACTATTTTTAGTAATTTCGCAATCTGATTGGACAAAAACAACAATATCAAAGTTAAATATCAATATGGAGTTAACAGGTAAAATCATTGCCGTATTGCCGGCCAATAGCGGCGTTTCCGCCCGTACGGGCAATCCTTGGATGTCGCAGGAGTATGTAATTGAAGTTCCGGGGCAGTTCCCGCGCAAATGTGTTTTCCGTCTTTTCGGTGAAGACCGTATCAAGCAGTTTAACATTCAGAGTGGCGAAGAGCTGACAATCTCGTTCGATATAGATGCACATGAATACAATGGGCGTTGGTTTAATTCCGTTAGTGCCTACAACGTACAGCGTGTGGCTGCCGGTGCCCCTGCAGCCGGCGCAGAGCCGTTTGCACCACAGCAGTCAGGGGCGGGCGCTCCGTTCCCGCCTGCGCAAGAGCCTGTTTCCGAAGGTGGAAGCCAGGATGACCTGCCGTTCTAAAGCTGTTTTTTACGCGACATAATGAGGCTGTACTCCCGGGTGCAGCCTTTTTTTTGTGCGTTTCGTACCGTAATAGCCTGGGTTCGGGCTCAGCAGTCAAGTTCTGCGGTAAAGGCGGAAGGGATTGCAGGCCTAAAGGCAAGCGGTGGGCAGCAGGCGGATAAGGGG
>DBRC01000029.1:0-16487 GCA_002305505.1 Prevotella sp. UBA1378 | reverse complement strand
GGCGGTGGTCATCCACGATGCACACGGCCGTTGGCGGACAACGGGCAACTACCGGTTTTGATTTTTGGCCATTTTTCTGGGATTTTTGGCCAATTATCTCAGATTTTTGGCCAAAAATCAAAACAGCGTGCATCCCCCGGCCCTGTACGGGCAGGGCTGTTACAACGCAAAGAGGGCGTCGCAAGCCGGAATAACGGGAAGTCCTTATCCCGAACTCGGGGGTGGCTATGCTGCTACAGTGTAAAGAGGGCATTGCCGGCCGTCGCGCGATAAATAAATAAGGCCTCCCGCGCGGGAGGCCTTATCGGCGATATTTATGCTGTAGGTGTTAAAGGGATTATTCGCCTTTTTCCATCTTAGCTTTCAGTTCTGCGAGAACGTCAATGTCGCCAAGCGTTGTTGCTGCAGGCTGGTTGTCGATCTTAACAGACTCTTCTTTCTTTGCACGCGGCTGCTGCTGTTTCTTTGCAGCCTTCTTCTCTTCGCGCTGTACGTCTTCGAAAGTGCGGCTGTGCGAGAGGATGATGCGCTTGCTGTCTTTGTTGAACTCGATTACCTTGAACGGGAGCTCCTCGCCGAGCGCTGCTTGGCTGCCGTCTTCCTTCACGAGGTGTTTCGGAGTGGCGAATCCTTCAACGCCTTTCTCCAGGGCTACCACGGCGCCCTTCTCGAGCAGTTCGGTAATCTTGCCCTCGTGTACGCTGCCAACGGTGTAGATGGTTTCGAATACATCCCACGGGTTGTCTTCCAGCTGCTTGTGGCCGAGCGAGAGGCGGCGGTTCTCCTTATCAATGTCGAGCACGATAACGTCGATGTCGGCACCCACTTGTGTAAATTCAGACGGATGCTTTACTTTCTTTGTCCACGAAAGGTCGCTGATGTGAATCAAGCCGTCAACGCCTTCTTCCAGCTCAACGAACACACCGAAGTTGGTGAAGTTGCGCACCTTGGCGGTGTGCTTGCTTCCAACGGGGTATTTCACCTCGATGGCCTCCCATGGGTCTTCCTTCAGTTGCTTGATGCCGAGGCTCATCTTGCGCTCGTCGCGGTCGAGGGTGAGGATAACAGCCTCTACCTCTTCGCCCACTTTCAGGAATTCCTGTGCAGAGCGGAGGTGCTGGCTCCAAGACATCTCCGATACGTGGATCAGGCCTTCTACGCCCGGCTGAATCTCAACAAATGCACCGTAGTCGGCGATAACCACTACCTTGCCTTTCACGTGGTCGCCCACCTTCAGCTCTTGGTCGAGAGCATCCCATGGATGCGGGGTGAGTTGCTTCAAGCCGAGGGCGATGCGCTTCTTCTCGTCGTCGAAGTCGAGAATAACAACATTGATTTTCTGGTCGAGCTCTACCACCTTGTGCGGATCGTCTACGCGGCCCCAAGAAAGGTCGGTAATGTGGATGAGGCCGTCGACGCCGCCAAGGTCGACGAATACACCGTAAGATGTGATGTTCTTAACGGTGCCTTCGAGAATCTGGCCTTTTTCGAGCTTGCCGATGATTTCTTTCTTCTGTGCTTCCAGTTCAGCCTCGATGAGGGCTTTGTGGGAAACAACGACATTGCGGAATTCCTGATTGATTTTCACTACCTTGAATTCCATGGTCTTGCCTACGAATTGGTCGTAGTCGCGTATAGGATGAACGTCGATCTGGCTTCCGGGCAAGAATGCCTCGATGCCGAACACGTCAACAATCATACCACCCTTTGTGCGGCACTTGATATATCCTTGGATTACCTCCTGGTTGTCAAGGGCTGCATTTACACGCTCCCAGCTCTTGCTCAGGCGGGCTTTCTTGTGGGAGAGAATCAGCTGGCCTTTCTTGTCTTCCTGATTCTCGACGTAAACCTCTACCGTGTCGCCCACTTTGAGGTCGGGGTTGTAGCGGAATTCGCTTGCAGGGATGATGCCGTCGCTCTTGTAGCCGATGTTCACGATTACTTCTTTCTTGTCGATAGAGATAACCTTGCCTTCTACAACCTGATGGTCGGCTACTTTGTTGAGGGTTTCGTCATACGCCTTGTCAAGCTCTTCCTTGCTGACGTTTACTGTGGTGCCATTCTCGAACTGACCCCAGTCGAAGTCTTGCAATGGCTGCACGTTCTTTGTTAATTCTGACATAAAAATTAAATTGTTTGTTTGAATTTAATAAAGTTAGACTTTATGTTAATTATATCGTTCCACGCCTTAATAATAAGGTGTTTCACATTTGCGCGTGCAAAATTACACCTTTTTCCCGAAACAGCAAAATATTTATAAAAAACACATCTTGGCTTAATGAATATTAACAGATGATGCACGGTAACGGCGCCATGCTTTTTCTTCCTGTTCACCCGTAGGGTAAACTATAGACTTTGTATAATTCCTGTGTTCGGAAACAACTTTTTCTTGCGGCGGGTCTGTTATTTCGAAAATTTTATATACATTTGCAGCTGAATTTGTTTTTAGTGTAATGAGAAAAAAGATTTTGCTCGCTTTTACGGTGTTTTCAATGACAGTGTGCGCACAGGATGATGTAAATGTGCAGTGTGAGGACACTTGTACCCATGTGCATGGAATCGACCTCAGCCATTATCAGGGAGAGGTGTTCTGGGAAACTGTCGGCAGTAACACCAAAATGGCTTATGTGTATTTGAAGGCAACGGAAGGCGGCGACAGGATAGACCCCACGTATGAGCGTAATATACAATTAGCACAGAAAAACGGCTTGAAGGTTGGGAGTTATCATTATTACCGCCCGAAAACCGAGCAGGCCAAGCAACTGGAGAATTTTAAGACGCAATGTTTGCCCGGGGAGCAGGATTTGCTTCCGATGATTGATGTGGAGACAACACAGGGGCTTTCTACCGACGAGTTCTGCGATTCGCTCTTCAAGTTTCTTGATATGATAGAAGAGGCTTATAAGCAGAAGCCGTTGCTTTATACATTCCGTAATTTTTATAACCGCCACCTTGTGGGCAAGATAGACGACTATCAGCTCATGATCGCGATGTATACAGCCGAAGAGCCTGTGCTTGCCGACGAGAGGGATATTACCATGTGGCAGTATACCGGTAAGGGACGGATAGTAGGTATCAACGGGTATGTGGATAAGAGCCGCTTTATGGGAAAACACGGCTTGAGGGAAATCAGATTTAAACATTAAAATAAATATTCGTAAAATGGCGATAATAAAATGTCCTGAATGCGGTCACCAAGTGAGTGATCAGGCAAAAGCATGTCCGAGCTGCGGAATCGAAATAGCCGGAAAGGTGACAAGGTGTCCCGATTGCGGCGAGATAGTGTTCAAGAATCAGGCGATGTGCCCGGCATGCCATCGTCCGATTAACGGAAGTCCCGGTATGGAACAAACCGTTTCCGGGCAACCTGCGGAAGTTACTGAGCAACCTGCGGCGGCAGCCGGGGCGGGCAGTGGGATGCAGCCGGCCGGACAGGTGCAACAACCGAAGCCGAAGAGGTCGTATGCTGCCTTGGTCGTGGCTTTTGTGATAGCCCTTGTGATAGTGTTCTTGGGCGTTTATTTCTATAAGAACGTCCAGGACAGGAACGAGCTTGCGGCGTACGAAAATGCCATGCAAAGTTCGGAACCCGGTGTTTTGCAGAATTTCCTCGATATGTATACGGAGGCACCGGCCGAACATATCGACTCCATCTCAGCGCGCCTCGAACGGCTGAAGCAGGTGGATGCGGATTGGGACAATGTGCTCGTCAGCAACTCGAAAACGGCGCTGGAGCGTTATATCCAGTTGCATCCGGGGAGCGTACACATTATTGAAGCGAAGATAAAAATCGACTCGCTCGACTGGATCTCTGCCACTATGGACGATACGCCGGAAGCTTACCGGAACTACATGGCGCAACATGGCGACGGAGCCTATTTCGACGAGGCTAAGGCTGCTTTCGAGAAAGCACAGGGCAAGATGGTGAGTGCGGGCGACAAACAGCTCGTCAGCCAGCTCTTCGCAACCTATTTCAAGGCGCTGTCGAGCAAGGACGAGGTGTCGCTTACTACCACCTTAAGCAGTATCCTTACCAGTTTCCTCCATAAGGCCAATGCATCGAAGAGCGATGTCATCAGCTATATGAACAAGCTGTATGCCCCGGAAGACATCAACAACATGGCTTTCACGCTGAACAACGACTGGAAGATAGATAAGCAGGAGGCTGGGGACGGCGGGTACGAGTACTCGGTGACTTTTACCGTAGACCAGAAAATAGACAGGACGGACAAGGAGAAAGAAACGTTTAATACCTATAAGGTGACGGCCAAGATATCTACCGACGGGAAAATCTGCGACTTGAACATGCAGAAGGTAGTTCAGTGACCTGTGGATTCACCAGGTACCCACAGGTTGTACCCGGAATCGGTAAAGGCTGCTATTCCTCTATGTGCGACAGCGAGTGGGCAAAGGAGGCAAACAAGTTGGTGACCGTTTCGCTGGGATAGTAGCTGAAATACTTGGTGCTGTGGCGCAGATGCCAGAACATAGCTGTAGAGTCGCTGCTCCGTACGAAAATGTTTTTCCCCTGCGTAAAATACCATTCGTCGGCATGAGTGTTCCTCAAAATAAATATTTCCTTCATGACCGTCCCGATATCCTTGCTGCTATCGGGCGCCATGAAGGGAATTTCGTCTTCTGCAAAATGGAACAGGCGAATGAGCAAGGCGCCCTGCAAGTGTGTAATGCGCTGCAGCTTGAGCGCCTTTAACCACGACTGCAGTTTCACGAAGTCTACCTTATCGCCTTTCTTCCGCAGGAACATCCCGAGGTCGACCACCTGTTTCAGGGATATGCCCTCGTTGAGCATATAGCGCGTGATGCGGAGAAGGATGAGCAGAAGGTCGAGGGTGGGGGGGACCACTTCGACACGCATGCCGTTAATGACAGCGTATGAGGAGTCGCAGCAACGGATTTCGGCATTGATGATTTTCTGCAAAGTGCGGTTGTGCAGCATGTTCGTCAGCCGTTGCATGTGCTTGTGGTGCTCCACCTTTATGCCGTGCCAGCGGTACTGCAGGTAATGTTTCTCGCTCGCGTCAAAGTCGGCCGCATGCTGCTTGGCCCATTGGGCGGCTTTCCTTGCCTGGGGTTCGTAGGGGAAGTAGATGTCTATATCGCCGCCGGTGCGGTGCAGCGGCTGGCCGTAAAGTGTCCCGGTACCTTGCCCCTTCAGCAGGATGGGGCGCAGTTGCAGTTTGTTAAGCAGGGAAAACAGTTCGCTGAGATAGGTGTTAATGTGGCGGTTGTCGTGCTCGATGTCTCTTACGGTCTTCTCCCAAATGCTTGTTTGGGCAGCGGGCAGCTGCATGAAAAATTCGTTCCGGTGGTTTTGGATGCCGTCATATACGAGGGCTGCTACGCCGTGCATAAGGGAAAGCTGGTGCAGGTAGCTCCATTTCCAGGCCGACATCGGTTCGACAGCCTCGCCGTTGCCGAAGGTACCGCTGCGGAGCAGTCGGAAGAAATTACGTTGTATGACATCCATGTTTTAAAGAGAAAGCTATGTGTAACACGTTTATTCTGTCAGGCTCAGTGGCTCCGCTTTAGCTGTATTTCCGCGGATACCTGAATATGATGGCCGCCAGGGCCGCAATACCTACAGCAAGCGGATAATATAGGTAGGGCAGGATAGAAACGGGGTTGACGGCAGCCAGTCCGGCGGCCATCAGCATCTGTGCGCCGTAAGGGATGAGCCCTTGTACGGTACACGAGAAAGTGTCGAGGATTGACGCACATTTCCGGTTGTCGACCCCGAACCGGTCGCCGATTTGCTTGGCGATGCCACCTACAGTCAGTATTGCCACCGTATTATTGGCCGTGCATAGGTTGACGAGGCTCACTAAGCCGGCTATGCTTAGTTCGGCCCCGCGCTTACCCCTGATGCGGCGGGTAATGTGGCGGATGATATAATCGATGCCGCCGCCCTGCTTTATCATTTCCAGCAGGCCTCCGGCCATCATCGTGATGATGATGAGCTCACCCATGCCGATGATGCCGTCGCCCATCGACTGAAACCAGCCGTATACATCGAAAGCCCCGCCATATAACCCGATGATACCCGTAAGCAGCAGGCCCATTGTAAGAACGGCCATGACGTTCATCCCGAAAACGGCGGTTATGAGCACTGCTATGTACGGGATTACCTTTACATATTCTATGTCGGGGATGCTCTGCGGCGAGCGGACACCGCTGCCCGTCAGTATATAGACTGCGAGGATGACCAATGCGGCCGGTACTACGATGAACGAGTTGACATGAAACTTGTCGCTCTGTTTGCAGCCTTGTGTCGATGTTGCAACGATGGTGGTATCGGAGATGAACGAAAGGTTGTCGCCGAAAAAGGAACCGCCGGCGACGATGGCCGTCAGCATCGGGACGCTTGCACCGGTATGATGGGCTATCCCGGCGGCAATAGGCGTGAGGGCAACGATGGTGCCGACGCTGGTCCCGATGGAAAGCGAGATGAAGCAGGCCGCTAAGAACAGCCCCGCCAGAAGCATGTTGCCCGGCAGCAGGTTGAGCGTCAGGTTGACTGTAGCGTCAATCGACCCCATCACTTTTGCTGAATTGGCAAATGCCCCGGCGAGCACAAATATCCATATCATCAACATCATCTGTCCTGTACCTGCTCCTTTGCTGAAGGTGTCGATACGTTTGCGGAGAGGTATGCCGCCGTTGATGACGACGGCATAGGCGGAGGATAGCATGAAGGCTACGGTAATCGGCACTTTATAAAAGTCGGCTGCAATGAGCGAGGTGACCAGATAGAGCAGGATGAAAACCAGTAGCGGACTGAGTGCTATAAGACCTTTGTTCAACGTTTTGCTTGCTTACAGGGTTACACCGTTTTTAAAAATGGATATCTCGCGGTAGCCGTTCAGCTCGTTGCGTGCTTTTTCACCGCTGGCTACCGAGAGTACCTTGTCGATGAACTCGGGGACGAGCTGCTTCATCGTCCGCCCTTCAATCAGCTGGCCGGCACTGAAGTCCACCCAGTTGGGCTTGCGTTCAGCCAAAGTGGGGTTGGTGGAAATCTTCATTGTCGGGACAAAAGTTCCGAACGGCGTGCCGCGGCCGGTGGTGAAAAGTACGATATGGCAACCGCAGGAAGCCAGTGCCGTGGAAGCTACAAGGTCGTTGCCCGGTGCAGAAAGCAGGTTCAGGCCGTTGTTCCTCAGGATGTCTCCGTATTCCAGCACGCCGCTGACAGGTGCCCTGCCGCATTTCTGCGTACAGCCCAGAGCCTTGTCTTCAAGGGTGGAGATGCCGCCGGCCTTATTTCCGGGGCTCGGGTTTTCACCTACGGGTTCGCCGTGGCTGATGAAATACTCTTTGAAGTTATTAATCAGGCTGACCGTTTCCTTGAAAAGCTGTTCGTTCTCGCAGCGGTTCATGAGGATGGTCTCTGCGCCGAACATTTCGGGCACTTCCGTTAAGACGGATGTCCCGCCCTGCGCTACTAACCAGTCGGAGAATTCGCCGACGAGCGGATTGGCCGTAATGCCGCTGAAGCCGTCGGAACCGCCGCACTTCAAGCCGATGCGCAGCTTGCTGACCGGCACGTCTACGCGTTTGTCCTGCTTGGCAACGGCATAAAGGCTGCGGAGAATCTCCATTCCGGCCTCCAGCTCATCGCCGTCGATTTTCTGCGTAACCATCAGTTTTATCCTTTCCTTGTCATAGTCGCCCAACAGTTCGACAAACTGGTCGGGCTGGTTGTTCTCGCATCCGAGCCCCACGATGAGGACGGCTCCGGCGTTGGGGTGGAGCACGATGTCGCGCAAAATCTTGCGTGTGTTCTCGTGGTCGCCTGAAAGCTGCGAGCAACCGTAGTTGTGGTGCCATGTGTAAATGGCGTCCACGTGTTCTTCTCCTGTCTCCTGCCGCAGTTGCTGTGCCAGTCGTTCGGCAATTCCGTTGACACAGCCTACTGTCGGCACAATCCATATCTCGTTGCGCACGCCGACATCCCCGTTCCTGCGGACGTATCCCTTGAAGGTGCGGTTCTCATTTTCGATATTCAGTTTCTCCTTTACGGGCTGATAGGTGTATTCGAGCGTGCCCGACAGGTTGGTCTTTAGGTTGTCCTCATTAACCCAGTCGCCGGCTTTCAAGTCTTGCATGGCATGGCCGATCGGGTAGCCGTATTTGATGATGTCGGTCCCTTCCGGTGTATCTGTGATAAGCACCTTATGGCCGGCAGGTGTGTCTTGGTTGACTGTGATTTGTTGGCCGTCGATGCTGATAACATCGCCCTGCTTCATTGCCTGCAGACAGACAACGACCGAGTCGGCCGGGTTGATTTTGATGAATGTTTGTTGCATTTTAGTAGTTATTTAGTTTGAAATTATCCGATATTCGTCCGTCTGTAGAAGTCGACATTTTCTTTTGTCAGGATTTCAATCGGCATATAGTTTACCGGATTCACCTCCTTCTTCAGTACGATTGCCTCGAAAAGCGTTTCGACGCAGGCGTATCCTTGCATGAAGGCGTGTTGCGCGATGAGGAACGAGATGCTGCCTTGCTTCAGGCATTCCGCGTTTTTCTCAACCATGTCGTATCCCATGATTTGTATGTTGCGGCGATTGCTTCTCAAAAGGAATTCCCCTACAAGATGGGCTTTCGAAGTGAATGTGATGCAATGGTGCACATGCGGGTGCTGCATGAAGAACCGTTCTAATATGGCGTCGTATTCTTCCTTTTCCTTGTCTAAGGATAAATCCACCTCTGTAATTCTTATATCCGGAAAATGGTCGTGCATGTAATGGCGGAACCCGGTCTCGCGGTTCTCCTGCTGCTTGCTTGCTACGTAGCCGTCCTTCATTTGTTTCATCAAGAGGATTTCGGTCTCCTTATATGCCACGAGCATCAACATGCGGGCGGCAAAGTAACCGCTACAGAACGAATCTTGCCCGTAGAACGAAAGGGGCTTAAGGTCGGGCATGTAAGAGTCTAATAATATGAAAGGTGTATTCTGTTCATGCAGTATGTCCGTAAACTTGCGCGTATAGTCGAGCGTGGACGGTACGATGATGACTCCGTCGGGCCGGGCCTTAAGGCACTCGGCGGTGGCTTTCTCGAAAGTGTCGAGGTCGAACCTCTTATAGTAAATCATCTTCAGGCTGACATGGAAGTCGCGGCGTCTTTCGCAAGCGGTCATGGCTCCCTCTTCTATCTCTTCCCAATAAGCCTCCGATTCGTGCTTGGGGATGAGGCAATAGAACGTGTATTTCTTGTTGTACGCCAAGGCGCTTGCATACATGTTCGGGCGGTAGTCCATCTCTTTCAGGGCTTTTTCCACTTTCTCGCGTGCTGTCTTGGATACGTTGGGGCGGTCGTGCAATACCCTGTCGACCGTACCCACTGATACCCCCGACCGCTCTGCGATATCTTTGATTCTGATTTTTTCGTTGGGCATATTTAATTTGTATTATAATGCAAAGTGGATGGCATCTTATTGTGGATGCTAATGAACTGCAAAAATACCAATAAAAAATGAATTGTGCGAATGCACAGCAAAATATTTTGCGGAATAATGAAGATTTTAAGCTTTTTGTTTTCCAG
The DNA here is from genome assembly GCA_002305505.1 of Prevotella sp. UBA1378. GTDB lineage: Bacteria > Bacteroidota > Bacteroidia > Bacteroidales > Bacteroidaceae > Prevotella. Next base: position 6,920 of record DBRC01000029.1, on the reverse strand, counting down.
TTTGCAAAATAAATACTATTTTTGTGCACGCAAACAGACAGAAACAAACAAATAGAATCTATAAACATTCAAAATTAAAAACGAAAACAATGGCTAAAATTGTAACATTGGGCGAGATAATGCTTCGTCTATCCCCGCAAGGCAACGACCGTTTCATCCAGAGTGAATCATTCCGTATCATCCCGGGAGGCGGTGAGGCAAACGTTGCCGTTAGTGTGGCTAACTACGGTCACGACGCGTATTTCGTATCAAAGCTGCCAAAGCATGAAATCGGCCAGATTGCTGTGAATGCGTTGCGCCGGTACGGTGTTGACACGCGTTTCGTTGCCCGTGGCGGCGACCGTGTGGGGCTCTACTATGCTGAGACGGGTGCGTCGATGCGTCCTTCTAAGGTGATATACGACCGTGCACACAGTTCTATTGCTGAAGCATCGCCGTCTGATTTCGATTTTGATGCTATTATGGAGGGAGCCCAGTGGTTCCATTGGTCGGGTATAACCCCGGCTGTTTCTGATAGTGCGGCCGAACTGACGAAGCTGGCCTGCGAAGCAGCAAAGCGCCATGGTGTGACAGTGAGTGTCGATCTCAATTTCCGCAAGAAGCTTTGGACATCAGAGAAAGCTATTTCCATCATGCGCCCGTTAATGCAATATGTTGATGTGTGTATCGGAAACGAAGAAGACGCGCAACTGTGCCTCGGTTTTAAGCCTGATGCAGACGTAGAAGGCGGAAAGACAGACGCTGCCGGCTATGAAGGTATCTTTAAGGCTATGATGAAGGAATTCGGATTCAAGTATGTAGTGTCTACGCTGCGCGAATCATATTCGGCAACGTTTAATGGCTGGAAAGCCTTGATTTACGATGGAAAGGAGTTCTATCAGAGCAAGCGTTACGAAATCGACCCGATTATTGACCGCGTTGGCGGTGGGGACTCTTTCTCCGGCGGGCTTATTCATGGCCTGCTTACAAAGGAAACACAAGGGGAGGCGCTCGAGTTCGCAGTGGCTGCCTCTGCGTTGAAGCATACTGTCAACGGTGATTTCAATCTTGTTTCTGCCGACGAGGTGGAAAGTCTTGCCGGCGGTAATGCCAATGGTCGTGTGCAACGGTAAATAAACAGATAAAAATACGATGGCAAAATTTGATAAAGTAGCCGTATTGAAAAAAATCGGCGATACGGGAATGGTCCCTGTATTTTATAACAAGGATCTTGAGGTATGTAAGAATGTAGTGAAAGCTTGTTACGAAGGCGGTGTACGTGCTTTCGAATTCACCAACCGCGGCGATTTCGCCCAGGAGGTTTTCGGGGAGTTAGTAAAGTGGGCCGACAAGGAATGTCCCGAGTTGGCGCTCGGAATAGGCTCTGTGGTGGATGCTCCTACTGCTGCAATGTATATCCAGCTTGGAGCATGTTTTGTTGTAGGGCCGTTGTTCAATCCTGAAATAGCCCCGGTTTGTAACCGCCGCCTCGTTCCTTACTGCCCCGGATGCGGTACAGTGTCTGAAATCGGCAAGGCGCAGGAACTGGGGTGCGATTTAACCAAGTTGTTCCCCGGTGACGTATATGGCCCTGCGATGGTGAAAGGCTTGAAAGCCCCGATGCCGTGGTCGAAGATAATGGTGACCGGCGGTGTTGCGCCTGAAGAGGATAACCTGAAGGGGTGGTTTAAGGCTGGCGTATATTGCGTGGGCATGGGTTCGAAACTCTTCCCCAACGATAAAGTTGCCGCTGGCGACTGGCAGTATGTAACCGATAAGTGCAAGGAGGCTCTTGGTTACGTTGCTAAGGCCCGTTCATAATACAAGGTTAAAAACAGGAGAGGGGGAATTAAAGATAAAGAATAGAGCTGAGTCATTCGCACACAGTCTGGTTTTCATTCTTTATTTCTCTTTTCTTGTTTTTATTTCAGCTTGTTCATCTACCGATAGGCATGCGGTGGATAAGCTGAATTCTATAGCGTATGCCTATCGTTACCGTAATCTTGATTCTACAAAAACTTATGCTGAGCGTGCAATGCAGATGTCCAACCCCTCTGATGACGGGTATGCGGAGGCACGTAACCATCTGGCTTTCGTGTCGACGATGCTGATGGATTATGAAGATGCGTACGGCCAGCTGGAAGAAGTGGAGAAGAATACGGACAACCAAATAGAATTGCTGGTTGCCGACATACAGTACATGCGTTTATGCCAAAGGATGTCGCGCAACCGTGAGTTTTATGATTACCGCGAGCGTGCCAATAAGAGGATGAGGCGCATTAGCGAGGAACGCCATGTGCTGACGGAGAGACAGAAGAAAAGGATGGTATATGCCGAAACGGAATATGCCATCGTAAGTTCTGCATATTATTATTATGTGGGTCTGGAACGGCAGAGTATCGAAGAACTGATGGCAATCAATCCTGCCGGGGAAATACAGGGCGACACAGCACAGTTCCTGAATTACCTATACAACATAGGTGCGGGAGGGATTATAACGGAAGGCACGCAGGCCGAGATAAGCCAGCGGGAATTTGATTACCTTTTGCGTTGCTTCCTCATATCCCGGCAACATGATTATCCGTATTTCGCAGCTAATTCGTTAGAGGCCATGGCCGAGCATCTGCTGGCATCAAAGGCGCGGCGGCAGTTGTTGGCTGATAATCAGCCGGCACTGAGGTTCATTAATCCGGAGGGTGTTGAGGAGGACATGCTGCCTATCTACCTTGCGGATAATTCATTGTTTATTTTCCGTCAGTATGGTGATGTCTACCAGATAGCCGGGGCCTACCGTACGCTGGCATCTTGTCATCGGGCGACGGGGGATTACGAATCTGCGCTGTTCAATTTGGAGGAGGCGCTGTCTAACAGTAAAATTGAACAGGCCCCAGACTTGGTGGCCAGCATACGGGAGCAGCTAAGTGTGGCTTATTCAGCAATAAATGACAAGCCCTTGAGCGATTATAACAGGAACATATACATAGACCTGCAGGAGCAAACGAGGCAAGACCGTTACTTGGAAGCCCGTGCAGATATGTACGATAAAACATCCTCGCAACTGAATCTGATGATGGCTGCCGTAATCGTTGCCATACTCTTCCTGGTGTTCATGTTATGGTTGTTCAATCACCTTCATCAGAAGCGGAAGACGGGGACGGGCATGGAGGAATTGCTTAAGCCCCTATGTGAATGGAAAGAGTATAACGAGTCGCAAATAAGCAGTTTACAGGAAAAGTACGAAAATATTAATGAGGATTATGCATTGAATGTCGTGCATATTCAAAACAACGAAAGGCGTAATCTTGAAAACCGTGCGAAAGTTTCTTTGGTTAATAGCATAATGCCCTTTATTGACCGCATAATGAATGAGGTGGAACGCCTGAAAGGGGATAATATTACAGACGGGGTTAAGGCTGAGCGACTGGCGTATATACGGGAGTTGACGGATAAAATCAATGAATATAATGATGTGTTGACGCATTGGATACAATTGCGCCAAGGAGAATTGAGCCTCCATATTGAAAGTTTCCCATTGCAGCCGTTGTTCGACATCGTGGCCAAGGGAAAGATGGCTTTCAAGTTAAAAGGTGTAGAGCTGCATGTGGGGGATACGGCAGCAACGGTAAAGGCAGATAAGATCCTTACCTTGTTCATGCTCAATACACTGGCAGACAATGCACGTAAATTTACACCGGCAGGCGGAACTGTGGAGATTGAAGCGGCAGAGGAGCCGGATTACGTGGAAATCTCGGTGAAGGATACGGGAAAAGGTATGTCGGAAGAAGCGCTGCGCAGCATCTTTGAACATAAAGTATACAACGGGCATGGGTTCGGGCTGATGAATTGCCGTGGCATCATTGAGAAATACCGTAAAATCAGCCAGATATTCAGAGTGTGCAGTTTGACGGCAGAAAGTGAAGAGGGGAAGGGGAGCCGTTTCTGTTTCCGCCTGCCCCGGGGTGTTGTGCGCACGGCCCTTTTGGCTTTCATACTGGGTTGCCCTTCTGTTTCAAAAGGGGATAATGCGAAGCTTCCAATGCCTGATGCTCTTTTGTATAAGGCGAATGCTTTTGCCGATTCTGCCTATTTCTCAAACATAAATGGTACTTATGCCAAGACGCTTCAGTTTGCCGATTCTTGCCGGAAATACCTGAATGATTATTACTCGGAGATGAATCCAACGGGCAGGCTCTTTATGTTGAGGGTAGGGAACATGTCGTTGGTGGCCCCGGAAATAAAATGGTTTTATGACCACTTGCCTACCAATTACAACGTGATTCTCGATATAAGGAACGAAAGCGCAGTGGCAGCTTTGGCGCTGCATCAGTGGGATGTATATGCTTATAATAATAAGGTATATACGCAATTGTTTAAAGAAATGTCTGCCGACAATACGCTTGCTGATTACTGCCGCGTGATGCAGCAGTCGCAAACAAACAAAACGATTGCTGTCATTCTTTTGATACTTGTCTTAATCATGATACTGCCGGCATATTATATACTTTACTATCGTCACCGGCTTTATTACCGTTTCTGTGTCGAACGCATTCTCCGCATCAATGAGATATTGCTGAGTGAAAGTGAGCCGGATGAGAAACTGCGTTTGATTGAGCCCCTTTCGAACGAGCAATATCCGGAGGAATTGCAAGAAATTGTTCGGCAAATACGGCAGGCTTTGAACGATGCGGTTTCTTTGTATCAACAGCAGTTTGTTAATATCGAATTGGCGGAAGATGAGCGCAGAAGAGCCGAGTACGAAGATAATAATCTCCATGTCAGCAATTCTGTCTTGGATAATTGCCTTTCTACATTGAAGCATGAAACAATGTATTATCCCAGCCGCATACGTCAATTGATAGATGAAAATAATAGGAACATTGAGGCTTTAAGTGAGGTCGTGGACTATTATCGGGATATATACTCGATCTTGAGCAGGCAGGCCATGCGGCAGGTAGAGCGCATAAAAATTCACCTTACGGCTATTCCGGTCTGTGACTTTATCCCTCCTGCCGATGTTTCGCTAATGATTCTGGGAGACCGCAATTTATTGAAATATTTGTTTGAGATAATCCTTCGGGAGTCGAAAGAAAAACAATTGGATATAACGGTTCACCCTGTCGATGATAAATATCTGCGCTTTACAATAAAAATGCAAAATCTGCGTCTTAATACAAAGCAAGCTCAAGATTTGTTTGTGCCGGCAATTGAGCATATACAATATCTTCTGTGCCGCCAGATTGTGCGTGACCATTCGGAAGCAACGAACCGCCGTGGCTGTGGCATCTTGGCTGAGCTGGTGGAGGGTATTACGGTTATTAAAATCACACTTCCAAGATATATGAATTATGGAGAACTTTAAAATTATCATTGTTGAAGACGTGCCGTTGGAGCTTAAAGGTACTCAAGGTATTATCCGTAATGACATTCCGGAGGCAGAGGTCATCGGGACGGCCGACAGTGAGTCGGCTTACTGGAGGCTGATAAAAGTCCAGATACCCGACCTTGTGTTGCTTGATTTGGGCTTAGGAGGTTCTACAACTGTCGGCGTGGAAATATGCCGGCATACGAAAGAAGCATACCCGAATGTTAAAGTGCTTATATTTACGGGCGAGATATTGAATGAAAAGCTGTGGGTCGATGTGTTGGACGCTGGGGCTGACGGTATCATTCTTAAAAGTGGGGAACTATTGACGCGAGGAGATGTCGGTGCTGTAATGGAGGGCAAGCGTATGGTGTTTAATCAGCCCATACTTGAGAGAATCGTTGAGCGTTTCAAACATTCGATAAGCAATCAATTGGCACGGCAGGAGGCATTGGTCAACTACGAGATCGATGAATATGACGAACGCTTTTTGCGCCATCTTGCTTTAGGATATACGAAAGAGCAAATCACAAATCTCAGGGGAATGCCTTTTGGGGTGAAAAGTCTGGAAAAGCGGCAGAACGAGCTTGTGCAGAAGTTGTTTCCCGAGGGGAATGGCGGGGTTGGCGTCAATGCAACCCGTTTAGTGGTCCGTGCACTCGAATTACGTGTACTTGATATCGACAATATTGAGCCGGATGCAGAATAAATTAAGGGATGAATCGTGTGGCATCTTATATTGCGTTGGCACTGTGTGTTGCTGAAGTCCTGCTCATTCTTATGTCATGGCTGTTAAGTGTTTCGCTTGCTGATGGCAGCGTGCGGAGTTTGCTTAGTAGCGAAGGGGTGCGTTGGTTTTTTGGTTCTTATGTTGATATTCTTCTGCGTCAGCAGCTGATATGGATTTTATTGCTTTCTCTCTCATGGGGAGTATACAAAGGAAGTGGAATGGGAGCTATCTTTCGTTCTGCACATCGTTTGCAGTATAGGGAGCGCATAGCATTGTGGCTTGTGGCTTTCATTGCTGCTTTGATTGTAACGGTGCTTCTTTTACTGACCGCGATTCCGCATGCAGTTTTGTTGAGTGTCACTGGCGCATTGTTTCCTTCTCCGTTTAGTGAAAGCATTTTCCCAGTACTGGCTTTTTCTCTGTTTTCCACTTCTGCCGTCTTCGGTATCGTCTCCGGAACTTTCCAACATATAGATAATGTATATCAGTCAATGAAACAGGGCGTAAATTCCTTTGCCCCACTATTCCTTTTTTATGTTTTGATTACACAGTTGCTTTCCTCTTTCATTTTTGTTTTTGGATAAAGTGCCCCCAGTTTGGGCAGGAACACCGTACTATGCAGCCGCTTTCCACCTGTACGGTTAGGCTTATGCTCCCTTATCAGCCGTCAAGTTCCGCGGTAAAGGCGTAAGTACAGCCGCCCTAAAGGCAAGCTGTGGGCAGCAGGCGGATAATGGGGCAAAAAGATTTATAGCTATAAATCCGAGATTTATAGCAATATTTGTTTCCGCCGCGGCAGTGATCATCCACGAAGAACGCAACCGATGGCGGACAACGGGCAACTACCGG
>DBRC01000026.1:12495-33970 GCA_002305505.1 Prevotella sp. UBA1378 | reverse complement strand
CACGGACTTTCACGCCTGCGCCTTGATTTCACGCTGTATCCGCCCAGCTCCTTTTGGCTTCCATCGGTCGTTTTCATAAAGGTATTTGTACTGTTGTAGGTTATGAATTCGCCGCTTTTAGCGTTATATCGTGTCAATCCGCCGTCGGTGCCAATCCACACAGTACCGTCACGTGAGGTAAATAAGGTATAGATGATTTGCTGTCGGTTATCAGGTAAATGATAGGTTTGGAATTGTCCGCTCTTACGGTCCATTCTGACAAGTCCGTTGCCAGTACCTACCCATAGTCCGTTAAGTGAATCTTCGGTAATGCTAAGGATGGTGTTGTTAGGTAATAGGTCGGGCGACTTTGCAGTAGATCTGTAAGTCTTAAATGTGTAGCCGTCGTATGATTTCAGTCCCGAATTGGTACCTATCCACATCAGGCCTTGATGGTCGAAGTACATACAACGAAGTTCATCCGACGGCGAGGTCACGATGGGGGCGGCATATCGGTAGTCTTGTTTCTGTGCGGAGATAATCGCACAGAACAGCAATGTCAGTAATAATATTTTAAGTCGCATAGCATTTATTGTTCGGTTCTGGCTATAAAAGTACGAAAAAAACTTTAAACATGCAGCCTTCGAGGGGTAAATATCGTTAATTCAAGCGAAATTATCGTTATTTTATTCAAATAATGATGTTTTCGTATGAAATAGTGATGCTTGGAAGCGGGGTTGGCGGCATATACTTACCTTTGTCGTTAGAAAATCCAATTTCTAAATAATCAGTAACTCAAAAAAACAACTAACATGAAGAAAACCTTACTTTTTGTAGTCGGTGCTTTGATGGCTATGCTGTCATTTGCCCAAACGGAGGAGGATGTGACCAGTTATATCCAGAATCCGGGATTTGATGAGGACATTAGTTTTAATACTGACGGCTCTGCCGCCAAAGAAATCGTAAACACAGGCAAAACCAGTTCGCGTTCTGCTTTCTGGAAAGCTGAGGATGGAAGTATCTATACTAAATGTAATGATGGAAAAGGGCAGAATGCCGTCGGTGAACTTTCGTGGTACGGCTTCATTACCCGTATCAAGGGTTGGGATGTGACCAACCTGTCAGAGACTCCCGAATGGGTATACTTCGGCTCTGTCCCTTATGCTGTGCAGGCCGGAATGCTGGCTGTTGGCGACGGCAAACCCGCCGGTGACGTGGGCTGTCCGGCAAAGCCAGATGAGATAAACACCGACGATAATAAGGGTGTGTTGATGCTGCGCGCAGGCTGGGGAGGCAAGTGTACCTATAAACAAGTCGTAAATCTGCCATGTGCAATGTACCGATTGGATTATTGGGTGAAAGCGACGGGTAAGCTGAATAGCGGTGCAAAAAACCTCTCAAATGTGACTTGCCGTAAGGATGTCTTCAGCGATACGGAAGGGTTCAATGCTGCCGAATGGACCAATCACAGCATTGAGTTTACGCCGACCAGCGAATTTACCATTGAATTTGGTTTCCAGGCTGCCAATACCGGTTCCGGCAATAACCCCATTATATGGATTGACGGCATCAAGCTTTATAAGATAGGGGAGGCCGATGCCCAGAAGTTGCTCATAGCCGACCTTACCGACGTACAAGGACGGCTGCAGGAACTGATAAACGAGGCAACGAGTTTAGGGATCAGTGGCTTGGTCACAGAGATGAGCGACTATTTTGATGAAATAGACGGTGTGATTGGGGCAGAACAAAGCGTGATGGAGGCGGCCTTGAAGAAAGCCAATACCGATCTTGAGACTTTCCGCAGTGCTATCGATGCCCTTCCGGAACTTGAGACGGCATTGGGCAAAATGCAGAGTTTAATTGCGAACACCAACTATGCCGGGAAAGGCGAGCTGACTGCCGCTTATGAGACCATTACAGGTTATAAAACAAATGGTACGGCCGCACAGATTATGGGCGCTTCGGAAGAGGCAAATGCGGCTATGAGGGCTTATTACCTGACGCAGGAAGCCAGCGAGGATAATCCTGCCGATTACACTTTCCTCGTGAACCATCCTTGGTTCATCAAGCCAGAAGCTGAACCTATTTACGATTCTGGCAGCTATGTGTATGCAGTGGACTCCCCCAACAGCTATCTTACCAGCGAAGGGTGGTATAAGGGCGCGGCCACCGGTGGCGACCAGCGTTTAAACTACGCTCAGGGGCGCAGCTGCTGGAATGCATGGAACAACAACTTTACCACAACTTTGAGTATAAATCAGGATCTTACCGGCCTGCCCAACGGATATTACAAGGTATCGGCCGATCTTATTACTCAAGCCGGTTATATCACCAACCAGCATGTATATGCCAAGAGTCCTGCCCAGACAGCCGTTTCTGCAACTTTGTCGAAAGAAGGCTGGGATGCCTTGGGTACAGGTATAGGCGAGTGGGAAACACTGATTACTGCCGAGAAAGTGCTCGTGAGCGACGGTAAACTCACCATCGGTGTCGAGGGTACCGGCAATGGGCAGGCTTCTGCCGGATGGTTCTGTGCTACCAACTTTAAACTCTATTACCTGGGTGAAGCCACTGCCGAGGATTTGCTGAAAGCTTTCAATCAGAAGGTTGCGGATGCCGAGCAATTGGCAAACAGTATGCACTTGGCAGCCGATAAACAAACCTTCCTGGCAGTGATAGAGGCTAACCGAAATGCTACCGACATGAACGAAGCACTTGCAGCCATCAGTGCAGCACAAGCGGTGGCAGAGAAAAGTGAAGCCCAATACGCAGAGTATATGCAGGAAGGCAAAACCTTGCCCGTAGTCAAGGCAGAGCTGGAGAAGGAGGACGGTTACGGTGCTGCCCGTAATATAGTGGAGTTTGCTTATAATGAAGTGACGGCCTGGATAGCTTCTGACGAGGCCACCTATACCATGTTGGAGGCAAAAGTGGAGCTGCTGAAGAACTATCTGAACATCTATGCCCCTGCTTACAATAATGCTGCTGCTGTAGCTGAAACCGCATCAGAATCGGGGAAGAGCTATCTGGGAAGCATCATGGATACGCAAAAATCGCAGCTTACCGCTGAACTGAAAGATGCTGATACAGTAAAAGCATTCATGGAAGAACTGCAAAAGGCTACCGCTGCTGTGAATAAGCAGAACATTATTGACGATGCATCTGCTACAGACTACACCGGATTTATCATGAATCCAAAGGCAGAGGCCGAGACGGGATGGATTATAGAGAAAGGCACAGGCGATAAGGCCAGCACCAGCGGACAGTGGTATACGGGAAATGGGAGCGTTCGCTATTTCGACTCTTATAACTCCGAAGCTGGGAAGCTGAATTACTATGCCGAACAGCTTGTGACCGACTTACCCAATGGTACTTATACGCTGGGTGCTTACACCCGTACATCTGGCGAAGGCGCATTCTTGTTCTACAAAAATACGGCTGACACCACATGGGTGGAAATACCGCTGCAGACTTATACGCATCTTGATGAGAACACCGGTGAGACTGTGACTGAAAGTGCTACCGATAAATGGGGCGAAATATGGGAAGCTGCCAAACTCAGAATGGAGGCTGGTATCAGCGAGGACGATCCCGAATATGCCGAAATCAGTGCTATCTACAATGCCAATAATGGTAACGGGCGCGGATGGAAGCACATCAGCATGGCAGATATCGTTGTGACCGACCATCAGCTGCTCATCGGAATGACAACCGATGCGGCGCGTACAGGTAAGGCATTTACGGGTACATGGTTCTCCGTAGGAGGATGGACGTTGACGCTGACCGCTAAGGGCGATAATGCCGGATGGGAAGGCCCGATAGCTACAGGTATCGATGCCGTGACGGCGGGAAGCCTCTCCGGCAGTGAGATTTATACTCTGAGCGGTATGAAGACAAGCAGTTTGCGTCCGGGTTTGAATATCATCATCAAGAATGGTAAAGCCCAAAAGATTTTCGTGAAATAACATTCGGAGCGTTAATCCTGTGCCTCTTCATTGGGAGGAGGCACAGGATTCCCTTATCCCAAAAACAATCAAAAACAATCCTGTTGCCAAATGATTGGTGGCAAGAAACTAAACATTGGTACCCGATAGGCCATCTGGTGGTCGCCCATGAAGAAGACAACAATGAAAATAGCCCAACGGGCAGTTCTTAACATATCAGACAAAACATCAAAAACAACTAAATTCTGAAAAACGTATGAATTACCGCTTTATTGAATTATCCGGAAAGACTTGCATCGGTATTTGCCTGGCTGCGGTCTTAGGAGGATTCACAGCTTGTAAGGACGACTACGACCTGGATGACCCCGGTAATTATCCGTCGTGGCTGGGGGGAAGTATTTATGAAGCCCTGAAAAATCCTGAAGCACTGGGAAATTCCGGAGGGAAAGTCCTGACGGGAACTTTTAATAACTATGTGCGGCTGATTGATGACTTAGGATATGCCGAGACACTGAGAAAAACGGGCTCGAAGACGGTATTCCCGTCAAATGATGAAGCATTCAGCCGGTTCTTCGCCAACAATACATGGGGTGTGACTAAATACGAGGACTTGACGGAAGCAATGAAAAAACAATTGCTTTATGCCTCTATGCTCGACAATGCACTCCTGGTGGAAATGCTTTCTAATATTTCGGATGGTACTACGGCCGTGACTCAAGGGCAAGCTTTAAAGCATACTACCGGTGCTAATGTGATAGATACTATCACCAGCATGAAGGATAAAGCCGATATGCCGGCGAATAATCATTATTGGGAGAAATACTATGGCAAGGGCATCAACTTCGTTATGGATGCCACGCGCCCTATGCTGGTGCATTTCACGGAGGAACAGATGACTGCCAACAATATCACCACACGTGGCAGCTACAGCGACTTCGAGGTTGTGACAGGGACACCGTATAATATAGATGAACACTCGGCTTACATCTTCAGAAACAAGATTATCTGTGCCGACGTGACATGCAAGAACGGCTATATTCACCAGATGCAGGAGGTTCTTGTTCCGCCGGGCAATCTTGCCGAGGTAATCCGTACCAATGGGGAGAGCAACTATTTCAGTCGTATGCTCGACCGTTTCAGCGCGCCTTACTATGATGCCTCGACTACTAAAAACTACAATGACTATGCACAAGCCAACGGTAGGCAACAGATTGACTCTATCTATCAGAAACGCTATATGAGTTTACATTCTCAAGGCGGTTCGCTGCTTTTAGACCCGAATGGTGCTAATGCTGCTTATGTGCTTCCATACGATCCTGGGTGGAACAACTATAACAATGGCACAGGGGAAAATGCCAGCAAAGACATTGCCGCCATGTTCGTACCCACCGATGCCGCATTAGAGGCGTATTTCCTGCCGGGAGGCAGTGGCGCGTTCCTTATTGAACAATTTGGGGCCAAACCTAATACAAAAGAAAACCTGGCTGAAAATATCGACTCGATTCCCCTGCAGAATGTGCAACAGCTTATTGGCAACCTGATGAAAAAGTCTTTTGTGAGCACAGTGCCTAGTAAGTTCAACCGCGTGATGGACGAGGCCAGCGACCCGATGGGACTTTCGCTTGAGGTAATCAATAAAACTGCCGATGGTACCTATGACGTGAAAATAGCCAATAACGGTGTTGCTTATATGCTTAACACCATGTTTGCGCCCCCATCGCTGATAGCCGTTTCGGCTCCCGTTACGCTGAGCAACAACATGCGTGTGATGAATGAAGCCATCAACGACGGGAAAAACCGTACCATGCTCTCGCTGGGCCTGAATTATTATGCATACCTGTTGGCAATGAGTGCTAATTATGCCCTGTTCATTCCTACTGACAATGCCTTCTCCAATTATTATATAGATCCGGCATACTTGGGCACAGACCAACCACGTGCCCTGAAGTTCTATTATGTATCCCGTGCTCCTTACGTGCTTTGCTCCGCATGGAAATACAATAAATCGACGGGCGAAATTGGAGATTCAATCGGCATGGTATCCACGTCGCAATTCCGTACACAGCTCACCGATATTTTGAATTACCATACCGTAGTGCTTCCAGAAGGTAAGAAAATAGGAGAGAACAAGTTTTACAAGACCAAGCATGGCGGCGGGATAAGGCTTACTCCGAATCACTCCCCGGGGGAGGCCAATGTGGGCTGGAAAGTGTCGGGTAATTCCCCTCTCTCCCAGGAAGGACAATATGAAGCCTCTATTACGCAGGTATACAATCAGAAAAATGGTGTGGCCTATGCCGTCGACCGTGTGATACAAGCTCCGCAACAGTCGGTGCTTGATGTACTGAAAGATGAAAGGTTCTCCGAGTTCCTGGCACTGTGCAATGACTTTGACATGGACGACTTGATGGGCTTTGCCAGTGATAAGCTGACCGAAGTTAACAGCGTGACGGGAAAGAAGCGCATGGACGCCTATCATACCTTTGCAGCGAAAGGAGGCCTTACCGATAACGTGAACTATTTTAACTCCTATAATTATACGGTATATGCACCTGATAATGCAGCCATGCAAAAAGCCTATGACCGGGGATTACCCCGATGGAGTGACATAAAAAAACTCTACGACCAGTATAATGACCAGTTGGAAGAACAGAAAGCTGCGAAAAACATTAGTGCAGAGGTACAGGCTGCACGTGACAAGGCTTTAGCCATGGTAGAAGAAATTAACACTTTCATCCGCTATCATTTCCAGGACAACTCTGTATATGCGGATAATATTGTAGAAGAAGGTGTCTATCCGACGGCTTGTTCCGATACGCTGGGTATCCGTGAAAAACTGACCGTGACCGGCTCAGGCGGACAACTGACCGTACGGGACAACTTAGGGCAGACAGTAACGGTAAATGCGGCAAATGCGGCCAAGATATCAAATCGAATGACGCGTGATTACGTGCTCAATAAATCGTCATACAGCATTACTACATCTTCGTTTGCCGTGGTTCACCAAATCAGTACCCCGTTGAGTACACATGCCGGCACAGACCGTTATGACGGCATGTGGAGCAAGGCTGGTGCCCGCCGCCGATTGGCCGCTTACCGGCAATTGTTTGATACGCGCCTGTACAAACGGTATTAGGAACTTACACTTATACTTATTTGATATGAAGTTAATAAAGACAAGATATTTGCTCCTGGCTCTCTTCGTATTGCTCAGCTTAGCTGGAATGGGGCAGGGGATACGCATATCGGGTACTGTCAATGCGTCCGATGGGCCTGTGATGATGTGTAATGTCGTCGAGATAGATGCTAACAACCGCAATGTCTCGTATGCACAGACCGATTTTAATGGTAATTTCTCGATGACGATTAAAAATGTGAAGAACAAACTGAAGGTGTCGTATGTAGGTTATAAAACAGCGGTGCTCTCCATCGGCAGTCGCACCCAGTTTAATATTAACCTTCAGGACGAGACGGTTCTTAAGGAAGTGCAAGTGGTTGCCAAGAGGAAGTTTAACCAAGGCGGACTGGCTATTCCGGAAAGAGAAGTATCAGTAGCAGCCCAGACTTTTAACATGAGCCAGGTGGAAGGGCTGGCTTTCACTTCTGCCGATGAAGCCTTACAGGGGCAAATCGCTGGTTTGGATATTGTAGCCAATTCGGGTAACCTTGGTGCTGGAACATCTATGCGTTTGCGTGGCGTTACCTCTATCAACGCTTCGGCGGAGCCGCTTATTGTTGTTGATGGAAATATCTTTGACAATCCTGACGAGAACTTCGATTTCCAGAATGCCAATGAGGAAACTTATGCTTCACTGCTTTCAGTTAACCCCTCGGACATTGAGGACATACAAGTCCTTAAAGACGCTGCAGCCACAGCTATATGGGGCTCGCGTGGAGCCAATGGCGTTATTTCCATAAGAACTAAGCGGGGTGCCCGTGGGGCAACCCGGGTCGACTACTCTTTACGGGTACAGGCCAGTTGGCAGCCCAAGGGCTACAATCTGCTGAACGGTGACGACTACACCATGATGCTTAAGGAAATGTATTATAATCCAGCACAGAATGCTTCGGCTACGACTAATATCAATGAAATCAACTATAACCGCTCATGGGCAGAGTTTGAAAACTGGAATAACAACACTGATTGGGTAGACGAGGTGCAACAAATAGGTTGGAGCCAGTACCATTATTTAACCATTACCGGTGGCGGCGAAAAGGCAAATTTTCGCGTATCGGCAGGTTACGACCGTCAGAACGGTACGATCATCAAGCAAACGTTAGATCGTTTTTCCACGAAGTTAGCACTCGATTATTTCGTGAGCGACCGCATCACGTTCCGCACCACGTTCCCCTTAACCTATACCGCCAATCATCGGAATTATGATGATAATATTTTGGGGCGTGCCCAGAAATTAGCGCCTAACATGAGTGTTTACCAACAGGATTCCAACGGGGAAAATACCGGCGAATACTACATTATGCAACCCGAAGGTGCCAGCAATGAGGCAGGTTCATCGGTAGCCGGTACATCCTCAAAGCAGTTGAGCGCCATCCGCGACCTTGGCAATCCTGTGGCCATCGCCCATTTAGCATGGCGCCATGAGAAAACTTACCGCATATCCCCCGAATTCCGTATAGACTATTATTTACTGGGTAAGGATGACAATGCCACACAACTCAACTATACAGGGTTGGTTTACATGGATATTTTCTCAAAAAGCGAACCTAAATACTTACCAGGTTCTTTATCGACCAAAGGTTGGACTGGCGAAGGCTATAACCGCAGCCAAATGTACGACTACAACTCGTTGGCTTTCACTACGCGTCATACAATGACCTTCACGCCTCATTACAATAACGAAGACTTTTTCTCAACTATGCTGGCACGCTGGGAAATGACGACGGGTAATGATAATAGCCAAACCGTAGTGAACAAGAATGCTCCCAATGGTACAACCTCGCCTACGGTAGATACTTCTTTGGAAGACATGAGCACCGGTAATGGACAGTGGCGTTCGATGTCCATGACCTACTCGGGGCATTTTTCCTATAAGTCGCGTTATGCTTTCGACTTTTCAATGCGGGCAGATGGCACCACAAAGTTCGGAGATTCGAAGAAATGGGGTTGGTTTCCCGGAGTGTCTGCCCGTTGGAACATCAGCGACGAGTTTTTCATGAAATGGGCGGGGTCGTGGCTCAGTATGCTTTCCTTCCGTCCGTCGTGGGGAATTGTCGGACGCCAACCCGGCTCCCAGTATCTGCAATATGCTAAATATAATACATCTGGGGTCTATGGAAGTATTTCCGATACGCACAGTGTGACCTATCTGGAAGGCTTGCAGTTGAATAATCTGAAATGGGAACGTACCACGCAATATAATATAGGTGGTGACTTTGGTTTCTTTAATGACCGTATCACCGGCGATTTCAATTACTATTATAAACACACTAAAGACCTGTTAATGGCGAACGTGCGCATTCCGTCGACGGCAGGTTTCAGTACGCTGGCGTGGAGTAATGTGGGCGAAATGACCAACAGGGGCTGGGAATTGAATATAAATGCCAACCGGTTGATTCAAGCCGGAAAGTTCACTTTGAGCGCGAACTTTAATATTTCTCAGAATTTCAATGAGATTGTAGATATGGACGAGAGCGTGCTCGAAAGCATTAATTCCGATTGGGATTCCAGCAAGCGCGGGCAATATCTGAACCGGATACAGAAAGGCAACCCGTTAGGTTCCATCTATGGGCTGCGTTTCAAAGGTGTTTATCAATACTCTTACGAATACCTCATCAACCTGAAGCAGAGTAGCGGATGGACGGGTGAGCAACTGCGTGACTATATCAACAATGAATTTCTTGCTAAGGGGAAAACGGCTCCTGTAGCCATTGACGATAACGGACAGGTGATGATGGACTCTAAGGGTAATCCCATCCGTCAAGTCTATAACTTCAATGATGGGAAATCCACCTATAAATTTCAGGGCGGTGATGCCATTTACGAGGATGTGAACAATGACGGACAAATAAACTCGTTGGATATCGTTTATTTGGGTAACTCGAACCCGCATTTCAATGGCGGTTTCGGTTTCAACCTGGCATACGGCAACTGGTCGCTTAAAGCAAGTTTCAACTATCGCCAAGGCATTAAGATCGTGAATTCCGCCAAGATGGGACTGGAAGAGATGTTTAATGCCTATAACCAAAGCTCGGCAGTAAATTGGCGCTGGCGTAAGAACGGCGATGTAACCACCGTTCCCCGTGCCATGTTCGATACTGGCTATAACTGGCTGGGCAGCGACCGCTATGTAGAGGATGCCTCGTTTGTGCGCATGAGCTATGTGCAGTTGTCGTATAGCTTTAATAAGAAAATGCTGGCAATCTTCGGTCTACGGCGCTTGCAGATGAATCTTTCGGGACAGAACCTTTTCTGTTGGAGCAAATACAGCGGCACCGATCCGGAACATTCGCCAGGTTCGTGGGGCATCGCCTACGATAATTCCCAGACACCGCGAAGCAGGTCGGTAACGCTGAACATTCAAATCGGATTCTGAGAGTTCTTGAAAAAGAAATGAGTAGAGTATCAATATACAATAAAATATGACAACAATGAATATAAAATCATTTTTCAAGGCCGTATCATCATCTCTCCATTGGAGGGGAACAGGAGGAGGGTTGCTGTTGTTCTTTTCCTTGGGCTTCACGTCCTGTGATGATTTCCTGACCATTTACCCGACCGACCGCACTGTCGGTACGGATTTCTGGAAAACCAAGGAAGATGTGGACGGGATGGTGAACGGTGCCTATCTGAGTATGCTGGACTACGGTGTACAGGAGCGGGTCATTGTCTGGGGAGCATTCCGTTCCGACGAATTGGTGAAACTGGCCGACTACAGCGATGCCACCTTGGACAATATCAATGCGGTGAACCTGCTGCCGACCAATGGTTACAATTCGTGGGCGGCTTTCTATAAGGTCATCAATAATTGCAATATCGTGCTTAAACACGCTCCAGAGGTGATAGCTGTGGATCCGGAATTCACGGAAAGCGATTATCAGGCGGTGCGGGCTCAGATGCTGGCATTGCGCAGCTTATGCTATTTCTATCTGGTGCGGGCCTTCCGCGATGTCCCTTATACCACACAGTCGTATGAAGACGACAGTCAGATTCTGGTGATAGAGCAGAGCAGCCCCGAAACGGTATTGCAAAATTGTCTGAATGATTTGGAAGAAGCAGAGCGTTATATCATGAAATCGGGTGCTTACGGATATGGCGATTGGCGCAACTGGGGATATATGACCCGTGATGCCGTGAATGCGTTAATGGCCGATATATACCTGTGGCGTGCTGCCATGACCCATAGCAAGAGCGATTATCAGCAAAGCATTGCATACGCAGATAAGGTGATAGACTCCAAAGACGCATACTATAACCTCTACCATGTTGATAACGTGAATGCCACAGCTACTGATAAATATCACCTGGAGGACGGTACCATTGCTTTTTACTCTATCTTTTACTACAATCAAGGCAACTCACACGAAAGCATATTGGAGTGGCAGTACAATGGCAAGAATAATTCAAACCAGGCTCTGGAAAACTATTACTACCAGTCGGGGAAGGAGGACGACTATAAGCGGACGAGTATTTTGATGGCCTCACAAATCTTTAGTACAACGGACGTGAACGCCAATACCGTGCAGGGGCAGAAAGTTTATCTGTCGAAAAACGACTATCGGTTCTGGAATAATGTTTACGAGGCCAATAACGAGGAAGCACAGCAGCTCAGCATACGCAAGATGGTGGATGAGACCGGCTTTGTTCTTGGAACTTCCAATACCGTTGGCTTGGTGAAAACCAATGCACGTGCTTTTAAGGAATTCCGTCAAAACTGGATTGTTTACCGGCTTACCGATATAATGTTAATGAAAGCCGAAGCACTGGTAGAGATGGCTGCTGATGACAACGATGAGGTCGTCTTGCGTCAGGCGTTTGATTTGGTTCAGACGGTAAACAAACGCTCCATGGACAAAAATGCCAAGGACACACTGCTGTACGAGGATTATAAAACGAAGGCAGACATGGAACTTCTTGTACTGGCCGAGCGCGAGCGTGAACTGTGTTTCGAGGGCAAGCGTTGGTTCGATCTCATGCGTTTCAGTTACCGTCACATGGAGGGAGTGGATATCCGTCGGAAAATAGCCGATCAGGCTGCATGGGCGGAACTCTATCCGCCCATGCTCCGGTTGATCGTAAGGAAATACGGTGAAGGCGGGCAAGGCGATGCCGTTTCTTATAAAATGAAAAACGAACCTTATCTTTACTGGCCGATACAAGAGAGCGAACTGAAGGTAAACAACCTGCTGAAGCAAAACCCTGTCTACGTGCAGGAAAAATCGGCAGGTAAGAAGTAATTTGGATGAATGATTAAAGATTAATAGATTTATGGGAAGAATAAAACCAATGGGCAAAAGGCTGCGTACCTTTATCCTTAATCCGCTATTCTTAATCCTGTTGCCGGTTTTTCTGGCTACAAGCTGTAAAGAGGATATCGACGAGTCGAACCTGTATACGTTTACGGGGGAGACGATAGAAGACTATCTCGCCAACCGGAGCGACCGCTTCAGCAGTTTCAATTATATCTTGAAGCGCATTGGCTATGACAAGATTCTCTCGGCTTACGGAACCTACACTTGCTTTGCACCCACCAACGAGGCCGTCATCGAGTATATTGACAGCCTTTACGATGATACCACAAACAAGGGGTTGGTACATAACGGAATGACCGCCCGCGGTTTGGAGGGACTGACCGACTCGCTTTGCAACGATATTGCCTTGTTCCACTTGCTGAACACAAAGGTGATGGGGGTGAATATGGGTAACGGTATGACAATCAAGACGATGTTGGGCAGGGATATCAATACCTCCATCGACTCCATTTCCGGACAGGTTCTTATCAGTCGTGCATCGGTAGTAACCAGCATGGACAATGAATTGGAGAATGGCGTGCTGCACGAAATCGACCGTGTTATACGCCGTTCTAACCTGCTTGTATCAGGCGAGATGGAAAGCCATCCGGAGCTGTTCACCCTCTTCTCGCAGGCACTCAAGGTGACCGGACTGGCCGATTCGCTGACATTGCAACAGAAAGAAGCGCTGAAGGAAGTATCTAATAACACAAAGTACTGGGTACCGGAAAAGTGTGAGATGGGCTACACCATCTTCGCCGAAACCGATGCTGTGTTCCGGGAGGAAGGCATCAACAGCATCGACCAGCTGGCCGAATATGCCGCCCGGGTATATGCAAAGAGCGCCGAATCGGGTGGAGGGTGGTATGATTATGCCCGCAACCATGGTGTAAAAGTGAGTACGGCGGCCGACTATGAGAACCCTTGGAATGTTCTGAATATGTTTATCCGTTATCATATTGTGGAATATAAAGTGTCGTTCGACAGGTTAGTTTATGACTACAATCAGGTTTCGAAAGTAACGCTCTGCGAATACTACGAGACGATGCTTCCCTACACGCTTATCAAACTGACGCGCAACAGCGGGAAACGCTTGCTTAACCGCTGGACTGCCAACAATTCGTTGACCGACCGCGTAGCCGAATTAGGGACTGACGCAATGCATACCGTAATGTTCGAAGGGGTGGAACTCAGTGGGCAGAACAGTCAGATACAGGCAGCAAACGGATATATACATCCTATAAAAGGCTTGCTTGTGTATGACGAGAATGTGCCTCGTGGCGCGCTTAATGAGCGCATGCGTTTCGACGATACGTCGTTGTTGGGAGAAATGATGTCAAACTCCATCCGTGGCATGACCAACGCCGAGGTAAAGGCACATGCCGATGCCGGAGACAATTACAACCGCGTGCGTTTTCCCAGCAACTATTTCAATAATATGGTGGTATATAACGGCGATGACACACAGATGCGCTATCTTACCAAGGACGAAGGCAATTATTCCAATTACCAAGGCGACGAGTTCCTCTGTATCGGCAATTACGACTTCGCAATGCGTTTGCCTCCGGTACCCGACGGTACTTATGAGTTACGCTTGGGTTATACGGCAAATGGAAACCGGGGGATGTTGCAGTTTTATATAGGGCGTTCTTCCGAACTTACCTCAATGGAGGCGCTCGACATACCGCTCGACATGCGCTTTGTGCCGGTCAACAATTCTGACGGAACCCCCGACACACGAACCGGCTGGTGCCTGTGGACGTCGACCAACGACCGGGGCGTGGAGTCGGATGCGAACATGCACAACCTGGGTTACATGCGCGGCCCGCTTTATTATACTATCGGTGTAAACGGGGCTACCGTAGCCCGTGCCAACCCTCAGGATTTGCGGCGCATTATTGCCAAGCGTCAGTTTGAACAAGGCGAGTATTGGTTGCGGTTCAAAACTGTAATCGACAATGAGAACGCCCAGTTCCACCTTGATTACATTGAGTTCTGTCCGGAGAATGTCTACAACAACACGCAGTATGTCGAGGATATGTATTAAAGTTTTGAAATGAAGATAATAGAGAATTATGAAAACAAAGATATTTATTAGGATGAAAGATTGCGGATTATGGATTAAAGGCCAAATCCTTGTTCCTTGCTTCTTCATCCTGTTATCAGCAATGCCGGCGGCATGCACGGACTGGACCGACCATTACGATGCCGGCACCTCGGTGATGGCATCGCAGCAGGCTACCCTGTGGGAGAATATCGAGAAAAATCCCGGCTTGTCGCAGTTTGCCTCATTAGTGAAGCAAACAGGTTACGACCGGGTGTTGAGTGCTTCGCAGACCTATACTGTCTGGGCACCACTCAACGACACCTTCGATTACAAGGCCCTCTCGGCCGAGGGTACCGACCGTTTACTGGTGGAGTTCGTCCAAAACCACATTGCCCGCAACAACTATCCGGCTTCCGGCACTGTTGACAAGAAAATTTTCATGCTCAACGAGAAAATGATGAGCTTCGGCGGGCGTGAAAGCTATTCCATCCAAGGCATTGACGTGGAGCAGCCTAACGTGGCCAGTAGTAATGGGGTTATCCATGCGCTCAATGGCAAGATACCGTTCTTGCAGAATATTTATGAATCGCTGAATAACAAAATCTTCGCCATCGATTCCGTCAGCGATTATTTCCATAGTTACGACACTGAGCGGTTGAATGAGGAACTGAGCGTACCCGGCCCCACGCTTAATGGTGAAATCACCTATTTGGATTCCATTTTCTACAAATACAATGAGCTTTTTGCGCGCTACCGTTCCTACATTAACCGTGAAGATAGCAACTACACGATGATTGTACCCACTAACGAAGCATGGAAAAAGGCAAAGGCTGTTATCAGCGGAATGTACAATTATGTGCCCCAGTTCGAGTTCATGGAAAACACGTCGAGCGGCAGTGATAAGAAAGTGACAACGGTTAAGCTCAAAGATGCCGCAAAGCTGAAAGACTCCATAGTCAACATAATGTTGATGCGTGACCTCTTCTACAACAACAACCTGTACGACAACAAGCGGCTCGGCAATCTTCAGAATGGGCAGACGCTGCAATGCGACTCGCTTTGCAGCACAACCTATTCGAAAATTTATACTGACGATGCAGCGCGGTTGTTAGAAGGTGCCAGCCGCGTAGATAAAAGCAACGGTGCTGTCTGGATAACCGATAGCCTGCGCATGCGCACTTGGACCTCATGGAACCCGGAGATTGTACAGCAGGCAGAGACAAATTCGATGCTGGCCAATGCGTTCAACGTGGCCGGCGATCCGCGAAGGGTGTATGTGATGCCGGGTTCCCAGAACCCCGCGGTGGCCGGCCGTATCTCAGGCAACCGTTATTTGGAGGCGCAGCCCAGCGCGTCTAATACCAATCCCGAGGTGGATTTCTATTTGTCCTCGGTACGCTCCGCCGAATACAGCGTCTACGTTGTGTTCGTTCCGGCCAACATCACCAATGCTGACCGTGAAACGTTGCCCCACCGTATGATTATCACCATGGGCTATGCCGACGAGAAAGGAAAGTCGCAGGAACAGCGAATGAGGAACCCCGCAGACGGCACCAACTATTTCAGCAATGAACCGACGCGGATAGACACGCTTTACTTGGGTGATTTCACATTTCCTGTGGCCTATATCGGCACAGGAAATTCCTCACAAGTGTATTCCCCTTATCTCCGTATCCGGAGCAGTGTCACTAACGCTTTGTCGGCACAATACGACCGCACTTTGCGTATCGATTGTATCATTCTCAGGCCGAAGGCTCTCGACACCTATCTGAAAGAGAATCCCGGATACAGGTATGATGGCGGCAACAATTAAGTATCATCTCATAACAAACACAGAATGAAAATGAAAAAACATCATATTCTTTCCCTTGCCTTTCTCGTGGCGTTTGGTGCCGGCATGCCGCTCTACGCCCAGAATGATGAAGCAGCCGGCAAGGAGCAGCAGGGTACGGTGAAGGGAAAAGTTATAGTAAAGGCACCGGCTTACCCGATGAAAGTGGTCAGGGGGGTGTGCCGTGATGCTGCGACTAAAGCTCCGTTGGGCGGCATAATGGTCAGGGCGCTGGGTAATGCCAGTTATACTGCCATGACCGACAGCACTGGCGGCTTCACAATCAAGGTCCCTGCGTTTTCAACCGCACTGTATGTTCATGCGCCGCAGTATCTCAGCCAGCAGGTAGGCTTGGGAGCTGAAGATTCTGTTGTGCAGATAGAGATGATAGCCGATAAGTTCCGCCCTATGTACGGCGAATCCGCCAATATCCTTGCAGCTTCCTCCCAGAGCATCAGCAATATGGCCTCTCAGACCATTGAGAATAACCTCGGGGAGGTGCTGGGGGGCGACGTGCGTACCATTACCCGTTCAGGCGGCCCCGGCTATGGTGCAGCCATGTTCATCCGCGGTTTGAATTCGGTTACGGCCAATGCCCAGCCGCTTATCGTGGTCGACGGGATTGTGCGCGACATGCAGCAGACCCGTACGGCTTTGCACTATGGTGATTATATCAACCTGATGCTTAACATTAATCCGGAAGACATAGAGAAAGTGACAGTGCTGAAAAACGCCACGGCACTCTATGGGGCTAAGGGTGGGAATGGTGTGATTCTCATTGAAACCAAACGCGGACACAGTATGGCTACCCGTATTGATGCCAACATTGGCATAGGGATATCCTTACAGCCGCGTTTACCGGAAATGATGGATGCCGGCCAGTATCGTATTTATGCCTCTGAGATGTTGGGCACCTATCCGGGTATCTCCAGCTACACCGACCCCATGGCCTTCAAGTTCCTGGTGGACGACCCCTCGAAATATTATTATATGAAATTTCATAGCAACACCGATTGGACAAAGGAGGTTTACCGCACAGCGCTCACGCAGAATTACAACATCAATGTGCAGGGCGGCGATAATGTGGGTATGTACAACCTTTCGCTGGGGTATACCGACGGGCAGAGCACGGCTAAGGACAATGGTTTTAACCGCCTGAACGTGCGTTTCAACACCGATATTAATATCGTGGACAAACTCACCACGCGCTTGGACATGTCCTATGCCAAGATTAGCCGTGATGTGTTTGATAACGGCGCCCCTGAAGACTTTACGACGGGCACCGTATCGTCCCCGACTTTTCTCGGACTTATCAAATCGCCGTTCCTTAATCCCTATACCTATAATAATGTGACGCGGCAGCTCTCGTCCACGCTGGCCGGTGCCGACGATTTCCTGACCGTACTTGATGCCGACCTTTCATTAGGCAATCCCACGGCTCTCCTTGCCAATGGCAATGCCATCAATAAAAACCGCGTGGAAACAACCAATTTCAATACTGTCATAGCTCCCCGCTATGAGTTCAGCCGTTACCTGGTGCTCAACGAAATATTCAGCTACACGCTCGACCGCATATCGCAGCGTTATTACCGGCCCGTGGGCGGTATGCCTTCGTTCCTCATTGACGGCATCGGGCGTGTACAGAACATGGCCATGTCTATGTTCTCGAAAGAAACCAGCGTGATGAGCGATACCCGTCTGCAGTTTACCAACCAGTTTGGAGGGCATAGCCTCGATGCTTATGCCGGTGTGCGTTACGCCTCGTATGTTTATGATAACAATGAGCCGCAGGGACAGTATGCCACGGCAGGTAATGACAAGACGCCTAACATCAACAAGAACATGGACTTTATTGACGCTACGGGTATCGATGACTCTTGGCGCAGCCTTACGTGGTATGCCAATACCGACTACAATTACCGCAACCGCTACTTCGTACAGGCATCGCTCGCGCTCGAGAGCTGCAGCCGCTTCGGAAAGGAAGCCGACGGTATTGGTATCGGCGGCGTGAAGTGGGGGGTGTTCCCCAGCGTACAATTGGGCTGGGCACTTACCAATGAGGCTTGGTTTCCCAAGACCAAGGGTGTAAATTATCTCTTGCTGAAGGCCGGTTTCGATCTTAGCGGAAACGACGACATCAGTAATTATGCTGCCCGCACGTCGTTCAGCGTTACAAAGTATCTTTGGAAGTCGACTGCTGCGCAGCTCAATAACATCGGTAACGAGAACATCAGCTGGGAGCAGACGCGGAAGCTGAACTTGGGCTTGGTGTCTTGCTTGCTGAATAACCGTGTGGGGATTGAATTCAACTATTATCGCCATTACACCAGTAACTTGCTTACTTTGACGAGTTTCGACAATCCCGTGGCAGGCATCAACAGCTATTGGAGCAATGGAGGGGCGCTCGAGAATACAGGGTTCGAATTTACCTTCACCGGCAAACCAGTCATTGCGCGCAAGCTCAATGTCGAGATGGGGTTCAGTATTGGCCATTACGTAAACGAAATCAAGTCGTTGCCCAACGACAGTAAAATCTATGTCGACGGGCTGCGGTCGGCTCAAGGGTACGTTACGTCCGTCTACGGAACAGATAATATCGCAACAATTGTAGGGCAGCCGGTGGGTGTATTCTACGGCTACCGTACGAAGGGGGTGTTTGCTGCCGATACCGATGCAGCGGCCGCAGGTAATGGAGGGTATCTCTATTTGGTGGATGAAACAGGTGCCCGCCAGTATTTCAAGGCAGGCGACATGCACTTCGATGACCTCAATGGCGACGGGGAGATTAGCGAAGCCGACAGAACCATCATCGGCAACCCTAACCCCGATATTTACGGCAACATCTTCGCCAGCATCTGCTGGAAGAACTTCAAGCTCTATGTAGGCTTCAACTATTCTCTCGGCAACGATGTATACAATTATCAGCGCAGTATAATCGAAAGAGGCTATAACTTCTATAACCAGACTACAGCCATGACCAACCGTTGGAGGGCAGAGGGGCAGCATACCGATGTTCCGCGCCTGAGTTATGGCGACCCGATGGGCAACAGCCGCTTCAGCGACCGTTGGATTGAGAATGGCAGTTACCTGCGGCTGAAGACGCTCCGCATGGTTTATCAAGTGCCGGTGGAGCTTTCGTGGCTGCCGGGGCTCTCGGTATGGGCCGAAGCCGGAAACCTTTTCACCCTCACGCGTTATTTAGGCAGCGACCCCGAATTTTCGGTAGGCAACTCTGTGCTCTGCCAGGGCATCGATGCCGGTAACGTGGCTCTTGGACGTACATTCACCTTAGGTTTGAAAATAAATCTCTAATCATCGCCGAAACAATGAAAAAGCCCTTATTTATTTATGCAGCAGTCTTGAACGTGCTTGTTATGATTACATCGTGTGAAGGCATGTTCGAAACCGACTCCGACCGACAAATATTTTCCCCTGCGCTTACCCAGAAAACCGACTCGATGTTCTATACGCTCGGCATCCTGAAAGGTCTGCAGCAGGTTGCCGACCAGTATGTGATGACAGGCGAAATGCGGGGCGACCTCGTGGAAACCAATGCCTACACGGAGACCGACCTGCGCCGGCTGGCCGACTTCTCGGCCAATACAACCAATAAGTACGATTCTGCCTATCTGTATTACCGTATCATAAACAACTGCAATTATTACATAGCCCATCGCGACACGACCCTGCGTACCGGCAGCCGCATGGTGGCTATACCCGAGTATGCCGAAGCATTAGCCGTGCGTGCGTGGACCTATATGCAACTGGCTAAAACCTATGGGGATGTGCCTTTCTACACCGACCCGTTAGTGAGCATCAGCGATGCCAACCGCCCTATGGAAACCAAAAACCTGCAAGGCATCTGCGATGCGCTAAGTCCGGAGCTCATCCGGTTCAGCGGTACGGCAGTACCGGTTTACGGCGAGATAAGTGCCGGTGTGCTCAACAGCAGCAGCTCGGATAGTCCGGAGGAGAAAAAGATTCAGTCGGCTAAGGCAATGATCCCTGTAGACCTCGTCTTGGGCGACCTGTTCTTGGAGACCCATCAGTACGACAAGGCCGCTAAGTACTACTTCAACTACATTAATCAAAACCGGCTCATGGTGCGTCAGGCTTATATCCTGCCCACTTCCGCTAACTTGAGGGCTATCTTGCAAGATAAGCTGCCGTCTGCTTTCACCTTCAGTACCAATGCCAACTCTTTCTCGTGGGACAACATCTTCAGCATCAGCAACCCTTCGGACATCGTTACTTATATTCCTATGGCTGCCAACCGTCTCCGGGGGGTCACCACAGAGCTCCCCCGTTATTTCGGTTACGATTTCTACAGTACTACCGGCGGCAGCTCCTCGTCATCGGCCCGCTACCTGCTGGAGCGGCAGATTGACGCCTCGGCCTCTTATATAGGCCTCTCCGATGCGCAGGATTATTACTATACACCGTATACCGGAACGGGGGGCGTAGTGGAGGTGCGTATTGCTGCTATGGGCGATTTACGCCGGTTGGTCGCCATGAGGCAGGTGTCGAGGGACAATTCCGTCTTTTCCGTGATGATTAAGTTCACCAGTGCCAATATCCCGCTCTACCGCACTGCTGGTGTCTATCTGCGTTTGGCTGAGGCCATTAACCGTATGGGGTATCCTGATGCGGCTTTTGCCATATTGAAAGACGGTATCCACACCAGCTTAATCGGAAACAACGACTACCTGCGCCCGGAGACGGTTGCGTTCCTCCAGACCACAATCCCTTTCCTCTCGGAAGAAAACCGCGAGAAATTCAACTGGAACTGGGGTATCCACAGCCGTGGAACTTACTACACAAGAGGTATCTTCTCGCCTTACCGGATGGATACGATAGTGGGCAGGAAAATTGATGAGTTGGAACGGCTGCACGGTATTCAGCCTACAGGAACCCTCAGCGACACCATCAATGCCGTAGAAGATCTGATATGCGATGAGATGGCATTGGAACTGGCTTTCGAGGGGAACCGTTTCGGCGACCTTACACGTATAGCACGCCATAAGAATCAGGCTGCTCTTTACCGCCAGAATTACGGAAGTGAATGGCTTGCGCGGAAACTGGCTTATAAAAATCCTGTGGTTTCGCTTCTTGACGAGAAAAACTGGTATTTGCCGTTCAAATGAACGGAGGTGCCATGAAAACTTTCATACTGGGGGCTGCCGTGGGCAGCAGGCGGATAAGGGG
>DBRC01000026.1:0-12393 GCA_002305505.1 Prevotella sp. UBA1378 | reverse complement strand
AAATGGCCAAAAATCATCCGGGCCTCTTTCCTTGTATGCCCTTACTGCGGACTTAATTGCTTATCCCGAGCTTGAGTTTTAGGGTTGTTATCCCTTCCGTCTTTACCGGGTGTTAGTGTACGGATGTCAATAAAACGCCTGCGTTTCATTGCAATTTGTAACTTTTGGGTTGGTTTAAGTTATGGTTTTAAACTTCAAATCAAAATATAGCAAGAAATTGTTGGCGGTTAAGGGAAAAAGGAGTATCTTTGCAGTTCAAAACTAAAGATACGTTATGAAACATCAGTTGAGAAGTGCCGTGTGTACGGAGGGAAGAAGGATGGCAGGCGCCCGCGCGCTGTGGGTGGCAACAGGTATGAAGCACGAACAGTTCGGCAAGCCGATTATTGCTGTCGTCAACTCGTTCACGCAGTTTGTCCCCGGGCATACACACTTGCATGAAATTGGTCAGATAGTAAAAGAGGAAATAGAGAAAATGGGCTGCTATGCGGCCGAATTCAATACGATAGCCATTGACGACGGCATCGCCATGGGGCACGACGGCATGCTGTATTCGCTGCCCAGCCGCGACATTATTGCCGACTCGGTGGAATACATGGTAAACGCCCACAAGGCCGATGCCATGATTTGCATATCCAACTGTGATAAGGTGACGCCGGGCATGCTCATGGCGTCGATGCGGCTGAATATCCCCACCGTTTTCTGCAGCGGCGGCCCGATGGAGGCTGGGCGCTGGAGAGGCGAGAATGCCGATCTTATCACGGCGATGATAAAGGGTGCCGACCCTTCGGTATCCGACGAGGAGATGAAGGAAATCGAAAGCAGCGCTTGTCCGGGTTGCGGCTCGTGCTCGGGAATGTTCACCGCCAACTCGATGAACTCGCTTACCGAGGCCATCGGCTTATCGCTCCCGGGCAATGGTACCATCCTTGCTACGCACACGAACCGCATCGGACTGTTCAAGGCGGCAGCCCGCCGGATAGTGGAGAATGCCTTGGCTTACTACGAGGACGGCGACGAGAGCGTGCTGCCCCGCAACATTGCCACCAGGAAGGCTTTCCTCAATGCCATGGCGCTCGATATAGCCATGGGCGGTTCTACCAATACCATCCTGCATCTGCTGGCTGTGGCGCAAGAAGCCGGTGCCGACTTCAGGATAGAGGACATCGACCAGTTGTCGCGCCGCGTGCCGTGCCTTTGCAAGCTGGCCCCTAACACGCAGAAGTACAGCGTGCAGGAGTGCAACCGTGCCGGCGGCATCCTTGGCATCTTGAATGAGCTGGATAAAGGCGGGCTCATCGATGGTTCGGCCATGCGGGTAGACGGGCTGACACTGGACGCGGCCATGAGGAAATACGATATCACGGTTGCGGCGGTCGACCCGGAGGCCAACCGCATCTACCAGAGTGCTCCCGGCAACAGGTTCTCTACAAAGATGGGGAGCCAGTCGGAGGAGTGGGGCACGCTCGACACCGACCGTGCCGGCGGCTGTATCCGCGATATAGAGCATGCCTATACTAAGGACGGCGGACTGGCAGTGCTGTTCGGTAACATCGCGCAAGGCGGTTGCGTGGTGAAGACGGCCGGCGTTGACGAAAGCATTTGGAAATTCTCGGGGCCGGCTAAGGTGTTCGACTCGCAGGAGGATGCCTGCGACGGCATTCTCGGGGGCAAGGTAAAGAGCGGCGACTGCGTGGTGATTACCCACGAGGGGCCGAAAGGAGGGCCCGGCATGCAGGAGATGCTGTACCCCACATCTTATATAAAGAGCATGCATCTTGGCAAAGAGTGTGCCTTGATTACCGACGGCCGCTTCTCGGGCGGCACTTCAGGGCTGAGCATCGGGCACATCTCGCCGGAGGCTGCTGCCGGCGGGAACATCGGGAAGATAAAGGATGGGGACATTATCGAGATAGACATTCCCAACCGTAGCATCAATGTGAAGCTGACGGATGGGGAACTGGCTGCACGCCCGCAGCAGCCGCTGAAGCGTAACCGCGTGGTCTCGAAGGCGCTGCGCGCCTATGCGCAGAGCGTAAGTTCTGCTGACAAAGGCGGAGTGAGGATGATAGACTAACCGCCGGGCGTGTTAAAAGACAGAGAACCGGCTGCCGGCCGGCGTTTAATAAACATAGAATTATGGCAAAAGAAATAATTACAGGAGCGGAAGCGCTGATGCGGGCCCTCGAAGGTGAGGGGGTGAAGACGGTCTTCGGGTACCCCGGGGGAGCCATCATGCCCGTATACGATGCGCTTTATGATTATGCTCAGGGAGAGAAAAAGGCATTCGACCACATTCTGGTACGTCACGAACAAGGCGCCGCGCACGCAGCTGAAGGCTATGCGCGGGTGAGCGGCGAGGTGGGCGTATGCATTGTCACCAGCGGGCCGGGGGCTACCAACACACTGACGGGCGTGGCCGATGCCATGATGGATTCGACCCCCATCGTCGTCATTGCCGGACAGGTGGGCGTAGGTGCCTTGGGCACTGATGCCTTTCAGGAGGTAGACCTCGTAGGCGTGGCCCAGCCCATCTCGAAATGGAGCTATCAAATACGCCGCCCGGAGGATGTGGCATGGGCTGTGAGCCGTGCGTTCTATATCGCCCGTAGCGGCCGCCCGGGACCAGTAGTGCTCGATTTTCCGAAGAATGCGCAGGTGCATACCTGTGAATGGGAGCCGCAGCATGTCGACTTTGTACGCAGCTACGTGCCATACCCCCAGTTGAGCGATAAGGCTGTGGTTGAGGCTGCAACCCTGATTAACAATGCCAAGAAGCCGCTGGCATTGGTGGGGCAGGGCGTAGAGCTTGGCGGTGCGCAGAGCGAACTGGCGGAGTTTCTCGAGAAGGCGGACATACCTGCAGGGCGCACGCTGCTCGGGTTGTCGGCATTGCCCTCCAACCATCCTCTGAACAAAGGTATGCTGGGCATGCACGGCCAGTATTCGCTGAATATGAAGACGCAGGAGTGCGACGTGCTGATAGCCATCGGCATGCGCTTCAGCGACCGTGTGACAGGGCTGCCCTCCACCTATGCCAAGCAGGCGAAGGTGATCCACCTCGACATCGACAAGTCGGAAATAGATAAGTGTATCAAGACCGATGTAGCCGTAATCGGCGACTGCAAGGTGTCGCTGCCTGCCATCACGCGGCTGCTGAAGAAGAACGACCACCGCGAGTGGCGCGACTCGTTCCAAGCCTATCAGGACATGGAGAACGAGAGGGCTGTCGAGCCTGCCATCCATCCGGAAGACGGGCCGCTCCTGATGGGCGAAGTGGTGAATGCGGTGGCAGAGGCAACGAAGGGGGAGGCCATCCTTGTAACCGACGTAGGTCAGAATCAGATGCTGGCTACACGCTATTTCCGCTATCACAGGAAACGGTCGATTGTAACCAGCGGCGGTCTTGGGACGATGGGATTTGGCTTGCCGGCGGCTATAGGTGCAACTTTCGGAGCCCCTGACCGTACAGTGTGCATGTTCTCGGGCGACGGCGGCTTCCAGATGAGCATTCAGGAGTTGGGCACCATCATGGAGCAGCAGGCACCGGTGAAGATGATTTTGCTCAACAACAACTATCTGGGCAATGTGCGCCAGTGGCAGGACATGTTCTGGAACAAGCGCAAGTCGTTTACCAAGATGCTCAACCCCCGGTATAAGCTGATAGCGGAGGGATATGGCATCCCTTATGAGGCCGTGGCCGACCGCGGGGAGCTTGCTGCGGCGGTAGAGCGCATGTTGCAGGCCAAGGGGCCGTTCCTGCTTGAGTGTGCTATCAAGGAGGAGGCCGACGTGATGCCGATGACGGCGCCTGGGAAGAGTGTCGACGAGATGGAATTAGAAATAAGCATATAAGCAATGGAACAAGAGAAAAAACTATATACGCTGCTGGTCTACTCGGAGAACATCGCAGGTATCCTAAACCAGATTACCGCCGTATTCACCCGCAGGCAGGTAAACATCGAAAGCCTGAACGTTTCGGCGTCCAGTATTGAAGGTGTGCATAAATACACCATCACTGCATGGAGCGACGAAAGCCAGATAACGAAGATAACCAAGCAGATAGAGAAGAAAATCGATGTGGTGAAAGCCAACTTCTTCACCGACGACCAGTTGTTCATCCGTGAAACCGGACTTTATAAACTGTCTACACAGTCGGTGCTCGACAACCCTGAGGTATCCCGTGTGATCCGCCGCCATGACGCAAGCATCACGGAGGTGAACCCTACGTATGTCATCGTGATGAAAAACGGGAAAACCGAGGATATACTCAGCCTGTTCGACGCATTGAACGATTTCGGCTGTGTGCTGCAATATACCCGTAGCGGGCGTATCGCCGTGACGCGCAGCACGCAAGAGCAGGTGAGCGAGTTTCTTGAACAGCGCGAAAGGGGGAGGTGATGGATAAAGTAGGGCGATACCCGTTCATGGCAGAGCCGTTCCATTGTGATTTCTCCCACCGCTTGTTCATGGGGCATCTTGGCAACCATCTGCTGAATGCAGCCGACTTCCATTCCGCCGACCGCGATTTCGGCATGACTTATCTCAACCAGATTCATAAGACGTGGGTGTTGTCGCGCCTTGCTGTCGAGATGGAAGAGATGCCGGTGCAGTACACTAAGTTTTTTGTGGAGACCTGGGTTGAAAGCGCGATGAAGTTTTTTACCAACCGGAATTTCCGCATCGTAGGCAGCGACGAAACCATATACGGTTACGGCCGTAGTGTATGGGCGATGATTGATACCGGAACCCGCCAGCCGCAGGATATACTTGCCGTTCATGACGGGGCCATCAATCAATGGATAGAGAAGGCGCGGCCGTGCCCTATAGAGAAAGGCGGCCGCGTGAAGATGGGCGATGGGGCGGAGCTCGTGCGTATTATAGATACCTACTATACGGATGTGGATGTAAATGGGCATGTCAACTCAGTGAAGTATATTGAGCATGTGCTCGACCTTTGGGATGTGGCATGGTATCGTGAGCACCGCATCAAGCGCTTCGAAATCGCCTATGTGGCAGAGGCACATCAGGGCGACAGGTTGGGGCTCTACCGCGAAATGGTTTCCGGACCGGACGGGGAAGGGGCGGTGGAGTTCAACATCCGCATAATGAAGATTCCGCCCGGAAGCACAGAAAGTGTCGAAGTATGCAGGAGTAAGGTTCGGTTTGTGCGAGGTTGAAAGAAAAAGCACGGATTTAGTAATAATTATAGGTAATCTGTTGCGTGTTATGAATAAAATTCGTACTTTTGCAACTCGAAATAAAAACAGTTAATCCCCGGCCGCTCTTTCGGGCAAGGAGCGGATGGATCATCAAAAGGACTGCTTTTGGATAAGGCGGGCACGGTTCATAGGGACAGTATCAACTTTAAAAAACAATAAAATGGCAGAAATGAATTTTGGCGGCGTAATCGAAACAGTAGTCACCAGCAAAGAATTTTCATTGGAGAAAGCACGTGAAGTATTGAAAAACGAAACAATCGCAGTGATTGGCTACGGTATTCAAGGACCGGGACAGGCATGCAACCTCCGCGATAACGGTTTCAACGTTATTGTCGGCCAGCGTCAGGGAAAGACTTACGACAAGGCCGTAGCAGACGGATGGGTGCCCGGAAAGACGCTCTTCTCTATCGAGGAAGCTGCAGAGAAAGGTACAATCCTGTGCATGCTGCTCTCCGATGCCGGACAGATACAGGCATGGCCAACGATCAAGGAATATCTTACAAAGGGAAAAACATTGTATTATTCGCACGGCTTTGCCATCAACTGGAACGACCGTACGGGCGTTGTTCCGCCGGCCGATGTTGATGTTATCATGGTAGCTCCCAAGGGCTCGGGTACGTCTTTGCGTACAATGTTCTGCGAGGGGCGCGGCCTGAACTGCTCTTACGCAGTATATCAGGACGCCAGCGGGAAGGCAGAGGAAAAGACCATCGCTTTCGGTATCGGTATCGGTGCAGGATATATGTTCAAGACCACTTTCCAGCGTGAGGCTACGTCCGACCTGACTGGTGAGCGCGGTTCGCTGATGGGTGCCATAGAAGGTTTGCTCGAGGCGCAATACGAAGTGCTCCGCGAGAACGGCCATTCGCCGTCTGAGGCATTTAACGAAACGGTTGAGGAGTTGACACAGAGCCTGATGCCGTTGTTCGGCGAGAAGGGGATGGACTGGATGTATGCTAACTGCTCTACCACCGCGCAGCGCGGTGCGCTCGACTGGGCCCCGCGTTTCCGTGAGGCCATCAAACCGGTGATGCAGTGGCTCTACTACTCGGTGAAGACGGGCAATGAGGCACAGATATCCATCGACTCGAACTCTAAGCCCGACTACCGTGCCGGTTTGGAGAAAGAGTTGGAGGCAATGCGCAATATGGAGATGTGGCGTGCCGGCGAGACTGTGCGCAAGCTCCGTCCGGAGAACGACGCAGACTAATTTCATTATATATCAATAAATGGGGAGCTGTTTTTCATGAAACGGTTCCCTATTTTCGTGAAATCCCATTTTTTTGTTGTACATCTGCACTCATGGATAATTATGCATTGTTTTTCGATATCGACGGTACGCTTGTAAGTTTTGAAACTCACGAAATACCGCCATCTGCTGTATTGGCATTGACACAGGCCAAGGCCAATGGTGCCAAGGTATATATCTCTACCGGGCGCCCGGTAGGCTTCATTACCAACCTCGGTGCGATAGAGCATCTCATCGACGGCTATATCACGGCAAGTGGTGCTTATTGTTTTGTAGGGATGGAAGAAGTATGTTGCCACCCGATACCCAGGCGTGAGGTGGATACGCTGCTTGCCGATGCCCGTAAGTGCGACTATGCCTGTGTAGTGGTTGGCGAGAAAGATATTGCAGTGTTCAATCCCAAGGGAATTGTAGAGCGTGTGTTTTGCGGGGAATTGGCAGTAGGTAACCTGAATTTGCTGGCTCCTGTCGAATCCGTGCTGCAGCAGCGTATTCTGCAGTTGACTCCATTCTTTTCCGAAGCCCACGAAGTGGAATTAATGAAACAACTTGAGGGCTGTACCTCTGGCAGATGGCACCCCTCGTTTGCCGACATTACAGCCAAGGAGGCGGATAAGGGCAAGGGGTTGCTGGCGATGGCTGCCTATCTGGGCATTGATATAAGTCGGACCATTGCTTTCGGTGACGGAGGAAACGACCTTGCCATCATCCGGCAGGCAGGTATCGGCGTGGCAATGGGCAATGCGCTCGATGTGCTGAAGGATAGCGCCGACTATGTAACAACGTCTGTCGATGACAACGGGGTAATCAATGCCCTGAGGCATTTCGGCATTATATAGTGCTTACCGCTTTCTTTACTGCTTCCAGCAGTTCGCGGTGTATTATGCCGTTTGAGGCAATGATTTCATTGCCCGCCTTGTAGGCCGTGGAGCCGCTGAAGTCGGTAATCTTCCCCCCGGCTTCTTCCACAATCAAGGCGCCGGCCATATAGTCCCATCGCCCGATGTGCTTTTCCAGCCATCCGTCCATGCGTCCGGCAGCCACGTAACAGAGCGCCATGGCTGCTGAACCGTTCATCCGGATGCCTCCGGCCTTGCCGTAAAATTGCTCTATCAGGCTGTGTGCAATGCTGCCGTATTGCTCCGCATTATATGGCAGTTCGATACCCAACAACGCCTCGCCGATGGGCAGGTTGCTCACTTGCAGCGGTTGCCCGTCGAGCCACGAACCGCCCCCTTGCCACGCATAGAAGCACTCGTCTCTCCATATTTCATAAACCACGCCGCTCAGAATCCGTTCCCCCTGGCACAGGGCGATGGATATGGCGTAAGGCATGTAGTTGTGGATGAAGTTGGTGGTTCCGTCGAGCGGGTCTACCACCCATACGTATTGCTCGTTGTTATATTGCGCAGAGCCTTCCTCGGTGATAAACCCAGCCTCAGGCAGCAGTATTCTCAATCCTTCTACGATCTGTGTCTCCGACTGTTTGTCGACATACGACACATAGTCGTGTTCGTGCTTGCGTTCGATTTTCCCGGGGGAAAAATCCCTCCGTTCCTCGCGGATGTATTCCCCCGCCTTTTTTGCGATACCGCAAACAGCTAATGTCAGCTCTTTTATGTTCATCGTTTTTTATGTATTGTTTAAAACCTCAGTACATGCTGCAAAGGTAGCAATAATATTTCAATAACCGATTTAAATCCCTTTATTAATGGAATATTATTTTTATAGTATTTGGTTTGATATATTTATTTAAAACGCTGTTATTTAGTTAATAACGTTAAAATTAACAGAAATAATTAACTTTATTGGCTCGTCGTATCAATTATTCCGTTATCTTTGCCGTCGTTATGGATGTTCGGGCAGCCCGAAGATGCATGAGAAGAAAATTAAGATATGAAGAAATCAACGATTTGGACTATAGCAATAGTGATGGGGTGCTCCTTCCTTGCGCTGCTCTACATGCAGCTCTCTTATATCGAAGAGATGGCCAAGATGAAAAAAGAGCAGTTTGACGAGTCGGTCAACCGGAGCCTCTACCAAGCTTCAAGGAACCTTGAGGTTAACGAAACCCTGCGCTACCTGGAAAAGGATGTCAACGAGACGGAACGCCGCGCCTTCCGCCAAGATTCCATTATGGCGCGTTCGGGCAAGCTGAACGATGTTATCCAGCATTCGCACCAGTATTCTGCTGTAGGGAAAGACGGAACGGTCTATTCATCATTCGAGCTGAAAACCATAACGACCCAGCCGGCAACTATCCCGAAAGCCATGATCCTGCGTTCGGATAAGAACTCTATCTCGGAGGCCTCGAAGTCGTTGCAGGAGATTGTACGCAACCGTTATGTATACCAGAAGGCTTTGCTCGACGAGGTGGTCTACAGCATCCTCTACACTGCCAGTGAAAGGCCGCTGAAGGAGCGTGTTAATTTTAAGCTGCTTGACCAGGACATCCGCGCCGAACTGCTGAACAACGGTATCAATATCCCTTATCATTTCACGGTGTCGACAGCCGACGGGCGTGAGGTGTACCGCTGCCCCGACTATACTGACGACGGCGATGAATACACCTACTCGCAGGTGCTTTTCCGCAACGACCCTTCAGCAAAGAAGGGGGTTGTGAGGATTCACTTTCCCGACGTCAACAGCTATATCTTCTCGAGTGTGCGCTTCATGATTCCGTCGATTGTGTTCACCGGCGTGCTGCTGATAACGTTTATCTTCACGATTTTCGTTATCTTCCGCCAGAAACGCTATACAGAGATAAAGAACGACTTTATCAATAATATGACGCACGAACTGAAGACACCGATAGCCAGTATCTCACTGGCAGCGCAGATGCTCAATGACGAGAGCGTGGCAAAGGGGCCACAGATGATGAAACATCTGAGCGGTATCATCGCCGACGAATCAAAGCGCCTGCGGTTCTTGGTTGAGAAAGTGCTTCAAATGTCGATGTTCGATAAGAAAAAGGCCGTATTCAAGAAAAAACAACTCGACCTGAACGAGATGATCGAGTCTATAGCGGGGACATTCACCCTCCGTGTGGAGCATACCGGTGGAAAGATTTATACCGACATCGAAGCCGTGGACTCGGCCATTTATGTCGACGAGGTACATTTCCAGAATGCCATTACCAACTTGATAGACAATGCCGTAAAGTATCGTAAGCAGGACGCCCCGCTCGATATTTACATCAAGACATGGAATGATAATGAGCATATCTATCTCTCTATCCGCGATACCGGACTGGGAATCAAGAAAGAGAACCTGAAGAAAATATTCGAGAAGTTCTATCGCGTACATACCGGCAACCGGCACGATGCCAAGGGTTTCGGACTCGGACTGGCGTATGTCAAGAAAATCATCGACCTGCACGAAGGCGACATCAAGGTAGAAAGCGATTTCGGAAAGGGTACAAAGTTTACAATAACTCTCCCGTTACTGAAGGAAACTGGAGAACGAGAATAGAAAAATAATTAATAATTTCCTTAAAAATAACTGATTATGGATGAAAATTTGAAGATTCTTCTTTGTGAAGACGACGAGAACTTAGGTATGTTGCTGCGCGAGTATCTGGCAGCAAAGGGTTACATGGCAGAGCTTTGTCCCGACGGCGAGGCCGGTTACAAGGCATTCCTCAAGTCGAAGTTCGACATCTGCGTGCTCGACGTGATGATGCCTAAGAAGGACGGTTTCACTCTCGCCCAGGAAATACGCACAGCCAACGCGGAAATCCCCATTATCTTCCTTACTGCCAAAACCTTGAAGGAGGATATTCTGGAAGGTTTCAAGATTGGGGCCGACGACTATATCACCAAACCTTTCTCGATGGAAGAGCTGGTGTTCCGTATAGAAGCGATTCTGCGCCGTGTGCGCGGGAAGAAAAACAAGGAAAGTACCGTATACCGTATCGGCCGTTTCACCTTCGATACGCAGAAGCAATTGCTCAGCATCGGTGAGAAGCAAACAAAGCTTACAACAAAGGAAAACGAGCTTTTGGCCTTGCTCTGCAGCCATGCCAACGAGATACTGCAGCGCGACTTTGCATTGAAAACCATCTGGATTGACGACAACTATTTCAATGCCCGCTCAATGGATGTTTACATCACGAAGCTGCGTAAGCACTTGAAGGATGACGACCAGATTGAAATCATCAATATCCACGGTAAGGGATATAAGCTGATTACTCCCGAAGAAGAGTAACCGCACGCTCCCATGTACAAAGTGTCCCGGATGCTTACGACTCCTTTTTATCCTGTTCCCGAGGAAAAAAGGGGGC
This sequence comes from Prevotella sp. UBA1378, assembly GCA_002305505.1. Lineage (GTDB taxonomy): Bacteria > Bacteroidota > Bacteroidia > Bacteroidales > Bacteroidaceae > Prevotella. Next base: position 1,640 of record DBRC01000026.1, on the reverse strand, counting down.
GTATCATCCGGGGCATCAGCGCTTTGCGGGTAACGTGCTGGTTAATATTCGCCGCTTTTCTTCTCATTGGCTACGTAGCCCGCAACGCCAATGAGAATCAAGGCAAGGGCAGTAAACTGCAGCGCATTAAAACTGCTCCAGCCCGCAACGTAACCCACTGTAAGGAGAAGGCCGCCCGCAATAACCAAGGGAATACCCATATATTTCATGTATTTCTTCATCTGTCCGGCAATTTAAGGGCAAAAGTACAAAAAATATTTGGTAGGGTAAAAAAAAAACAGTACCTTTGCACCGCATTTTGCAAAATAATAATTCATTAACATTTTAAATTAGTATGAATCAATACGAAACCGTTTTCATTTTGACTCCCGTTTTGTCTGATGAACAGATGAAGGAAACGGTCGCTAAATTCAAGAAAGTCCTGACCGATACTGGTGCGGAAATCCTGAACGAAGAGGCCTGGGGACTGAAGAAAATGGCTTATGCTATTCAAAAGAAGTCGACAGGTTTCTACTGCCTGCTCGAGTTCAAGGCTGAGCCATCAATCGTTAAGACGCTCGAAACAGCTTACCGCCGTGACGAGAAAGTAATCCGCTACATGACAGTGAAGCTCGACAAGTATGCTGCTGAGTATGCCGTGAAGAGAATGAAGAAATACAGTAATAAAGAGGAGGCTTAAACTATGGCACAGGAATCAGAAATCCGTTATTTGACAGCTCCTTCTATTGATACGAAGAAGAAGAAATATTGCCGTTTCAAGAAGAGCGGTATTAAGTATATCGACTATAAGGATCCAGAGTTCTTGAAGAAGTTCCTGAACGAGCAGGGTAAGATTCTGCCCCGCCGTATCACCGGTACGTCTTTGAAGTTCCAGCGCCGCGTGGCTCAGGCTGTGAAGCGTGCCCGGCAGATAGCTCTGTTGCCTTATGTAACTGACTTGATGAAATAATTGAGGAGGACATAGAATGGAAATCATACTGAAAGAAGATATTATCGGTCTGGGATTCAAGAACGATATTGTGAATGTAAAGTCGGGATACGGCCGTAACTATCTTATTCCGCAGGGTAAGGCAGTTATCGCTTCCGAATCCGCGAAGAAAGTCCTTGCTGAAAATCTGAAGCAGCAGGCTCATAAGCTGGCTGCCCAGAAGGCCGAAGCAGAGAAGAAGGGCGAAGCACTGAAGGACGTTGCTCTGACCATCGCTGCTAAGGTAAGCGCTACCGGCGCCCTTTACGGCTCGGTGAATGCAGCTATCGTTGCTGAAGAACTGGCTAAGAAAGGCTATGAGGTAGACCGCAAAATCATTGTTTTGCACGACATCAAGAAAGTGGGCGACTATGTAGCTACCGTGCACTTCCACAAAGAGGTGATTGTAGAGATTCCTGTGACGGTTGTTCCCGAGAACGCTGTTGCAGAGGATACAAAAGCAGAGGAAACACCGGTAGAAACTCCTGTAGCAGAAGTTGCTGTTGAGGAAGAAGAAGCGGCTGAAGCATAATTTTCGCTGTAAAGCAAACATCATAGTTATTATACAAATGAATCCCGGACGCGCGGTAAAGTGTCCGGGATTTTTTTATTATGCCAGGCAGGCGTACCGTCGGCAGAAGATAAAAAAGGCTCAGCGGAAGATCCATGGTGG
>DBRC01000016.1:23714-41067 GCA_002305505.1 Prevotella sp. UBA1378 | reverse complement strand
CAAGTCTTTCTGGCTGGAGTCGAGCCCGGAGTTTTGGTCTATATTGTAATAAGTGCCAGTGTCAATACCGTTGATATCCTGTCGGTAGATGCTTACGTTAGGCATTTTCTTGTAAGCGATATCCAAAAGGTTTTCGTAGTTGCGGTCGTTGTTGGTATAGGTCATTGAAAAGTCGCTGGTGAATTTCAGCCGGTCCGACACCTGATACTCCAAGTTCATACGCGTGGAGAAACGGTCGAGCCTTTGCTCAATGACGGTACCCGTCTGGCTGTAATAGCCCAGCGAGGCACGGAATTTTGCTTTTGAGCCTCCGCCACTGATGGAGAGCGAGTGGTCGTGTGTCCATCCGGTCTGGGTTATCGCCTTTACCCAGTCGGTGTTGTTGTTAAACTGTTCGTACTCGGAGAATGTGGGGTCGTAGTTGAACTCGCGGATATTCGACTCGGCCTCGTTCTGGTTGCGGTTGAAGTAGGCTTGCTTCATCAGCATGGTGTAGTCGTCGCCATTCAGCATTTTCATGCCGGCCGGCTGCCATGAGCCTGACAGGCGGTACGAATAAGTTACGCGGGTGGGGCCTGTCACGCCTTTTTTTGTCCTGATGGAGATGATGCCGTTGGCACCGCGGGCACCCCAGATGGCACAGGCTGCGCCGTCTTTGAGCACCGTAATCTCTTCGATGTCTTCGGGCGAGATATTCAGCAGGGAGGCGAATTGGTCGTTTGAGGCCGTGTTGTAGTCGAAGGAAGCATCGACGTTGCTGTCGAACGGGATGTCGTTCAGGAGGATGAGCGGTTCGGAGTTGGAGTTAATGCTGGTGGTGCCGCGGACGCGGAGCGAGCTGCCGCTGCCCAAGTCGCCCGAGTTGGCCACGATGTCGAGTCCGGCGATGCGCCCTTGCAAGGCATCGTCGACCGATGCGACCGACATGCCCTCGAAGGTCTTCATGGAAATCGACTGTGTAGCGCCGCTTATTTCGCGCACGGGGATGGAGAACCCTCCCGTGTCTTGCCGCTTTTTGCCTTTCACCTGTACTTCGGCAATGACATTACTGTCGTCGGCCATTGCCACTACGAACCGGCGTCTTGCGCCGATGGGAAGTGTCTGTGTCTTGCAGCCCACGTAGGAAATCTTCAGTTTGTTGTCAGTGTTCTTTATTTGCAGGGAGAAATTACCGTTAAAGTCGGTTACGGCCGACGATACGATTCGGCCGTTGTTGTCTTGTTCGATGATGCTGGCACCAATGCATTCGCCGTCAGGGGCGGTCACATGTCCGGTAATCATTGTTGCTTGGGCAAACGTGATGGCCGGCAACAGTATCATCAGTATAGTCGATAATAAATGCTTCATATCATTGTCAATTGTGAGTCATTAAATCATTCCGGCATCAGCGCCCTGTCGATCAAGTGGATGACCGACTGTGATGATGAGATTATTTGCGTGGCGGTCTTGTAGTCGCTGGAGTTGACGATAAAGTCGCGGCTTTGCAGGTTGTAAAGGCCGTCTTGTTTCTTTACGTGAGCCACATTCCCCTTGGAGTCGCGGATTGACAGGTTTTGGCCGTCGCTCCCGATAGTGAGTTTCTGGAACTTTCCGTTGTCGTTGCGGGCTGCGGTTTCGTAATTCATGCCGGTGTATGTGCGCCCGTCAATGTAGATGGAGTTATCCATGAAGTGGTATCTCAGGAATCTGATGAGATGGAGCGCCCAACGGCGTTTGGTCTCATCGTCTTGCTGGTTGGCTATTTCCGTCCAGGAGTGCAGTTCGTTGTCGGCAGCAAAAGCCGCATCTATCGCGTCGTTCGATGGGACGAAGACCGTATACTGGAAATTGCTGAACGAACTGACGACGTTGCCAAGGCCCGATGATTGTGATGTCTTGGAGAGTGTGAAGATACTCTTGATTTCCGCGTCGTTCTGGAAATAGGTGAATACCATGTCGTTTCCGTTGAGCAGTTCGAAGAATTTGCTGTATTCCGGATGTTTCCCCAGATTTTCGTATACGCTGCTGGTGGGGTCTTGGATGATGCGGTCGATAAAGAATGTGCGCCCGTTGTCGGCATCGTACGTTGTGATGATACGGGCAGGCGCGATGCTTTGCTCTATGTCGCCTCCGCCGGTAATGGTCACACCGTTGCCGCTCCCGGTTATCTTCACGGTCGAGCCGCCTTTAGTCTGCGCGAATTGCACCGTACCGTCATCGATATATCCCGACATGCTGCCGTCGGTGGTTTTCTGTCCGACGATGATATGGCAATCGCAGATGTCGTACAGGCGGTTGCGCAGGATGGACATGTCGGTGATGGTGCGCAGGAATTGGCCTTTGCTCCCGTCGTCGTTTACGCTGTACACGTCGGCCGATACCGGGTTGTTTTGAGTGTCATCATAGCGGAAAGCCCATATCTGCCGCTGGCTTTTTCCTTTCGCCCAGCTCACGGGGTCGCGGTAGTTCTGCAGAGCCTCGTCGGTAGGGACCAGCAGGTTGTACATGTTTTCCATCGAACGGAGGTAGAGATAGAACTTCATCGTTTGGTCCTGCAGCGCCCAGTTCATTATTTTTGTTTTCTCACTGGTCATGACCGAGGCATATACACTTTGGTAGTCAATGGGCGGATATACGTGGTTGGTTATGAATACGATGCCGTTGCCGGCAATCATTGGCTTCACGATGTGGCTTTTTTCCACGTGCATGGCGAAACTCGACTCGTCGTTCATCGTGGGCCAGATGCTTGGCAGGCTCGACATCAGGCTTTTTTTCTGATGGTTTTTCACGAACAGGGCTATCAAGTTGTTCGGTATGTTGTCCCATGAGCCGTAAGCGTCTTTCAGGTATTTGCCCTTTTCACCGTTGATATAATCATTCATAGCCTCGTCCGTAGGTACGAACATCGCTCCCATGTCTTCCATGCTGGAGTAGCTGCCCTGCGACGGGTCGTAGTACAGCAGCCCGTATGTGGTCATGTCGTTGCCGTCGGGGTCGGTGGTGCGCGATGCCGTGAAATAGTGTTTCACGAAGATGGAGTCGGAAATGAGCTGGTGGGTCGGTTCTGCCCCGGTATACAGTTCGTGTACTTCGTCATTTACATCATTGTTATAGTATGGGGCGGAGAATCTGTTCATCAGCCGGTTGAAGAGCGTTGTCTGGCCGTTCCCGGCTATCAGTTGGCTCATATTGCGGTTGGGTGTGAGCACGTCGGCCATGACGTGCACATATCCGTTCTTGCAAGTAACGTCTTTCCGCGTCACTTTTATACCATTTATATATATATCGTCCTTGTTGTAGTTTGTGCCCAGTATAAGACTGATGTCGTCTTCTGCGATTTTGTTTGTCGTGGTATGTTGAGGTGTGAAGTGCACCATGTAGGTGGGGCTTTGGTCGTCCACCAGGTAAAGCCCCCTGCCGGCATACTTTGTCCAGAACGGTGCCTGCAGCTGTACAGCGTCCGTACATTTCCCGATGGAGTCCAGATAGCTCAGCGAAGAGGCACGGCGCAATGCCATCCCCTCGCCGCTTTGGTTGTTGGCGTCGGATGTGTTGGAAAGCATGTTGGACAAGTAGGCCATGTTAATCATACTTGCCCCCAGCAGCTGCCGTTTCTGTGCAGGCGACAATTGCCCGTACGACTGCACCCCGTAGCTGTTGCTCCGGAAGAATCTTTCCCATGCTTCGTCGTCGGAAGGGAACACCGTCTTGCTTCCGGTCAGTGCCAGCACCTCGCGGTAGTTCAGGTCGTCTACCAATCTCAGGTAAGTGGTGAAGTTGCCCTGCTCCTTCAAGTAGTCATAAATGCTCGCACCCAGGAAGTCGGGGTCGCTGTTTTCATACTTATAGTCGTCAGAGCACCCCGGCGTACTTCCAAGCATCATCAGTCCCACAAGAGCCGCTGACCAGTGCGAAAATCTTTGTTGATGTCTTTTCATTCGAAGGTTAGTTATAATTGTTTTATGGTGCAAAGATAATACATTTGGATAAAATTGAAAAGTAAGTTTGTACCATAAAATGGAGCGGATGTAGCAAATGTGCTCATTTTGCGACATTTTTTTCACTTTATGCGGTAACTGTTTTCGCCTGTCGGCAAAGTAATGACTAAATTTGCACCAGAAGATTTTATTTCATTTACACCTAAAATTAAGATGAGACGTATATCAACAATCTTGTTATCGCTTTTCATTACGATGGGTACCAAGGCCGCAAATGCTGTGGTGCTGTCGTACAACAGTCCTTCGACTGCATGGATGGGGTCCTTGCCTCTTGGGAACGGACGTATCGGGGCAATGGTCTACGGAGGGGTAGGCACCGAGATCATAGCGCTGAACGAAGTAACCCTGTGGTCGGGCCAATACGATGCCGGCGCCAATAATATCTGCGGGCCCGGGCGCTTGAAAGAGATGCGCGAAGCCTTCTTCCGCGGCGACTTGGAGACAGGTAACGCCTTAGGAAATAAATACCTCTCGGGGCGCGGCCGCTCGTTCGGTACGAACCTGCCTTTCGGCGACATACTGATTGAGATGGACGGCCTGCGCGGCGAACCGTCTGGTTACCGCAGGACGCTGTCGTTGTCCGACGCCGTAGCGCAGGTGGAATACGGTAACGGCGGCATTCGCTATACCCGTGAATATTTTTGCAGCAACCCTGCTCAGGCATTGGTTGCACGTTTCATATCTTCAAAGAAAAACAATCTCTCCGCCAGCATTTCCATGCGTATGCTCCGGTACAGCCAAGTGAAAGCCGTAGGCAACCAACTGGAAATAACGGGTGATGCCCGTTTCGACAAGAACGGAGAGGGCGGTGTCAAGTTTCTTGGCATCGTCAAGGTAATTACCAATGGCGGCAAGGTTGTTGGCGACGGTGACCGGCTCACGGTGACCGGTGCCAACAGCATGACCGTCATTACCGATATCAGGACCGATTTCCGTAATCCCGGCTATCAGAGCCAATGCCGGAAAACAATAGCCGATGCCTCCCTGCGCAAATATGAAGCATTGAAAAAAGAACATGTGGCCGACTATAGCCGCATCTTTAACCGCATGTCCGTCGACCTCGGCCCCAGCCCGTCGCCGGCTCAGGATACCAACGGGATGTTTGCCGAGGCCAAGGGCGGCCGCTCGAATCCGGCTTTCGATGCCCTGTTCTTCCAATACGGGCGTTATATGCTCATATCGTCATCGCGCGAGAACTCGCCTTTGCCAGCCCATTTGCAGGGCATCTGGAACGATAACCTTGCCTGCAACATGCCTTGGACTTGCGACTACCATCTAGACATCAATATCCAGCAAAACTATTGGTCGGCCAACGTTGCCAACCTTCACGAGTGCAACGAACCGTTGTTCGGCTACCTGTCGCTGCTTTCCCGGTATGGGCACGATACCGCCCGCAAGATGTACGGCTGCGACGGATGGGTGGCGCATACTATAAATAATGTCTGGGGCGATACGGCGCCGGGAAGCGGCGTAGGCTGGGCAATGAATGTTACGGCCGGTGCTTGGATGGCTACGCACCTGTGGACACATTACGAGTTCACGCAAGACAAGGAATACCTGCGCAATACGGGATATCCGCTCTTGAAAGAGACGGCCAAGTTTTTCGTCGATTACATGGTCGAAGACCCAGCCGGATACTTGGTCACCGGGCCGAGCATCTCGCCGGAGAACGGATTCCTGGGGCCCGACGGGAAAGGATACAGCCTCTCGATGATGCCCACTATCGACCGCGCCGTGGTCTACGAGATCTACCATGCCTGCATAGAGAGCGCCCGCATATTGGGTATCGACGGCGAGTTCCGCACACGTTTGGAGCGCGACATCAAGTTGCTTCCCCCTTATCGGGTAGACAAGCGCGGTGAGCTCAGGGAGTGGATGCTCGACGTGGAGCGCAGCGACCCTGCCCACCGCCATGCCTCCCATTTGGTTGCGCTCTATCCTTTCGGGCATATATCTCCTGAGCGCACTCCTGATTTGGCCAAGGCCTGCGACGTGTTCCTTACCCGCCAGACAAAAAACGGTTCGTGGGAGGACACGGAGTGGACACGCGGCAATATGATTAACTTCTATGCCCGCCTGAAGAATGCCCCCGAAGCCTATGCCTCGCTGAAAGGCCTCTACACCGGTTTCATGCGCGAAAACCTGATGACCGTATCGCCTGCCGGAGTAGCCGGCGCCGAAGAGGACATCTTCTCGTTCGATGCTACCGAGGCTGCCGTTGCCGGTATGTGCGAGATGCTCCTGCAGAGTTACGACGGCTGCCTGGATTTCCTCCCGGCACTGCCCGGCGAATGGAAGGACGGCCACATACGCGGCATCTGTGCCCGCGGCGGAATAGAGGTGGACATTGATTGGCGCGGTGGGAAGGTGATTAAGGCCGTGCTCCGCTCACCAATCAGCCAAACGGTCAAGTGCCGCATCAACGGTGCTGTGCGTACCGTCGGTTTGAAAGCGCACAAACCTGCCGTATTATCTTCACTTTAACCACTTTATCCCACAATTCAATGAAGCATTCAGCAGCTACCCTCCTTTTGCTGGCAGCAACATGTGCTGCCGTTGCCGGCGTAAACCAGCGTGCATTGCACAACGATTGGCGGTTCCGCCAGGCGAACTCGGAGATATGGCATCCTGCCGAGGTCCCCGGCACCGTACATACCGACTTGATGCGTAACAGGATAATAGACGACCCCTTCTACCGGCTCAACGAGCGCGGCGTACAGTGGGTCGACAAGGAGGATTGGATGTACGAAACCGTCCTTGTGCCATCGGCGGATGAGCTGGGTGCGGAGAATCAGGAAATCGTGTTCAAGGGGCTGGATACATATGCCGACGTTTACCTGAATCACCAGCGGTTGGTTAGTACCGACAACATGCACCGCGAATGGCGGTGCAACGTGAAGGGCATCCTCAAAGAGGGCAATAACCTGCTGGAGGTGTATTTCCATTCGCCAATCAAAATCAACGTGCCCAAGTTCGATGCCTTGCCCTACCGCCACAATACCGGCCCCGACCATTCGCGGATGGGCGGTTTGTTCGATAAGACCATTTCGCCTTTTGCCCGCACCGCCGGGTTCGAGTACGGTTGGGACTGGGGGCCGCGCTTGGTCACTTCGGGCATCTGGCGCCCGGTTTACCTGGAAACATGGAGCGGTGCGAAGATAGCCGATGCCTGGTACATCCAAGAGCATGTTTCAAAGAAGCAGGCGCGGCTGCGCACCGTCGTCGAGGTAGAGGCCGGCCGCGATATGCCCTCAGCCTCCATCACCCTCACGGCCGACGGGAAGCAGGTGGCGTTTAAGACCACCCCGCTCCGCAAGGGCACCAACAAGGTGGATTTCAGCTACACCATCCCCCGTCCGCGGCTTTGGTGGACAAATGGATTGGGCGAGCCCTATCTGTATCAGATGCGGGTAGACTTGTCTTCCGGCAGTTCGCAAGACAGCCGTTCCACGCGTGTGGGCATCCGCTCGTTAAAGCTCCGCAACGATAAGGATAAGTATGGACACACCCTTTATTTCGAACTCAATGGCGAACCCCTTTTTGCCAAAGGCTCCAATATGGTTCCCAACGACAACTTCCTTCCACGTTGCACCGATTCGGTCTACCGCAAAGTGGTGAAGGATGCCAAAGACGTGAACATGAACATCATCCGCGTATGGGGCGGCGGCATCTATGAAGACGATGCTTTCTATGGATATTGCGATGAAATGGGCATCCTGGTATGGCAAGACTTTATGTTTGCCTGCCAGACATACGAGGTCGACTCGGCTTTCCTTGCAACTATCAGGCAGGAGGCGATATACAATGTGAAGCGGCTGCGCAACCATGCTTGTATGGCGGTGTATGCCGGCAACAACGAGGCGCAGGACGTTTGGTTCGGCTGGGGCGGAAAGAAGAAGTACTTCGAGGAGCGGGGGCTGGCCGGGCGCGTATGGCAGATGCAGCGTTCCATCTTCTATGAGACGCTGCCCGACGTAGTGCGCGAATACGGCGGCGGCATCGCTTACCGCCCGTCAAGTCCGTGGGCCTTCGAGGACACGCCGAGCGACGGCATCAACGGCGACGACCATTATTGGGGCGTATGGCATGGCGGCGAGCCCATCGAGGCTTATTTCGACCACCATGTGCGCTTCGAGTCGGAGTACGGTTTCCAGTCGTTCCCCGAATACGAAAGCGTACTGATATACAATCCCGACCCCCGCGACCACGATATCTACGGCGAGGTGATGATGGCGCACCAGAATGCCGGCACTTACGCCAACCGGCGCATTGAGGAATATATGGGGCGCGACTACCGCGTGCCTTCCGGCTTCAAGGCGTTCCTGTACGTAGGGCAGGTGTTGCAGGGCGATGCCGTCAAGATGGGCATGGAGGCTTTCCGCCGCGACCGCCCGTTCTGCATGGGCTCCATTGTCTGGCAGCTCAACGACTGCTGGCCCGTGGCGTCGTGGTCGAGCCGTGATTACTATGGGCGGTGGAAGGCGTTGCATTACTTTACCAAGAAGGCTTACGACGACATCCTCGTTTCCCCTCGCGTGAAAGACGCCGGTGCCAAGGCACGGAAGAACGAGCAGGTGGCCGCCTTGCCGGGACAGGAGGATACTGGCGTGAAGCAGTCGGAAGAGGTGGCGTTAGACAGGAAGGTGCTGGAACTGAAGCTGGTGAACGACCGCCTGACGGCAACTGGCGGCACGCTGAAGCTGCAGGCAATGACCATCGACGGCAGGGTGGTGTATGAAGAGACACAGCCAGTCAGGCTTCCCGCTAACAGTGCCGTCGACGCCGGTACATGGCGGGTGGCCGACCTATTGAAGGGGGAGCAGGCAGCAAGCGTTTTCTTCTATATCACGTACACTACGGGCGGGAAAACCTATTATAACATAGCCTATCCGGTGCGCCAGAAAGAGATGGCTTACCGCCCTGCCGTTATCACCCCGTCGATACGGGCGGTAGCCGGCGGCTACGACGTGACGCTGAAGACCGACATCTTTGCCCGTGCCGTCTTCATGAAGATACGTGGCATCGACAATTTCTTCAGCGACAACTACTTCGACATGCTCCCGGGCACTGCCCGCACCATCCACGTGCGTACATCGAAAGACATGGCGACGTTCAAGGAAGAGCTCGAGATTGTATCGCTGGGTGATACTTATTGAAACAGACAATGAGGATGACTGGATACTGGGTTAGCACCATTCTTGCCATACTGCCGGGCCTGGCTGCTGCGTCGACATACAATATTGCGCCGCAGGCCCGTGTCACGGTGTCGTCGCAGGCCTCTGGCGGCCATGGCGCCTCTGGTGTCAATGACGGCGTCATCAGGGTCGACGGCAAAGGCGAGTGGATATCTGGCAGCGGCGTTACGTTTTGGGGCGAAATAAACTATCCTTGGGTGCAGCTCGACTGGGAGACGGAGGTAACCGTCAGCAAGGTCCTCATTTACGACCGCCCAGCGGCTGATGCGCACACGGCCGGCGGCGAACTCGTGTTCAGCGACGGCAGCCGGGTTTTGGTGAGGGAGATTCCCAACGACGGCTCACCGTGCGAAGTGGCATTCCCTGCCAAGGCCACCCGGAGCCTGCGTTTCGAGCTGACCGACGGCGACGGCCCTTGCCTAGGGCTTTCGGAGATGGAAGTGTTTTCCGCTCCCACCGACTATGTGAGTTGGGTAGACCCCTACATCGAAACCACCCGCGGACGCTATTTCTTTTTCATCACAGGCTCGCAACCTTTCGGGATGATGACGGCAGCACCGCTCACACGCAATAAGAACCAGGGGGGCGGCGGCTACAACTATAACTCGAAAGAAGTGCTGGGATTCCCGCAGGTGCATGCCTGGATGCTGTCGGGGCTCAGCATGATGCCCACCACCGGCAACGTCGACCCGCGGCAGGGCGAACAGCACTGGAAATCAGCGTTCTCGCATGCAGGCGAAATCGTGCAGCCGGCTTATCATCGCCTGTATCTCGACCGTTACGGTACATGGGTGGAGCAGACCAACACGGAGCGTGCCAGCATCTACCGCCTTACATACACAAAGGATGCCGTGGCCAGCGTACTGTTCAACCTTGGGGGATATATTTCTACGTCAACGATGGTGAATGCGCATGTGACGAAGCAGACCGACCGCCGGCTGACGGGCTATTTCGATACCATGGGGCGGCTTTGGGGCGGCCCCGACCGCGTGCGCATCTTCTTCGTAGCAGAGTTTAACCGGCCGTTTAAGGCGCTGAACGCGTGGACCGACAAGCAGCTCTTGTACGACATAGCCGGTTTTGCCGGCCCCGACGAGTATACGCCCCGCAACGAGGGCATGAGCTATGGCGACGCTCCGACGGCCGGTGTCAGTGCGCAATACGACGTGCAGGCGGGCGATACGCTGCTCTTGAAGATGGCCATATCTTACACGGGCATTGCCAATGTAGAGCAGAACCTCGACGGCGAAATCGCCGGATTCGATTTCGACGGCATCCGGCGCCAGTCGCAGCGGCAATGGAACGACTGGCTCGGGCGCATCGAGGTGAAAGGCGGAACAGAGGCCGCACGCATCAAGTTTTATACTGATTTATGGCATGTGCTGTTGGGACGCCATAAGATAGACGACATCAACGGAGCCTATCCCGACTATACACAGGGCGGAACGCAGCAAGGCAATCACCTGAAGGATGCCCGCCTCACGGTGCGCAGGTTGCCGATGCTGAAGGACGGACAGGCCAGATTCCACATGTACAACAGCGATGCGCTCTGGCTTTCCATGTGGAATCTCAATATACTGTGGGGGGCAGCCTATCCCGGCGTGCTCGACGATTTTGCCGCTTCGTTCCTGCAGTACAGCCTTAACGGCGGACTCTTGGCGCGCGGGCCTTGTGCCGGCGGCTACTCGTTCATCATGAGCGGCTGCCCTGCCACGTCGCTCATCACCAGTGCTTACCAGCAAGGGCTTACGCATAAATGGTCGCCCGCCGTGGCGCTGCGCGAAATGAGGCGCAACCATGAGAAGGGGGGGATGCTGTCGCACGGAGAGGACGGCAAGATAGAGTTTTACAAACAGCATGGCTATTGCCCGGAAAAAGCCGGGCTGACCATACAATGGGCGTTCGAAGACTGGGCTCTGGCCGAGATGGCACAACGGATGGGGCATCGCAAGGTGGCCGACTATTTCCACCGCCGTGCGGCAGGGTGGACGGCATCGTTCCATCCCGGGTTGAAACTGGTGTTGCCCCGTAAGGAAGACGGGTCGTGGCTGCACGCCAATCCGCTGGATGGATGGGGGTACGAGGAGGCCAATGCTTGGCAGGCCACCTTCGGCCTTTCCCACGATTTGCAGCGCCTGGCCAGCTTGATGGGTGGCGGCGATTCGCTTTGTGCCCGCCTGAACTACGCTTTCGAACAATCGGCGAAAGACGATTTCGTGTCGGGCTACGGCAATGGCTACGTGAGCTATGCTAACCAGCCGGGGCTTTCCAATGCGCATGTCTTTGCACATGCCGGGCAGCCGTGGCTCACGCAATACTGGGTGCGGCGGGTGAAAGAGCAGGCCTATGGCGGCATCACTCCCGATAAGGGGTATGGCGGTCATGATGAGGACCAGGGACAGATGGGGGCATTGAGTGCCTTGATGGCCATGGGGCTGTTTAGTATAGATGGTTTTTCGTCGAGCCGCCCGGCATTCGACATCACCAGTCCGATATTCGACGAGATAGTCATCCATCTTGATGAAAAGTATTATCCGGGCGGCACGTTCCGCATCGTGGCGCATGACAATTCGCCCGGGAACTGCTACATACAGCGCGCCATGCTGAACGGTAAGCCGCACGCAGGCTTCCAGCTCTCCCATGCCGACTTTGTGCGTGGAGGGCAGCTCGACCTATGGATGGGCAACAGGGCTCACCCGGCGGAACATGGGGCTACGGATTAATCCGTCAACCCGTTTTTTTGCGAGTTGCGGTATTCGGTGGGCGACACGCCCATGAACTTGCTGAACATCCGCGACAGGTAATAGCTGTCGTCGATGCCCACCTTATAGCATATTTGGTTGATTTTCATGTCGGTGGAGTAAAGCAGTTCGCATACCTTCTTCATCTTCATCAGCATGAAGTAGTTTAAGGGCGAATGCCCCGTTTGGCGCTTGAATATCCCGGAGAAGTAGGAGGGCGAATAGCCCGTGAACTGCGACAGCTGTGCCAAGGTGAGCCGCTGTTCCAGGTTCTCGTGCATATAGCGGATGACGGTCGCTATAATGCCGTTGTCGGTCGGTGGGCGCTGGGTGCCGGCATTGCGGAACTGTTGCAGGTAGCGCATCGACCCCAGGTAATGGTGCAATAAAGTAGAGGCATAGCGCAGGTTCTCCCGCCCGTAGCCATATTCGAGTGTGGCGAAAATCTCCTCGAAAATATTGATGCGGTCGCTGATGCGCGACCGTATCGACGGTTTTACGTCGGCAGGCTCCAATGCGCCGCCGGCATACACGTTGGCCTGGCTGCCCTTGAAGTGGAGCCAGTAGATAGTCCAGGGATTGTCGTTTTCTGATGCATACACATGCGGATGCCCTGCCGGCAGGATGAAATACTGGTTCGCGGAAGCATGATAGCGCTTCCCGTCCACCTCATACCATCCTTGGCCTTCGATGCAGTAGATCAGTACATGCTCCCTGATGCTGCCGCTGCGGTTGCAGTAATGGTGGCTGGCGCGGGGGTAGTAGCCGATGTCGGTGATGTGCAGGCCCGACATCAGCGGGTCCTCCTCCTCCATCTTGATAACCTGCTCGGGCAAGCAAATCTTGCGCTCACCGGTAAACCCTTCCTTTATTTTCAGTTCCATCGTCTGTCGTTTCATCCGTTGTCATTTGCAAAGATAAGCATTCGTGGCGGAAAAAGCAAGTTTAAAGGAAAAAAATCACAAGATTGTCCATCGTTTAAGGTAATTTTGTATGCGTTTATATGGGGGATTATGTGTACCTTTGCACTATATCACAATGATCGTCTATTAACAATATTATCTATGTTTACGATGAACAGACATGCTTTCCTAACCGTCGCGGTGCTGGCCGCCCTTTCCTTTGGGGCTTGCGACAGCGACGAGATAGCCAACGACAGCTATTATACGTTCAAGGGCGAGACGGTGGCCAGCTACTGCGAAAACCAGCCGGCGCGATTCTCCGTATTCTCAAGGATATTGCAGGATACCGGCGAAGAGACCCTGCTCGCCACCTACGGGCATTATACCTGTTTCCTGCCTACCGACTCGGCCTTCAATAGCTATTTCGAAGAGCGGGGCATCACTTACGGCGACCTGACCGACAAGGAGAAACTCGACATCGTCTACAACCATATCATCCGGAGCGTCTCCATCACCTATATGACGAAGGATTTTACGGAAGGCGCCCTCTCCACTACAAACATGAACCAGCGCTACATGGTGGTGTCGTACAGGGACAATCCGCTCTTGGGGCGCAACGACATCATCGTGAACCGCGTGGGGCGCATCACGATACCCGACATCGAGGTGCACAACGGCGTGATACATGCCATCGACCATGTGCTGGTGCCGAGCGACGAAACCCTCGGTTCCATCCTGCTGCAGTTGCCGCGTTTCTCGCTCTTCGCCAAGGCACTGGAGCTGACGCACCTGAACGACTCGATGGCCGAGACCTACGACGTGTCGTTCGTCAACCCCTACAATACCGAGTTTGTCAACGTCGTGGGCTATAAGATGAAGGTGCTCGCACAGCGCCGTTTCGGGTACACCGTCTTTGCCGAGCCCGACAGCGTGTTCCGCCAGGCCGGTATCACGGACATCGACGGCTTGGTGCGTTATGCCCAAACCTATTATGGCACCGAAGACACCGGCGACCCCACCAGCCGGCGCAACGCGCTCAACCGCTTTGTCTCCTATCACCTGCTGAACCGGCAGATGTCGACCAACTCGCTGGTTTACAGTGGCGGGAACACGTCGGCCACGGCGATGGACAAGCGCTATGAATACTACGAAACCATGCTGCAGTACCGCTTGATGGAGGTAAAGGCGGGCAATAAAATCAACACGCGCAATGACGGTACCTTCGTGGGGATAGACGAGCAGGAAAGCAACATCAGCGGAATGAACGGGTTCGTGCACTCGCTGAACAACATATTGGTTTACGACGAGTACGTGATGCAGCAGGACGTGCTCAACAAGCGCATACGGTTCGACGACTATTCCGTGGCTCCCCAGCTGACGAACAACAACATACGCTGGAACCTGATAAACCTGGACGGATTCGGGGGGTATACCATGGCTCCCGACTACTGCGGAGACTACCTGCGCTTCAACAACGAAAGCAAAATCATCATGTGGGCCAGCGAGTGGTGGACAGCCCATCAGGCCGATGAAATATCGGTGCGCGGCTGGTACGACTTCACCATGCGCCTGCCGCCCGTGCCTCCCGGAACGTATGAAATACGGTTGGGATACCGTGCCGAACCGTGGCGCGGAATAGCCCAGTTGTTCATAGACGGGAAGATAGTGGGAATCCCCATCGACCTGAGCTATACGGGCGACATGCCGCAGATCGGCTGGGTGTCGGACGATGAAACCACCGACGGCGGCGCCGAGAACGATAAGATGATGCGTAACCGGGGTTACATGAAGGCCCCCAACTCGATTTTCACCAAGAACGGGAACATCAACCTGAGGCAGGACTATAAGTCGCTGCGCATCATCATCGGCACCTTTACTTTCCAAGACTATGCCCCGCACTACTTCCGCGCCAAGAACGTGGAGTCGGAGAGCGGGGAGTTCACGATGGACTACATGGAGTATGTGCCCGTAAGCTACATAGAGAAGGAAGGGAAAGACTGAAAAGGAATATCATTAAATAAAAAAACAAAACATTATGAAAAGAATCATCTTGACGGCCGTAACGGTCGGCTGGGGGCTCGTGTTGCCGGCACCGGCGCAAGGCGGGGGCATGGATATCAACGAGGGGAAATGGCACATAGCCGTCGATGCGGACAAGCACACGCTGGACATCGACTACAACGGGCGGCGCATCATAAGCAACGGATATGCTGCCGCCACATTGATGCTCGGCGGCAATGCCCGGCGCGAACTGAAATCTACCGGCGCCAAGGAAGCGGAGATGACGGAAACCGGCGTGGACGACTGTTTCGGGACAGGCCGGCGCTATACGCTGACTTACCGGATGGATACGGGCGAGGCCCTCCTGCAGGAAATCTCGTTTTACGACGCGCTGCCCTGCTTCATCGTCAGACTGGGCGTCAAGGCTGCCGGAGGGCAGGCCAAGAGCAACCGGCTGGCGCCTCTCTGCACCGATACGCAGACAAGCTTCCTGCCCGCCGGCCAAGACAACAGGATGCTATGGATACCTTGGGACAACGACGCATGGATACGCTTCCACTCCTATAAGCTCGACCGCTCAATGACGTCGTTCTCGGTTACGGCGCTTTACAATGTCGCGTCGCGCGAAGGACTGGTGATGGGCGCGGTAGACCATGACACTTGGAAGAGCGCCGTCTACCTGAAAGCCTCGGCGAACCGGCAGGTCGACTCGCTGCGGTGCTTCTCGGGATACACCAGTCCCGACTCGCGCGACTCGTTGGAGCATGGCGCGGTGGTGGCCGACACGGTGCGCTCTGCCCGCTTCATGGTGGGCTGCTTCAACGACTGGCGGCAGGGCATGGAAAGCTTCGCCGCCACTTGCGGCTTGGTGGCTGCACCACGTACATGGCACAGCAGCGCCCCTTACGGATGGAACAGCTGGGGCGTGCTGCAGACGGAGGTCAGCTATGAGAGCGTGATGGATGCCATGCGCTTCATCCGCGACGGGCTGATGCCACGCGGTTTCCACGACTCGGAGGGGAAGGTGTGCATCAGTCTCGACTCGTATTGGACCAACCTTACCGACCCACAGGTAATGCAGTTCGTCGACTCGTGCAGGCAATGGAACATGATACCCGGCCTTTATGCCACGCCGTTTGCCGACTGGGCTAAGACCGACAGGGAGGTGCCCGGCTCGAACGGCAAGTATAGGATGAGCGAACTGTGGTTGCGCCGCAACGGCATACCGGCCGAAATTGCCGGTGCCTATTGCCTTGACCCTACGCATCCCGGCACCAAGATTGCCATCATGTCCAACATCGCGCGCATGAAGCGGCTGGGCGTCAAGTACATCAAGCTCGACTTTATGTGCGACGGCGCAGTGGAGGCCGACTCGTGGTACAATAAGAAAGTGCACACGGGCATACAGGCTTATAACGAGGGCATGGCTTTCATACGCAAGCAGACAGGCGACGATATTTACCTCAACCTCTCTATCGCACCCATCTTCCCCTATCAGTATGCCGAGGGCCGGCGTATCAGCTGCGACGCATACAGCTCGATTGAAAACACGCAGTACGTGCTGAACAGCACGTCGTACGGCTGGTGGACCGGCGGACTGTATTTTGCTAACGACCCCGACAACTTGGTGCTGAAAAGCATCTACCACAATGGCTTGGAATCGAAGGGCGAGAACCGTGCCCGGGTGACGTCGGGCGCCGTGACGGGAGCCTTTATCAATGGCGACAATTACAGCAAGGCTGTGGCAAGGGGCTATCCGGAGGAGTCGCGCAAACTGGCCATGGAGCTGTTCACCAACGAGGAGGTGAACGAGATAACGCGGTTGTGCGGCCGTTCATTCCGCCCGGTAGAAGGCGGTTTGGGCAATGAGGATGGGGCAGAGAACTTGTTTATCGGCGAAAGCCCCGACTATTGGTATCTGGCTGTTGTCAATTATAACAAGGTGTTTTTCCGTGTCTCGGGCAAAGCCCTTTTCGCCCGCTTGGGGATTGATGCCGCTGACGTCGGGGCGGTAAGGGAATTGTGGACGGGGACAACCGTCGGTCATGATGCCGACGGATTCAGCTACGATGTGCCGGCCAAGGACGCCCGTATCTACCGCATTGCGAAGAAACATGTACCGGACGCCGTGAAGGGTACGGCGGCGGCCGGGGCAGGTATACGCATCAGCAGCTGTGGCACGGTTGTGCACGTGGAGTCTTCTTCGGCGCTGACCGAGGTCAAGGTTTTTAATTTACAGGGGATGCAGTTGGCCGGCATCCCCTGCAACTCGTCTTCTTGTTCGTTTTCCTTGCCGCCGGGCCTTTACGTCGTCAGGGCATCGGCAGCCGGCAGTGCGGCCGCCCTAAAGGTGCGGCTTTAGTGAGAATCAGCGGTTTTCCGTTGAAAACCATGATTCCGGCTTATATCTTTTATCTTCTACCCGGGTTCGGGATAAGGACATCACGCTAATCCGGCTGGCAATGCCTTCTTTGCGCTGCGGCAGCACGGCCGTTGCAAGGCGGGGGATATACCCCTGTTTTGATTTTTGGCCATTT